>DASYBQ010000288.1:0-17485 GCA_036500625.1 Pseudonocardia sp. | reverse complement strand
TGAGCGCGGTGCAAGTCGGTCCGCTCAGCGACGAGCAGCGCGGGGCGCTGGCCGACCTGCTGGGACTGTCACGGCTGCCCCCGGAACACACCTCGGTGTCACTGCGGCGCCTCGACGAGATCGTCCGGGACGCGGTGGGCGCCGGTGTCCGCGAGGTGGTCGCCGAGCTGATCGGCCCGATCGGCGACCGCGCCGCGCGGCGGCGCCTCGACCAGGACGAACGCGCCGGGCTGTGGAGCTGGCTCGAGCGGCACCCGGTCGTCGCCGCGCAGCCGGTACTGGCCGGCTGGGCCGCCGAGGTACGCAGAACCGGGCTCGTCGGCGGTTCGGTGCCAGACACCCGGCAGTTCCTGGAATCGGTGCTCGGTGTGCTGGCCGAGCTGCCGGCGTCCGGCATTCCCCTCCCGGTGCTTGCCGACCAGCTGCTGCACGACCCGCACGGCCTCGACGACGACACCCGCAGGGCGAAGGTGGTCACCCGCGCGCTCGCCACGATCTACCAGGTCGCGCCGCCGACCGGCGCTCAGCAGCGCCGCGCACTGTGGGAACGAGCCGGTGTCGCGGAGGACGAGTTGTCCTCCACCGTGCTCGCCGCCGGCATCCGACCGCTCGGACCGGATCCGGCCAGCCAGGTCCTGCGGATCTGCGCGGACGGCGGCCAGGCCGCCGTGCTCACGCTTGCCCAGCTCCGGGGTGTGCCGCCCTGGCGGCTGCGGCTCCCGGCGACCGTCTCGGTGTTCGAGAACCCCAGTGTGCTGGCGCTCGCCATGGCGCGGTTCGGTGCCGGCTGCCCGCCGATCGTGTGCCTTTCCGGGTGGCCGAGCGGCGCCGGCGTCGCGCTGCTGCGCATCCTCGCCTCGGCCGGGTGCACGCTGCGCTACCACGGCGACTTCGACGGCGAAGGCCTGCGCATCGCGGCGAACGTCCAGGCCAGCACGGGTGCCACGCCGTGGCGGATGGACGCGGCCGACTACCGGGAGGCGCTGCGCGGCGCCCCGGCCGGACCACCCGTCGGCAAGGTGACCGAGGCACCGTGGGATCCGGAGCTCGCCGGCGCGCTGCGCGACACCGACATCGCGGTGAGCGAGGAGCGGGTGGCGGGCGGCCTGCTCGACGCGCTCGCCGGAACCTGACCCGGGCCGCCCGAGCACAGTTTTGTCGGTGCCGGTCGCTACCTTGGGCGCGACATCCAACGCGTGAGGGGGCCACGCATGGCACCGACTGTGGATCCGGTCCGGGTACCGCCCGAGCTGTTCAGTTTCACCCACGGTGAGCGCACTGATCTGTACGTCGCGATCCTGCACGCCTTCGCCGAGGCGAACGAACGGCTCGAGACGGCGCTGAGCATCGACGACGTGCGCGCCAGGCTGCGCACGGTCGGCTGGCTCGACGCGCTGGACGACTCGTACCTGATCGCCACGCTCGGTCAGCTGCGCGCCTGGCACCTGGTCGATGCCGTGCAGAACCACGGCGAGAACTACCGCACCGCCGGCGAGTACGAACGGCGCAACCTGCAGTATTCGCTCACCAGGCGCGGGGAGGCCGCCTTCGCCGGCGTGACCCACGCGGTGGCGGTGCTCGCATCTACCGGCGCCCTGCAGACCGCGGTACTGGACGCGATCTCCGACCGGCTCGGCGACCTCATCGCCGCAATGGAAGAGCCGAGCAGCTCACCGCGCCGGTTGTTCACCACCGTGACCGAGCTGGAGGGCCACCTCGAGGCGCTGCGCACGAACACCACGAGGTTCAACAGCGAGCTGCAGCGGCTACTGCAGGCCGACGATGCCGAGCTGGCCACATTCCACGAGGTCAAGGCGGCCACCGTCGCCTACCTGCAGGAGTTCCTGACAAATCTGGAGCAGCGCGCACGGACCATCGCCGACCGGGTCCGCCAGGTCGAGTCGCACGGCGTCGGCGTGCTGTTCCACCGGGCGCTGGTGGGCGCTGAGCTGCCACAGCTGTCCGGGGAGGATCCGGGCCCGGAGTGGCTGCGCCATCGGCGCACCAGGTGGCAGGGCCTGCGGTCCTGGTTCGCGCCCGACGACGGTGCCCGCCCGAGGGTGGAGCAGCTGCACCTGGTCGCGCGGCACGCCATCATCACGTTGTTGCAGGTCCTCGATCGGATCGCGGAGTCGCGCCGGCGATCAAGCAGCGCGGTCGCCGACTTCCGCGAGCTGGCGCGGTGGTTCGCCGTGCTGCCGGCGCGCGACGACCTGCACCGGCTGTGGTCCACCATGTTCGGCCTGAGCCCGGCCCGGCACGCCCACCTACCGCATCCCGACCCGGAGCTGGTCAGCTCGTCGACCAGTTGGCGGGACGCGCCTCCGGTCGAGGTCTCGCAGCTGCTTCGCTCGGCCGGGCGCACCGAGCGCTTCAGCCGCACCGGGCGGATCCGCGACGTGGCGGCGATCAGGGCCGCGCGGGCGGAGCAGGCCCGGGCCGAACGCGCCGAGCTGGAAGCCGCCTGGGACATGCTGCACACCGACGGACCGGTTCGGCTGAGCAGCGTCGGCCGGCTCGAGCACTCGGTGTTCGAACGCCTGCTGGAGCTCTTCGGCCGTGCACTGGCGGTCGCGCCCGGCGCGGACGGCTCCCGGCGGGGCGGCACCGCCGACGGAAAGGTCGAGATCGTGCTCCGGGCGCCGCCCGACGGCGCGACCGCGCGGCTGTGGACTCCGCTCGGCCGGTTCACCGGGCCGGACTACGAGGTCGAGATTCGGCGGCTCGGGCACACCGGTGCGCAACGCGGCGGCCGGGGGGCGGTCGGGTGAGCAACCTCGACAACCAGCTGGCGGTCGCGGAGCGTGATGACGTCTCCCGAGGCATCCGCACCCTGTTGGCCAGCCCGTTGATCAGCGAGAACACCGCGCCGGAGACGTTCGACCTGATCCGGCGGCGCGCGGAGCCGATCCGCAAGTGGTTCGACTACTACTGCGGGTGGTCCGTGCTCGTCGAGCCCCGCCTCGGCTACGTCCGGCTGGCCAAGGTCCGCCCGGCCTACGACGCGAGTCGCCCGGCCCGCCGGTTGCGCTCCGGGCGGGCTCCGTTCGACCGCCGGCGGTACGTGCTGCTGTGTGTCGGCGCGGCCGAGCTGCTCGCGGTCCCGGTCACCACGGTCGGGCTGCTGGCCGACCGGGTGGCCAGGGCCACCTCGGCCGATCCCGCGATCCCCGATTTCGACACGTCCAGCCGAGGTGAGCGGATGGCCTTCGTGGATGTGCTGCGGCTGTTGGAGAGCTACGGCGCCATCGAGGTGGTCGACGGCGCCACGGAGAGCTACGTCGACTCGGATAAGGCCAAGGTGCTCTACCAGGTGGACAGCACGTTGCTGATGCGGCTGCTCGCGGCGCCGGTCGGCATCTCCCAGCTCGCGATGCCGCTGGAGGAGGTGCCACTGCGCCTGGAGGAGCTGCTGGTCTCGGCCACCAGGGAACGCCGCTACCGAGGCGCGTCGGGACACTCCGCCGTGCCGGTGTCCGACGCCCAGCGCAACCTGTGGCTGCGCCATTCGGTCTTCCGTCGGCTCGCCGACGACCCGGTGGTGCACTTCGACGAGCTGACCGAGGACGAACGCGGCTACCTCGCCTCCCCCACCGGCCGCCAGCTGCTGCGCCGCGCCGCCGAGCAGGGCGGGTTCGGGCTGGAGGAACGGGCCGAGGGTGTGATGCTCGTCGATCCGGAAGCACTGGCCACCGACACCCGGTTCCCGGACGACTCCAGCAACGCCAAGGTTGCCGCGTTGACCCTGCTGGACCGGATGGCCGGCTCGCCCGCGACCATCGAGCAGCTCAACCGGCACGGCGGCGACCTACTGGCCAGGTTCCCGCGCTGGGCCAAGAGCTACCAGGGCGAGGACGGCGCGGCGGCGCTCGTGTCGGATGCGGTCGCGGTACTGGTCGGCTTCGGGCTGGTTCGCCGCGAGGGCGCCGTCGTTCGCCCGCTGCCCGCCGCCGCGCGCTACCTGCTCAGCGCCACCCGCACCTCTGACGATGTACCCGGCCGGCAACCCCCGGACGAGTCCGGCACCGAGGAGCTCGCACCATGACCGTCACCGAACTGCCTCGACACAACGCGCCGCGCACCGACCCACCGGGCCCGAGGTGGATGCCGTGCAGGGCGGGCATCCTCAACGTCTGGCGCTACTTCGACGAAGTGTTCGAGTTCCACCAGGGCCGGCTGCTGTTGCGCGGCGAGAACGGCAGCGGCAAGTCGAAGGCGTTGGAGCTGTTGCTGCCCTTCCTGTTCGACGCCAACCTGCGCGCCAACCGGCTGTCCACCTTCGGTACCAGTGAGCGCACCATGCACTGGAACCTGATGGGCGACGGTGCGACCGGTGCGACCCGGGTCGGCTATGTGTGGCTGGAGTTCAGTCTCCCCGGGGAGCCGCAACGCTGGTTCAGCTGCGGCGCGCGGCTGCAGGCCAGCAAGCACACCACCACGGTGCATGCCGACTTCTTCACCACCGGCCAGCGGATCGGCACCCCTGGCGGGCTGTGCCTGGTCACCGAGGCAGGTCAGCCGCTGACCAGGTCCGCGCTGCAACAGGGGCTCGGCGAGCACGGCGTGCTGCACGAGAACGCCGCCGACTACCGGGCGGCGCTGCGGGCCGCGTTGTTCCCAGGGATGACCGAGCAGCGCTACGACGCGTTGATCCTCGCGCTGCTGCAGCTGCGAACGCCGAAACTGTCCCAACGGCTGGATCCTTCGGTGCTGTCCAACCTGCTGTCCAAGGCCCTGCCGCCGCTGGACCAGCAGGAGATCACCGACCTTGCCGAGGGCTTCGAGCGGCTGGATCGGCAGCGCGATCGGCTCAAGGTGCTCGATGCGGAGGTCGCGGCGGCAACCGGGCTGGCGAACCAGCAGCGCGGTTACGCGCAGCGGGTGCTGCGCTCCGGGGCGGCCGCGTTGATCTCCGCGACCACCAAGCTCGACGACCTGACCAAGGTGGCGCGCCGTTCCTCGGAGCAGTACGACCAGGTGCGCGCCGAGCGCGCCGAAGCGGAGCAGCGCGTCGAAACCCTCACCCACGAACAGCAGCGCGCCGAGGCCGGCATCGCCGGGATACACGACACCGACGAGTACAAGGCCGGCCGCAGGCTCGACGAGCTGCGCAGCCGCACCGCCGAGGCAGCGCGGCATGCCACCGTGCGACGCGCCGAGGCCGACCGGACTCGCACCCAAGCCGACGGGGACGTGGCCGACCACCAGGACGCCGCCGACGCCGCCGCGCGCTGCGCCGAGTCGGTCCGGTCCCAGCGAGCGGACGCGCTGAACGCGGCGACCCGCGCCGGCCTGGTGACCGCGCACGGCGAGGTGGCCACCCAGCTGGAGACCGAGCTCGCCAGGGCCCGCTCGCTGCTGCGCGCCGCGGTGCGCGGCCGCCGTGATCAGCTGGCCGACGTGCGCGGCGCACTCGACGCGCACGAGCGGGCGGTGGACCGCCGACAGGCCGCCGAGGCCGATCTCGAGGAGACCAGGGACCGCCTCGCGGCGGCGACCCGACGGCGCACCGAGGCCACCGGCAACCACGAGCAGGAACGCGAGGCGCTGGCCGCGCGCGTCGAGGCCTGGGCCGGCGCCTGCCAGGAGCTGGCGTTCCCCGATGTCGACGCGCTGCTCGGTTCGATCGACTCGGAGACCGCCCTGCTCACGTTGGTGGCGCAGGCCGCTGAGTCCGCGCTGCGGGCGCTGACCTCGGCGGAGACCACTGCCAGTGCCGAAATGGGCACCACCCGCGCGCGGCACGGCGAGCTGACCGCCGAGCTTCGTCGGTTGGCCACCACGCGAGACCTGCCGCCGCCTGCCCCGCTCACCCGCGGCCGAGACCGGGGCGCCGCGCCCGGCGCCCCGTTGTGGCGGCTGGTCCGCTTTGCCGACGGGGTCGCCGAGGACGTCCACGCGCCTGTCGAGGCCGCGCTGCAGGCGTCCGGGCTGCTGGATGCCTGGGTGAACCCGTCCGGGGTCATCGAGGGCCATGACATCTTCGCCGAGCCCGGCGCGCTGCCCCCGTCGCCGGGCCGCTCGCTCGCCGATGTGCTGACCCCGGAGCGCGGCGGCGACGTCCCCGAGGGCGCCGTGCTGCGGCTGCTGCGCGAGATCGGCTACGACCAGCGGCTACCCACCGGTCACCCGGCCGCGATCGGCGCGGACGGTGGCTGGCGGATGGGCAACCTCACCGGCAGCTGGGCCAAGGACCAGCCCGCCTATATCGGTGCGCTGGCCCGGCAGCGGGCCAGGGAACGCCGGATGGCCGAGCTGCGCCAGGAGATCGAACAGGTCGAGCTGGCCATCGCGGCGCTCGACGCCAGGCTCGCCGCGCTGGCCGCACGCGTCGCGGCGGTGCGCGGTGAGCGCGCCGGCCTGCCCGACCGCCACGACCTGATCGCGGCCGCCGCCGCCCTGACCCGCGCCGAGTCCGACGTCGCCGCCGCCGACGCCGCGGTACGACACCAGGTTCACACGCTGACCCAGCGCGAACGCGAGGTCGGCACCGCACTGCACGGGCTGACCCGGCTGGCCGCCGAGCACGGCCTGCCGACCGAGCGTGCCGCGTTGGAAGGGCTGTCCCGAGCCATCGATGCGTTCAGCGAGACCGGTGAGTCCTGGCTGGACCGACATGGGCAGCTGCGCGCGGCACAAGCGACCGAGGCCAGCCTCGCCACTCGGCTACACCGTGCCACGTTCCTCGCCGAGCAGCGGGAAGCCGAGGCCAAGGAGGCCGAGACGGAGCACCGGGGGCTCGCCGCCAGGCTGTATGAGGTGCAGGACACCATCGGCGCCTCCTACCGGGACGTGCTGGCCAGGTTGGATGCACTGCGCACCCGGCTGCGCGAGGTCAAGGCCGTACTGGGTCGGGCCACTCGCGGAGTTTCCGAGCTGTCCGAGCGGATGGGTTCGCTGAGCACGCAGTGCAGCACCGACGCCTCGGCCAGGGACCTGGCCACCGAGACCCGCGACGGCGCCGCGCGGCGATTCCGCCACCTGGCCGCGGTTGGTTTCGCGGCGGACGCGGGGATCGCCGACCTCGCCGCGTTCCGCGCGACGCTGTCCGGTTCGGAAGGCGTCCGCGCGGCGCTGGACGCCGCTCGGCTGCTCGCCGCCGCCTGGCCGTCGGTGCCCTACGCACCGAAGAATCTCGGCGACGCGCTGCACCGGCTGGCCGAGGCGGTGCACGCCTGCCGCGCGACGCTCAGTGACCGCGCCGACCTCGAGCTGGAGATCGACGAGGACGTTCAGGTCTTCACCGCGACGGTGGACGGCATCCGGGTAGGCGCCGCCGAGCTGCGGGAGATTCTGCGCAGCGAGGCCGAGCAGAGCCGCCACGACATCACCGAGCAGGAGCGCGAACTGTTCGACCAGACGCTGACCGGCGACACCCGCAGGCACCTGGCCGCGCGGATCCGGGAGGCCGGCGAACTCGTCGAGGCGATGAATGCGCGGCTCGAACGGGTGCGGACGGCCTCCAAGGTGGCTGTCACGCTGGTCTGGCAGGTCGCCACAAACCTGCCCGCCGGTACCAGGGCGGCGCGGGACCTGCTGCTCAAGGACCCGGTCCGGCTCACCGCCGCCGACCGGGAGTCGTTGCACCGGTTCTTCAGGGACCGGGTCGAGCAGGCCAAGTCGGACGAGACCCTTGCCACCTGGGAGCAGCAGCTCGCGAAGGTGTTCGACTACACCGCCTGGCACGAGTTCATCGTCAAGGTCGACCGGTCCAACGGTGCGGGGCCGCAGCAGCTCACGAAGAAGCTGCACGGCGCGCTGTCCGGCGGGGAGAAGGCAATAGCGCTGCACCTACCGCTGTTCGCGGCGGTCGCCGCGCACTACCAGACGGTCCCGCAGGCTCCAAGAGTGATCTTGCTGGACGAGGTGTTCGTCGGTGTGGACAGCAACAACCGGGGCCAGGTGTTCGAGCTGCTGGCCGGGCTCGAGCTCGACCTGGTGCTGACCTCGGACCATGAGTGGTGCACCTACCGGGAGCTGAGCGGGATAGCCATTCACTGGTTGCACACCGGTCAGACCAGCGCGGACGGCGACAATGCCGTGACCACCACCCGGTTCGTGTGGAACGGGCACGAGTTGCTCACCGAGTAACCCACTCGTCAGAGGTTGTCGAGCTGGGGATGTACCACCGCTTTGACGGCTCCTTCGCCGGAGGAGCCGGTGGTTAGGGCCGCCTCCACCTGGTTCAGCCCGTAGTGGCCGGTGACCAGTGGGTCCAGCTGGATTCGGCCGGCGGCGGCCAGCGCGATCGCGGCCGGGTAGGTGTTGGCGTAGCGGAACGTGCCGGTCACGGTGATCTCCCTGACCTGAAGCGCGGACATCGGCAGCGTCACCTCGTCGGCGCCCATGCCGACCAGCACCGCCGTGCCGCCGGGGCGCACCGCCGCCAGCCCTGAGGTGACCGCGGGTTGCGCACCGGAGCACTCCAGCATGACGTCCGCGCCCAGTGCGCTCAGGTCGCCCTCGCGGGCATCGAGCGCCTCGTCCGCGCCCAACCGCAATGCCAGGTCGCGCCGCCCGGCGCTCAGGTCGGTGACCACCACCCGCGCGGCGCCGGCCACCCGGGCGGCCTGCGCGGCCAGCAGCCCGATCGGGCCGGCGCCGGTGACCAGCACGGTGTCCCCGGCGCACACCCCGGCACGGCGCACCGCCCACAACCCGACCGAGAACGGCTCCATCAGCGCGGCCTGCTCGTCGGTCACCGTGTCCGGGACCGGGTAGGCGAAGTTCTCGTTGATCACCACGTACCGGGCGAACGCGCCGTCGATCGGCGGGGTGGCGAAGAATCGCACCTCGGGGCACAGGTTGTAGCCGCCCGCGCGGCAGCGGGCGCACCGCCCGCACGGCACCCCGGGTTCCAGCGCCACCCGCTGGCCCAGCTCGTGCCGGTGCGCGCCGTCGCCGCGCTCGACGATCACCCCGGACGCCTCGTGGCCGAGCACCAGCGGCGCGCACACCACGAACTCACCGATGCGGCCGTGCTCATAGAAGTGCACGTCCGAGCCGCACACCCCGACCGCGGCGACCTTGACCAGTACCTCGCCCGGCCCTGGCACCGGCCGCCGCCGTTCCTCGACCCGCACGGTGCCCGGCCTGTCCAGCACCGACACCAGGTTCGCTTCGCTCATCGCATCCGCCCTTCGACGCCGGCACACGGGTTCCGCACCGATGCTAATGCCAGGTCTAGTAGCGCGAGTCGCCCCTGCGAGGCTCCGGAGGAGTTCCGGCGAAGACCGGCGTTTTGACTGTCCGCAACCAAGGCGCCGAACCCGGGTGGCGGCACCCAAGGGTGACCACAAGCGCGCTCTTGGGCCGAAGGCCGAACTTCCGGAGGCGGGCCCGAAGGGTCCCCGACCGGAAGTTCTCGCGCGAGAGCAGGCCCTACAAGCTAGTGAAGAAGGACCACATGACCGCCGTGGCCGAGACGGTGTGCGTCACCCCACCCGGCCCGCTCGGCGCGGTCGCGCCCGGCCAGGTGTGCCCGCCGCCGGCGATCCGGTAGTGCACCAGGGTCGACCCGGGCGCGCAGCCGGTCCAGGTGGTCCGGGTGACGTCGGTGCCGATGGCGGTGTCGCCGGACCCGGCGCAGTGGTTGTGCCCGGCCCAGCCGCGCAGCCAGTCGGGCATCGCGGGGTAGGCCAGCCGGTGGCTGGCCCCGCCCGCGTAGTGGATCACCGGGTCGGCGGTGCCGTGCAGGTCCAGCAGCGGCACCGGCGGGCTCCCGCCGCAGCCCTGCCCGGTGGCCGGGTAGAACGCCCCGGACACGGTGGCGAACGCGGCGATCCGGTCCGGCAGCCGGCAGGCCAGCAACGCGGTGAACCCGGCGCCCTCCGACTTCCCGGTCGCGTATACCCGGGCCGGGTCCAGGCACAGCGTCTGGGCGAGCCGGTCCAGCAGGTCTGCGACGAACCGCACGTCGTCGGTCGGCGAGGCGCCCGGCGCGCCCTGCCAGGCGGTCTCGCCGTCGCTGGCCGGCAGGCCCCTCGGGTACACCGCGACCGCGTCCAAGCCGTCGATGCCGGAGTACTTCTCGATGTCGTCCCCGGTGCCCTTGCGGCCGTGGAAGACCAGCACCACCGGCGCGGGTCGCCCCTGCTGGTAGCCGGCGGGCAGGTGCACCAGGTAGCTGCGCTGGTAGCCGCCGGAGGAGAGGCTCTGGGTGCTGGTGGCACCGACCGGCACGCCGGGCGCCCGCCCACAGCCCGCTGGTACCCCGCCGGCGGTCGCGCTCCGTAAGGGCTGGCTCGGCGGTGGCGTCGACCCACACGCTGTGACCAGCAGCAATACCGCGAGCACGGCCAGTGTTGTGCGCATCTACAGCACCTGGCTGAGGAAGGTGCGCAGCCGCTCGCTGCGCGGGGCGGCGAAGAACTCCGCCGGCGGCGCGACCTCCACCAGCCGGCCGCCGTCCAGGAACACCACCTGCTGGGCGACCTCCCTGGCGAAACCCATCTCGTGGGTCACCACGATCATCGTCAGGCCGAGCGACCCGAGGTCGCGCATCACCGCGAGCACCCCTTTGACCAGCTCCGGGTCCAGCGCGGATGTCGCCTCGTCGAAGAGCATGACCTCGGGCTGCATCGCCAGCATCCGGGCGATCGCCACCCGCTGCTGCTGCCCGCCGGAGAGTTGGTCGGGCCGCCGGTCGTCAAGGCCGGCCAGCCCGACCGACGCCAGGTGCTCGCGCGCGGCGGCCACTGCCTCGTCCCGGCCGAGGCGCAGCACCTGACAAGGAGCCAGGATCACGTTGTCCAGCACGCTGCGGTGCGGGAACAGGTGGAACCGCTGGAACACCATGCCGATCCGGGTTCGCACCCGGTCCACGTCGACACCCGGGGCGTTGATCGTCTCCTCGCCGAGCAGCACCCGCCCGGAGTCCGGCCGCTCCAGCAGGTTCGCGCAGCGCAGCAGGGTGGACTTGCCCGAGCCGGACGGGCCGACGATGCAGGTCGTCGTGCCGCCGGGCACGTCGAGGGTGATGCCGCGCAGCACCGAGGTGGCGCCGAAACTCTTGCTCACCTGCTCGTAGCGCACCCCGGTGCGCGACGCGCCGCTCGGCGGGGACACCGCGGAGGCCGAGGTTCCCTGCACGTTCATGCGACTGCCTCCTCGGCGGGCACCGGCGAGATGCTGCGCGGGGCAGGTCGCCCTTCGCGCAACCGACGGTCCCATGCGTTGACCGCGTAGGTCAGCGGCACGGTCAGCGCCAGGTAGACCAGCCCGGCCGCGACCAGCGGGGACAACGCTGCGTTGTTCACCGAGCTGTCCTGTGCGATGGCGAACATCTCCCGCTGCCCGGCCGCCAACCCCAACAGGTAGACCAGCGCGGTGCTCTTGATGACCAGGATGAACTGGCCGGCCAGCGCGGGCAGCACCCGCCGGATGCCGATCGGGGCCACGATCAGCCGCATCGTCGCCCGGCCGGACATCCCGAGGCTGCGCGCTGCCTCCACGATGCCCCGGTCCACGCTCTGGAAGCCGGACCGGAAGATCTCCGCCAGGTAGGAGCCCTCCATCAGGCCGATCGCCAGCGCGGCGTACCCGTAGGTCCAGCCGCCGAACACGGTCAGTCCGGCCAGCGGCAGGCCTTGGCCGATCAGGTAGATGCTCAGGATGTGCGGCAGGCCGCGCAGCACGTCGACGTAGATCCGGCAGGGCAGCCGCACCAGGCGCAGCCGAGACATCAGTCCTGCCGCGAGGAGCACCCCGGCCACCAGCCCGATCAGGCTGGCCAGCGCGGCAAGGAGCAACGTGTTCAGCAGTCCCTCGCGCAACAGCGACGGCAGGGTGGCCCGGATCAGGCCGAGGTCGAAGAACGTGTGCCAGAAGCGGCCCGGCCCGGTCTCGGTGCGCGCACCGGGGACGGCCGAGGGGGTGGTGGCCGGGCCGGCGTGGCGACTGCGCTGCGCCAGGCCAGGGTAGTGGGCCAGCATCTCGTCCGGGATGAGCACGTTGGGCGGGTTCCACTTGTCGAACAGCGCGGTGTAGGTGCCGTCCGCGATCACCGCACTGAGTGCATCGTCAAGCTGTGTGCGCAGCTCAGGACGATCCTTGGCGACCGGAAGTGCCGTCGGGCCACTGCCAACCGACTGCGAGGCGGTGAAGTCGGGGTGCTTGGCGAGCAGGTCCAGCGTGGTTGCCGAGCCGGTGAACAGGCCGTCGACCTGGCCGGCGGTCAGTGCGTTGGCGCTGGAGGCGATGTTCGGGAACTCCTTGACCAGCACCCCGGGCGCGGCGCGGCGCAGGATCGGGATGAGCTCGCTGCCCCGGGTCACCGCGACGGACTTGTTCGTCGCGGTGTTCACCGTCCGCATCGGCGCGTGCGCCCGGGAGATCAACTGTGCTTGGCCGAAGGTCACCGGGATGGTGAAGTCGGTGACCTGTTGGCGGGCCGGGGGACCTGGGCTCCGAACGCGGCCGAGTCGTAGGTGTGGTTGCGGACCGAGGGCAGCATGCTGGCGAAGTCGGTGGCCACATAGCTGGGCGTGACCCGCATCTTCTGTGCCATCGCCTGGGTAAGCTCGATCATGAAGCCGGTCGGCTTGACGTCCTGCACGAACGACGCCGGCTTGTCGTCCGAGCGGAACGCGAAGGTGATCCGCCGGCCGGAGTCGTTCCCGCCACCGGGGCCGGCACACGCACTCAGCAGCAGGCCGGCGACGAGGATCAGTACGCCGGCGGCGGCACGGCGGGTGGTCATGGCGTCTCCCTGGCCGGCTCGGGTAGCTCGACCAGGCCGGTGAGGAAGCCCGCGATGCGCTCGACGGCGGTGCTCACCAGCCGGTCACCGGCCTGCTTGCTGGCCTGCCGGGCGTCGCCGAGGGTGCCGTTCGCGCTGAGCGTGCGGTACTGCACCGGGAAGTGGATGCCCGGGTGCGAGCGGGACAGCCGCCCGGCAGCGCCGAGGTCGTCCAGCGCCGCGCTGCCCCTGCTCAGCCGGTCGGCCAGCACCAGGTCCGGGTCGACGAACATCGCCTGGGACGTCTCGACCTCGCCGCTGTGCCCGCGCAGCTCGCTGTGCGCCAGTTCCTTGGCCAGGTCGGCGACCACCGGGGTGATCCCGCTCCACCCGATGTACAGGTCGGTGAGCTCGGCGCGCAACCCGGTCAGTGCGACCTCGACGGTGGCGTTGTTGCCGCCGTGCCCGGTGAGCACGAAGATCTTCCGCCAGCCGTGCCGGTACAGGCTCAGCACCAGCTCGTGGACCACCCGACGCAGGGTGTCCGGAGTCAGGGTGAGCGTGCCGGGGAAGTCCATGTGGTGTTCGGACACGCCGACCGGGATGGCCGGGGTCACCACCACCCGGGGCCGCATCCGCTGCGCCACCAGGTCGGCGACCACCTCGGCGCGGGTGGTGTCGGTGCGCTGCGCCAGAGCCGGGCCATGCTGCTCGCAGGCACCGAGCGGAATGATCGCGACCGGTGCGCTGGCCGGAAGCTCGGCGATCTCCGGCCAGGTGAGGTCGGCGAGCCGGAACGATCGTGGCCCGGTGTCGGTGTGCATCTCTCACCCGTCCTTCTGGTCGGCGGAACTTTCGGCGGAGGTTTGGGCGGAGCCGAGCTGGGTGGCGATCCCCTCGCGCAGCCGGTGCAGGTGCTCGCGGGTGAGGCGTTCGGCCTGGTCGGGATCCTGGTCGCGCACCGCCCGGAAGATCCCCCGGTGCTCCCGATAGTCGCGGGTGCGGTCGTCGACCAGCAGCCGCACCGCGCGCTGCTCACGGCCACGGACCGCGAGCAGCGAGTCGATCACCTCGAACAGCACCTTGTTGGCAGAGCAGCCGGCCAGCTCGCGGTGGAAGTTCAGCTGGGGCCGTGCGTCCCCCTGCTCGCGCAGCGCGGTGTCCAGCGCGAGCTCCAGCCGGGCCAGCTCGGCCTCGCCCCGGTGCCGGGCGGCCAACGCCGCGATACCCGGTTCGAGGGTGAGCCGCGCCGCGACCAGCTCCAGCACCGCCTCGTCGCGCATCGGCGCCGGGTTCGGGTTGGCCAGCACGGTGCGGTGGATGCCAGAGCCGACGTAGATACCCGAACCGTGGCGCAGCCGGACCGCGTCGGTGGCCTGCAGCCGGCGCAGCGCCTCGCGCACGGTGGGCGCGGTGACCGAGAAACGGACCGCCAGCTCGCGCACGGTGGGCAACGCGTCCCCCGGCCGCAGCCGTTGCTCGGCGATCAGGTCGATCAGGCCCTGGGTGAGCCGCTCGGAGAGGCCGGGTTGGCCGCCGCTGTCCCGGCTCACGTCGATGGATGACACGCAATTGACTAAATCACTTAGTCACTTTGCGGTCAAGTCCCGACCGGTGAAATCTGTGCGGACAGAACTGTCGGTGCCCGTCGGTACCGTCCCCGGCATGCCACTGCGCAACGATGAACGCGAAGGATTCCTGGCCGAGCCGCACGTCGCGGCGATCTCGATCGCGGGCGAACCGGGGCGGGGGCCGCTCACCGTACCGATCTGGTACCAGTACACCCCCGGTGGCGAGGCGTGGGTGCTGACCGGCGTCGGGTCCCGCAAGGCGCGGCTCATCGAGGCGGCCGGGCGGTTCACCCTGCTGGTGCAGCGGCTGGAGCCGAGTGTCCGCTACGTGTCGGTCGAGGGGCCGGTCACCCGCACCGCGCCGGAGACCGAGGAGCTGGCCAGCGAGATGGCGCACCGCTACCTGCCCCCGGACAAGGCCGTCGGGTACCTGGAGTTCGCGAAGAAGAACCTGGTCGAGCACTTCGCCGTCTACATGCGGCCGGAGCACTGGGTGTCCGCCGACCTCGGGGGGTGGTAGGCGCCGGCTATCCGGTGGCCGGGCGGGCGCGCACGTGCAGCCGTTCGCCCTGCGGGCCGTACAGGGAGAGCACCTCCGCCGGTTCCGGGCCGGGGTTGCCGAACCAGTGCGGTGTCCGGGTGTCGAATTCGGCCGCCTCGCCGGCCTTGATAATCATGTCGTGCTCGCCGAGCAGCAGGCGCACCCGGCCGGAGAGCACGTAGAACCAGTCGTAGCCCTCGTGGGTCCTCGGGTCCGGCCGCCGGCCCGGCGGGTCCGGCGGGATGATCTGTTTGAAGGCCTGCAACCCGCCAGCGCGCCGGGTCAGCGGGATGTAGGTCGAGCCGTGCCGGGTGACCGGCCGGGCATGCACCCGGGGGTCGCCGGTGGCCGGCGCGCCGACCAGTTCGTCCAGCTGCACCTGGTGTGCCCTGGCCAGCGGCAGCAGCAGCTCCAGGGTGGGGCGGCGCTGGCCGGCCTCCAGCCGGGACAGCGTGCTCACCGAGATGCCGGTGGTCTCGGAGAGCTGGGCCAGGGTGGCGCCGCGGCGTCGGCGCAGCGCGCGCAGCCGGGGGCCGACGGCGTGCAACACGTCGTCCAGGTCTGGCAGGGCTTCATCCACCCCTGTATTTGCCACCTTGGCAAGCTTTCTTGTCAACTCGGCGAGAGCCGCCGCATCGTGGCGTCATGGTCGAGAACAGTTTCGATGTCATCGTGATCGGCGGCGGCGCCGCCGGTCTGAGCGGCGCGCTGACCCTGGCCAGGGCGCGCCGCTCGGTACTGGTGCTGGACGCCGGCCAGCCGCGCAACGCCCCGGCCGAAGGGGTGCACGGTTTGCTGTCCCGAGACGGCATCGCGCCGCGCGAGCTTGTTTCGCTGGGCACCGAGGAGGTCACCCGCTACGGCGGCACGATCCGGCGCGCCGAGGCCGCCTCGGTGCGCCGCAACGGGTCTGGCTTCACCGTGCGCACCCAGGACGGCGCGGAGCTGACCGCGCGGCGGCTACTGGTCACCACCGGCACTGTCGATGAGCTGCCGGACATCCCCGGCCTGCGGGAACGGTGGGGCCGCGACGTGCTGCACTGCCCGTACTGCCACGGCTGGGAAGCGCGCGAGACCCCGATCGGCGTACTGGCCACCGGTCCGCTCGCGGTGCACCAGGCGCTGTTGTTCCGGCAGTGGAGCCCGGACGTGGTGCTGTTGCGGCACACCGCGCCCTCGCTGACCGAGCAGGACAGCCAACAGTTGGCCGCCCGCGACATCACCGTGGTCGACGGCGAGGTGGCGGCGCTGCGGGTGACCGACGACCGGCTCACCGGCCTGGTGCTGGCCTCCGGGCGAGTGGTGCCCCGCCGGGCGCTGGCCATCACGCCGCGCGCCGTCCCCCTCGGCGAGTTGCTCGCCGACCTCGGGCTGAGCACGGCGCAGCACCCGCGAGGTATCGGCCGGCATGTCATGGCCGACCCGACCGGGGCGACCGCCGCGCCGGGTGTGTGGGTGGCCGGCAACGTCACCGACCCCACCGCGCAGGTGGTCGGCGCGGCCGCCGGCGGGGTGCTCGCCGCCGCCGCGATCAACGCGGACCTGGTCGCGGAGGACACCAGCCGCGCGGCGGCGCTGCGGTTCGGGCCGTTCGGCCGGATGTCCGAGGCGGACAACTGCGAACGGCTGCTGGGTGCGCGCCGCCACGGGGTGAACGCATGAGCCACGCGCATGCCGACGACCAGGTGATGTGGACCGCGCCGTTCTGGGACGAACGCTACGGCAGCGCCGACAGGATCTGGAGCGGCAACCCGAACCCGCAGCTCGTCGCCGAGGCCGGCGGCCTGGCACCGGGCCGCGCGCTGGATGCCGGATGTGGCGAGGGCGCCGACGCGCACTGGCTCGCCCGGCGGGGATGGCAGGTCACCGCGGTGGACGTCTCGGTGGTCGCACTCGAGCGCGGCGCGGCGCATGCCCAGCCGGATTTCGCGGACCGGATCACCTGGCAACAGGCCGACCTCGCCGGCTGGGTGCCGCCCCAGGAGAGCTACGACCTGGTCAGCGCCCAGTTCATGCACTTCCCGACCGCGCTGCGCGAGCCGCTGTTCGCCCGGCTCGCGGCGGCGGTCGCACCCGGCGGCACGCTGCTCATCGTCGGCCACCACCACACCGACCTGGCCACCACGATCGGCCGCCCCGACGAGCCCGACATGTTCTTCACCGCCGAACAGGTCGCGGACACCCTCGCGCCAGAGCTGTGGGACATCCTGGCCACCGACTCCCGCCCCCGCGCCGTTATCGACCCGCACGGCCAGGAAGTCACCATCCACGACACCGTCCTCCACGCCCGCAAGAACCCGTGAGTGTTGCGGGCGGCTATAGCCAACACTCATTTGGTTACCTACTCTGTAGCCATGACCCAAAGCGAGAGGATAGGCGCTGCTCAGCGACCCACGCGTCAGGTTCCGGTGTTTGACTCCTACGGGCGGTTGTCCCGAGTGCCGGAGACCGGGGAACTGGAGAAGATCGTCACCCAGCTCACGGACAACCGGAAGGTGATTGAGCGGTTGGGCGGGGTGGTCGGTGAGGAGTTGGCCGATGGGTTGTCCGCGTGGAATCCGAAGGTGCGCCGGCCGAAGTGGGAGCGGTTGCTCGCTCGTGCGCGCGACGGGCTGTCAGACGGAATTGTGGTGTGGCACACGGATCGTTTGTTCCGGATCCCGACGGATCTGGAAACGTTGATCACTCTTGCCG
>DASYBQ010000287.1:0-11520 GCA_036500625.1 Pseudonocardia sp. | reverse complement strand
CCCCCCCCCCAACACTCACGGCATCTGTTGCAGGATGACTACCGGGATGTCCCGGTCGGTCTTGGCCTGGTACTCCTCGTACGGCGGGTAGACGCCGGCCATCATCTTCCACAGCGCCGGCTTTTCCGCCTCGGTCGCGGTGCGGGCGCGGGCGGTGAACTTGTCCGCCTTCACCTGCACATGGACCTCCGGGTCGGCGGCCAGGTTGCGGTACCAGTTGGGGTCGGTTGGCGCGCCGCCCTGGGAGGCAACCACCACGTACCGGTCACCGTCCGTGCCGTAGATCAGCGCGGTGCGCCGGGGCTTGCCGCTGGCCCGGCCGGTGGTGGTCAGCAGCAGGGTCGGGTAACCACGCCAGAGGTGGCCCTGCTCGCCGTCGGTCTCGACGTACTTGGTGATGTGCTCCTGCACCCAGTCGACCGGGCTGTCCGTCGTATCAGTCACGGGTTCGAGCCTAGCCAGTGTCGGGCGCGGCGGGCGGCGCGCTTGCTGATCGCCGCGCTCATGCACGGCTCATGCGTCCAGGCCCCGCTTGGTCCGGATGACCTTGCCGAGCACGTAGGCCCCCGGCACCAGACCGGCGGCGATCAGCAGCAGCGACGGCCACTCGGCGGTCAGCAGCACGTCGCCGCCGGGCCCGGTCACGCCCATCCCGCAGACGACGACCGCCCAGGCGATCAGCGGAAGGGCCGCGCCGAGCACTCCCTTGGACAGCTCCCCCGCCCTGCGCACCAGCCACGGTGTGCTCAGCAGCGCAACCAGCGCACTGAGCGGCACCGGGATGGCGCCGATCGCCCAGCTCGCGAACGTCAGTTCCAGCAGCGCCAGCACCACCGTGTCGAGCAGCAGCAGGCTCAGCACCATCAGGTCGTTCACCCGGTCCGGCTTCATTCCCGCTCGATCCCGTCGAAGAGATCCCGCTCCGGCGTCCGGGCGCCGGCCGGCGACACCAGGGTGTAACACTCGTCACGCAGCACCGGCTGGGCGACCTCGTTGGTCAGCGCGTAGGCCAGGTCACCGGCCCGGCGCCAGACGGTCAGCTGGGTGGCGTGCGCACGCAGTGCCGCCTCCTTCGCCGCCAGCCAGGGGCGGATGTCCAGCCGGGTGGTGACCGCGCCGTCCGGCACGCTGGGCAGCTCCTCCGGGCGTCCCAGCCGCCAGGGCAGCCCGCCCACCCCGGCTAGTTCGTCAAGGCCGGCCAGCACGTCCGAGCGCGGCGCGACCGTCCAGTACACCTTGCGCACGCTGGCCGCCGCCGACGCCGCGGCCATGGTGATCTCGTGTGCCCGCACGTGATCAGGATGCCCGTAGCCGCCGCCAGGGTCGTAGCCGACCACCACCTGCGGCCGCACCTCGCGCATGATCGCGGCCAGCGCGGCCACCTGCTCGGCGCGGGCGTGCTCGTGGGAGAAGGCCCTCGGGTGCAGCAGCTCCGGGGGCGGCGCGGCGGCGTGGATGCCTTCGGTCGCCACCATGCCGCTGTCCCGCCAGCGCCCCGCGCCGCCGAGGAACCGCCGGTCGAGGAGCCCGAGCGCCGCCGACGCGCCGGCCAGTTCACCGATCCGGTACCCGCCGAGCTGGTCGGCGTGCTCGGCGGCCAGCTCGGCCAACTCGGGCACCATCACCTCGCCCTGCTCGCCGAGTGTGCAGGTCACCAACGTGACCTGGGTGTCCGGCCGGGACGTGTACCGCGCGATGGTGCCGCCGGTGGTGATCGTCTCGTCGTCCGGATGGGAGTGCACGAGCAACAGGCGATGACCAGCGGACGGTGACACCGCCGCAGCCTACTTGCCCCGATCTCGCCGCCGGTTTACCGCTCGGGGAAGTGGCAGGCGGCTATGTGGCCGTTCGAGTCCTGCGGGAGCAGGGCGGGCTCCACGGAGGCGCACAGGTCGCGCGCCTTCCAGCAGCGGGTGCGGAAGCGGCAGCCGGACGGCGGATTGACCGGGCTGGGCACCTCGCCGGTGAGCACGATCCGCCGCCGGGCCCGCTCGGCCACCGGGTCAGGCAACGGTGCGGCGGAGAGCAGCGCGCGGGTGTAGGGGTGGCGGGACGAGGTGTAGATCTCCTCCCGCGAGCCCATCTCGACGATCTTGCCGAGGTACATCACCGCGACCCGGTTGGAGATGTGGCGCACCACCGACAGGTTGTGCGCGATGAACAGGTACGCCACCCCGAGCCGTTCGCGCAGCTCGGCGAGCAGGTTCACCACACCGGCCTGCACCGAAACGTCCAGGGCGGAGACCGGCTCGTCCAGGATCACCGCGCGGGGCCGCAGCGCGAGCGCCCTTGCGATGCCGATGCGCTGGCGCTGCCCGCCGGAGAACTCGTGCGGGTAGCGGTTGCGGTGCTCCGGGTTGAGCCCGACGGTCTCCAGCAGTTCGTCCACCCGGGCCTGCACGTCGCCGCCGCTCAAGCCCTCCCGGTGGATCTCGAACGGCTCGGCGACGATCCGGTTCACCGTCCAGCGAGGGTTCAGCGAGGCGTACGGGTCCTGGAAGACGATCTGCAGGTCGCGGCGCAGCGCGCGCATCCGGCTGGCGGAGGCGGTGGTCAGCTCCCGGCCGCCGAACACCACCGAGCCGGCGGTCGGCTCGTGCAGCCGCAGGATGCACCGGCCCACCGTCGACTTGCCGCAGCCGGACTCACCGACCAGCCCGACCGTCTCGCCGGAGCGGATGTCCAGCGACACCCCGGACACCGCGCGGACCTTGCCGACCGTCCTCGGGATGATCCCGCCGCCGCGCACCGGGAACTCCTTGACCAGCCCGCGTACCGACAGCAGCGGCTGCGTCGAGGTCGACGGTCCGCTCGGTGCCGGCCTTGGTTCGTCCCACGGTGCGTTCACCGTTCGTCCCCCGTGTCCACCAGGTCGGCGGCCGGCGCCTCGCGCAGGCCGATCTCGGACTGTTCGAACATCCCGGCCGCCTGGTCGCCGGACAGCTCGGCCCAGCGGTGGCAGCGGGTGGCGTGCCAGTCGGTGATGGTGACCAGCTCCGGCTCGGACGCGCGGCACACATCGGCAACCAGCGGGCAGCGCGGCCCGAACGTGCACCCTGGCGGCAGGTGCAGCGGCGACGGCGGGGCGCCGTGGATCGGGGTCAGCGGCCGCCCCACCTGCTCCGGGTTCGGCACCGAGCCGAGCAGCCCCACCGTGTACGGCATCCGGGGGCGGGCGAACAGCTCCTCGGTCCGCCCCGACTCCACCACAGTGCCGCCGTACATCACCTGGACCCGGTCCGCCGTGCCGGCCACCACGCCGAGGTCATGCGTGATCAGCAGGATGGCCGCGCCGGTGTCGGAGGAGATGCCCAGCAGCATCTCCATGATCTGGGCCTGCACCGTCACGTCCAGCGCGGTGGTCGGCTCGTCGGCGATGATCAGGCTCGGCTCGTTGATGATCGCCATCGCGATCATCGCGCGCTGCCGCATGCCGCCGGAGAACTCGTGCGGGTACTGCCGGGCACGCTGGTCCGGCTGTGGGATGCCCACCTGCCGCAGCGACCGCACCGCCTTCTCCCGCGCCTCCTTCGCCGGCACCTTGTGGTGCGCCCGGTACGCCTCGGCCAGCTGCCAGCCGACGGTGTACACCGGGTTCAGCGAGGTCATCGGGTCCTGGAAGATCATCGAAACGGTGTTGCCACGCAAGCCGCGCAGTTCGGCCGCCGGCCGGCCGACGATCTCCTGCCCGGCCAGCCGGATGGAGCCCGATACCGTGGCCGTCCGAGGCAGCAGGCCCATGATCGCGGACGCGGACACCGACTTGCCGCAGCCGGACTCGCCGACGATGCCGAGCACCTCGCCGCTCTCCAGCCGGAACGAAACGTCCCGCACCGCGTGCACCAGCCCGTCGTCGGTGGCGAAGTCCACCGAGAGCCCCTCGACCAGCAGCAGCTCTTTGCGTTCTTTCGAATGCCTGCTCATTCCTTTGCCCCCCGGCTGTTCAGCGCTGCTCGGCGCGCCCCCGTGCCCGGGACTCATGCCCGGACCTTGCGTTGCCGGGGGTCGAAGGCGTCGCGCAGCCCGTCGCCCATGAAGTTCACCGACAGCGAGATCGCCACGATGAACACGAACGGGAACCAGAACAGCCACGGCAGGGTGGCCAGCTCGTTCTTGTTCTCGTTGATCAGCAGGCCGAGCGAGGCATCCGGCCGGTGCACCCCGAGGCCGATGAACGACAGCGCCGACTCCAGCAGCACCGCCTGTGCCACCGTGACCGTGGCGTTCACGATGATCACGTCGATGGTGTTGGGCAGGATGTGCGAGAACACGATCCGCCGGGTGGACGCGCCGAGCGCCCGCGCCGCCTCGACGAACTCCTTCTCTCGCAGCGAGAGCACCATGCCCCGCATGGTCCGCGCGATCGGGAACCACGAGGTGAACAGCGCAATGATCAACGCCACGGTCAGCCAGTTGCTGCTGTTCTGCGCCGAGGGCAGCACCGAGAACGTCCGCCGAGCCAACACCGCGGTGATCACCACCGAAGGCACACACAGCATCAGGTCGATCAGCCGGCTGATCGCGCCGTCCACCAGTCCGCGCAGGTAGCCGGCCATTGCGCCGAGCACCACACCCAGCACCGTGGCCACCAGTGCCACCACCAGGGCGATCTGCAGTGACAGCCGGGTACCGGAGATCACCGCGGCGAGCATGTCGTGGCCGATACGGTCGGTGCCGAACGGGTGCCCCGCTCCGGGCGACGCCTTCGCGTCCGCGCCCGGCTCCAGCGACACGGTCCAGATCAGCGGCCCGAGGAACGCGAACAGCAACAGCAGCACGAAGATGGCCATGCCGGCCACCGCGGCGCGGTGCCGCAGGAAGCGGCGCAGCACGGTCCGCCACTGCGCACGGGCCTGGCTGTCCGCGAAGCCGGCGACCGCCGCGCTGGGTGTCATGGGGGTCAGGTCAACCAAGGCGAATCCTGGGGTCGAGGTAGGCGTAGACCACGTCGGCGATCAGGTTGCCCACGATGATCACGGTCGCGGTGACCATCATCCAGCCCTGCACCATCCAGGGTTCCTTCTTGTTGATGGAGTCCACGATGAGCAAGCCCATGCCGCGCCAGCCGAAAACCGTCTCGGTGATGATCGCGCCACCGATCAGGACGCTCAGGTCCAGCGCGAACACCGTGATCACCGGGATCAGGCCGTTGCGCAGCGCGTGCCGGATCACCACCCTCGCCGAGCTGAGGCCCTTGGCCCGCGCGGTGCGCACGTAGTCCGCGTTGAGCGCGTCCAGCATCGAGGCCCGCTGGAACCGGCTGAACAGCGCGAACTGGATCGCAATGAGCGAAAGCACCGGCAGGATGTACGCCCCGCTGTAGCTGAACAGCAGCTGGCCGAGACCGCCGCTGAAGCCGGCCTGTGGCGGGCCGGCGGTGATGATCCAGCGGCTCAGGCCGATGCTCTCCAGCCAGTTGTTCAGCTGGATGCCGCCGAACTTCAGGATCACCGCGACGCAGAACAGCGGCATGGAGAACATGAAGAACGCTGTGCCGGTGGCCGCGTAGTCGAACAGCGAGTACTGCTTGACCGCCCCCAGCGCACCCACCGCCATGCCGATCAGCAGGGACAACACCTCCGCCAGCACCACCAGCTTCAGCGTGACGCCCAGTGCCCGGACGATCTCCGGGCGCACCTGGACGTCACCGCTGCCCGGGGTCACCGTGGTTTTCCAGTCGCCGGTGACGAAACCCTCCGCCCAGCCGACGTAGCGCTCGGTGGCCGATTTGTCCCAGCCGATCCGGTGGTACTCGGTCGCCACCTCGGCCGGGGTGCGCGGGCGCAGTGTCTTCCACTCCCCGAGCGGGTCGCCCATCGCGGTGGTCAGCGCGAACGTCAGGATCGACGCCACGATGAGCAACGGCACCGCGATGAGCAACCGCCGGATGATGAACCGCGGCATCTACGGCGTCTTCGTCCAGGCGAACGCGTTCCACAACGGGCCGCCGGTGGACAGGTAGCTGACCGGGGCGATCGCCTTGTCCGACGCGGCGAAGTCGATCAGCTGGAACAGCGGCAGGCTGTGCATGTCCTTGGCCATGATCTCGTCGACCTGGTTGAAGGTGGCGATGCGCTGTGTGTTGTCCAGCTGACCCTGCGCCTTGTCCAGCAGGTCGTCGACCTGTGCGTTGCTGTAGTTGTCGTAGTCGGCCACGCCGCCCCGCGCCTTGCTGGTGTAGTTCGGCACGACCGCGGACTTCACCGAGCTGCCCACCCAGGCGAACAGCGCGGTGTCCCAGTCGCTGGCCGGCAACTGCTGGTCGTTGAACGCCTGACTGCCCGCGTCGGTCATCTCGATGCCGGCCGGCTTGCAGCTGCCGGCCATCAGCTGCACGGTCTGGTTGCGCCGGTCCACCAGCTTGTGCCCGACCTTGAAGCTGGCCCGCTGGCCGTCCTTGGCGTAGACGCCGTCCGGGCCGAGCCGCCAGCCCGCGTCCTCCATCAGCTTCTTCGCGGCGTTCACGTCACCGGTGCCGACACCGGCGTAGTGGTCTTGGTAGCCGCCCTCGTTGGGGTTCAGCAGCAGGTTGCCCAGCGGCTTGGCCTTCGGGTCGACGCTGCGCACCAGCTTGTTCACGATGTCTTCCCGGTTGACGCAGGCGGCCACCGCGTGGCGCAGCTCCGGGTGGTCACGGAACAGCGGGCGGGCCATGTCGAAGTCGAGGTGCTCGTAGGTCTGCCCGCCCCGGGCGAAGATCGCGAAGTCACCGGCGGCGCGCACCTGCTCGGCGACGGCCGAGTCGGCCTGCGGGCCGATGACCGGCACCTCCTTGTTCAGCAGCTGCTGCACCATCGCCTGCGAGTCGGTCACCGCCGTCGTGGTGATCTTCGACGGTCCGCCGGGGTTGCCCCACCACCTGGGGTTGCGCACCAGGACGGCCGTCTGGTTGCGCACCGAGCTCTGCACGAGGTACGGGCCGCCGGAAAGGTCCACCGCCGGGTTGACGTCGTTCCAGCCGTGCGTGAAGAAGTCGCCCGCCTTGCGTACCTCGGGGGTGTCGCGGTCCACCGGGACCTTCGTGATGTCCGGGATGCCGGTGCGCTGCTCAAGGATGTGCGCCGGCAGCATCTGGCTGCCCGCCTCGGCTGCCGTCGACCACATGCCTCGGTAGTCCGCGTACGGCGTGGCGAAGGTCGCGGTGACGGTCTTGCCGTCCGGTGAGCAGTCCAGCTTGGCGATCTTGTCGTAGCCGTTCGGCGCCGAGTCGAAGATCTGTGCGCCGTTGTCCTTCACCGTGCTCTTGCCGGCCAGCCACAGCAGGTACATGTCCTTGCAGCCGATCGGCGCACCGTCCGACCAGACCGCTTCGGGTCGCCACTTGTACTCGACGACCTGTGGGTTGATGGACTTGACGGTGACCGAGTCCATGTAGTCTTTGTCGATCTTCATGGAGAAGTCGGCGTCCATGAAGTACGGCGAGGGCGTCCACAGTCCGTAGAAGTAGGCGTTGGCCTGGCTGTTCGCCGAGCCGGTGTTGTTGTTGTAGTCCTGCAGGCTCTCGTCGAGGGAGACCCGGACCTCGCCGATGTCGGGCACCTTGGGCCGGCTGAACGGCTGGTCGGTGGCCCCGAGGGCACCCGGCGTGAGGTTCTGCTCCCGGCCAACGTCGTCACTGCCGCCGCGCTGGCCGCCGCCTCCGCCGCAGCCGGCGAGCAGCAACGCGGCGGTACCGAGCAGCGCAACGCACGCCGCGGCCTTCTTACTGATCATCGAGCCGGTGCCTTTCCCCTCATGAGTGGTGCCGATCCTTGCGCGCGGGTGCGCGGCGGCACTTTTGGGGGCACCCTAGGCACCACCCGACCGGTTGTCACGCTATAGCGGGAACCGCGGTCAATCGTTTACGCAGCAGTTTGCGCAGTGCGCTCCCGGTTGCGCGCGGAGCGCAACACCGTTGCGATGTGCGGATGCGTGGGGGGACGAGCCCGGCGGGACGCCGCTCGGTGTGGGCGGTGCTGTTGCTGACGGTCGTGCTGGTGGGCGGGTGTGCCGGCGGCCAGACAACGCCCAGCACCGGCCAGCCGGTGCGCGGCGGTGTCGCCACCTTCGCCCTGCCGGCGAACCTCACACCGAACTACATCTTCCCGTTCATGCCGAGCGAGTACTTCGGCGTGGTCACCGTCAACGCGTTCCAGTACCTGATGTACCGGCCGATGTACTGGTTCGGGGAGAACGGCCAGGCCGTGCTGAACGACCGGCTCAGCCTGGCCGAGCAGCCCACCTTCGCCGACGACAACCGCACGGTGACCCTCCGGCTGCGCGACTACGCCTGGTCGGACGGCGCGAAGGTGACCGCCGACGGCGTGCTGTTCTGGATGAACATGATGAAGGCGGAGAAGGACAAGTGGGCGGCCTACTCCCCCGGCGGGATCCCGGACGACGTCGACTCGGTGACCGCCGACAGTCCGAACCAGGTCACCTTCCACCTGAACAAGACCTACAGCCAGAAATGGTTCCTTTACAACGAGCTGTCCCAGATCACCCCGCTGCCGCATGCCTGGGACCGCACCGCGACCGGCCAGGCCGACTGCGAGCACAAGGTCGACGACTGCGCGGCGGTGCACGACTACCTGACCGAGGAGTCGAAGAGCCTGAACACCTACGCCACCAGCCCGATCTGGGGAGTGGTGGACGGCCCGTGGCGGCTCAAGGCGTTCAATGCCGACGGCAACGTCAGCTTCGTACCCAACCCGTCCTACTCCGGGCCGAACAAACCACACCTGGACCAGTTCGACCTGGCGCCGTTCTCGGACGACTCGGCCGAGTACAACGTGCTGCGCTCGGGCAACAACGCGATCCAGGTCGGCTACCTCCCGTACGACAATGCACCGGCAATCCCGCAGGGCCAGCGGGTGGGACACAACCCGCTGGAGAGCAACTACACCCTCGACCCTTGGCAGAGCCTGTCGATCAACTATTTCGTGACCAACAACCACAACCCGAAGCTGGGCCCGATCTTCCGCCAGCCGTACCTCCGGCAGGCCCTGACGTCACTCGTCGACCAAAAATCGATCATCAAGGCAGCGGTGCACGGCTACGGCGTACCCACCAACGGGCCGGTGCCGATCACCCCGCCGAACCCGTTCGCGAACGAGCAGACCGAGCCCAACCGGTTCCCCTACGATCTCGATCGGGCCAAGAAGCTGCTGGCGGACCACGGTTGGAGTACCCCGCCGGACGCAGTCGGCGTCTGTCAACGGCCGGGTACCGGACCGGACCAGTGCGGACCGGGGGTGCCGGCCGGTGCCCAGCTGGAGTTCCACATGTTGTACCGCTCCGGCACCCAGAACATCACGTTGGCGATGCAGCAGCTGCAGTCGGCGGCCAGCAGGGTCGGCATCAAGTTCGACCTGCAGGCCGCCCCGTTCAACACGGTGATCGGCACCGCGATCCCGTGCAAGGAGGGCGCGGCGGACTGCAACTGGGAGATGGGCAACTGGGGCGGCGGCTGGATTTTCGCGCCGGACTACTACCCGACCGGTGAGCTGATCTTCGGTACCGGCGCGGGCTCCAACATCGGCAACATCTCCGACCCGACGCTGGACCAGCTCGTCGCGGCCAGCCAGCACAGCGACGCACCCGAAGCCATGAACGCGTACATCCACTACGGCTCGGAGTCGATGCCGGCGATCTGGCAGCCGAACTACGACTACCAGATCACCGAGATAGCGAACAACCTCAAGGGTGTCACGCCGCAGAGCGCGTTACTGAACATCAACCCGGAGGATTGGTACTACGTGCGATGACCGCATTCCTGCTCCGGCGGTTGCTGCAGGCCGTCGTGGTCGTGCTGCTGGTGACCGTGATCGTGTTCATCCTGCTGCACCTGCTGCCGGGCGGGCCGGCGCGCGCGCAGCTCGGCCCCCGCGCCACCCCGATCGCTATCGCGGACTTCAACCACCGGATGGGCTACGACCGGCCGCTTCCGGTGCAGTACGGGAGCTGGCTTGGCCAGCTGGTCACCGGCAATCTGGGCTTCTCGGTCAAGTTCAACCAGTCGGTGACCTCGCTGATCGCCGAGCGGCTGCCCAAGACGCTGCTGCTCACCGTGCTGTCCACCGTGCTCGCGCTCGTGGTGGCGATCCCGCTGGGCATGGTGCAGGCGGTGCGGCGCAACCAGGCATCGGACTACGCGATCACGTTCTGGGCGTTCGTGTTCTACGCGACCCCGCCGTTCTTCCTCGGCGTCGTGCTGATCGTGGTCTTCTCGGTGTACCTGCCGATCCTGCCGGCCGAGGCACCGCAGAGCTCCTCGCTCGGGGTGATCCTTTCCCAGCCGGCCGGGCTGATCCTGCCGGTGCTCACCCTGGCGCTGCTCACCATCGCGCAGTTCTCCCGGTACATGCGGTCCTCGGCGATCGAGAACCTGGCCGAGGACTACGTACGCACCGCGCGGGCCAAGGGCGCCGGGGAACGGACCGTGCTGGTCCGCCACGTGCTGCCGAACTCGCTGATTCCGATCGCCACGCTGCTCGGGCTGTCGCTGCCGACCATCTTCTCCGGCGCGCTGATCACCGAGGCGGTGTTCAACTTCCCCGGCATGGGCCAGCTGTTCTGGACGGCCGCGCATACCCAGGACTACCCGATCATGCTCGGCATCACCGTGCTGGTCGGGGTGGCCACGGTGCTCGGCTCGCTGCTGGCGGACCTGGCTTACGCCGCGCTGGATCCCCGAGTGAGGTACGCATGAGCACCCCGACAGGCACGTTGGCCCGGGTACGGCGTTCGTTCGCCGACCATCCGCTCGCGGTGGTCGGGGTGGCGATCGTGGTCGCCTTCGTGCTGTTCTGCTACCTCGGTCCGTTGATCTATCACACCGACCAGGTGCACATCGAGCTGTCCGAGGCCACGCTGGCACCGTCCGGCGCGCACCTGCTCGGCACCAACGAGGTGGGCTACGACCAGCTGGGCCGGATGATGCTCGGCGGGCAGTCCTCGCTGGAGGTCGGCATCGCGGCGGCCGCGCTCGGCACCGCGTTCGGCACGCTGTGGGGCGCGGTCGCCGGCTACGCGGGTGGGTTCGTCGACTCCGCGATGATGCGGATCGTGGACGCGCTGCTCGCGGTGCCGGCGCTGTTCCTGCTGCTGTTCCTCGCCTCCATCGCCCGGCCGACCATCGGGTTGTTGATACTGGTCATCGCGTTGATCTCCTGGCTGGGACCGGCGAGGCTGGTCCGGGGACAGGCGCTGAGCCTGCGCACCCGCGACTACGTCACCGCGGTACGGCTGATGGGCGGCGGCTCCTGGCGCGCGGTGCTGCGCCACATCACCCCGAACACCATCGGGGTCGTGGTGGTGAACGCGACGTTCCAGGTGGCCGACGCGATCCTGACGCTGGCCGCGCTGAGCTTCCTCGGCCTCGGCGTACCGCCGCCGGCCGCGAACTGGGGGGACATGCTGTCCAACGGCATCAACTACACCTACGACGGCTACTGGTGGCTGATCTACCCGCCCGGCCTTGCCATCGTGTTGGTGGTGGTCGCGTTCAACCTCATCGGCGACGCGCTGCGCGACTCGTCC
>DASYBQ010000286.1:0-13678 GCA_036500625.1 Pseudonocardia sp. | reverse complement strand
GCCACCGTCACCTACCTGACCCCGGTGTTCTCCACGCTGCTCGGCGCGGTGCTGCTGGCCGAACCGGTCGGCGCCTCGACGCTGGCCGGCGGCCTGCTGGTGGTAGCCGGCGTGCTGCTCGCCAGGGCCCGACCCGCCAGGCCGGTCGAGCGGCCTACCGCTTCAGCGAGCGACAGGTGCTGATCATCGACACGGCGACCACCTTCGACCAAGAGCCTGGCCCGAGATCCAGCAGATGGTGCGCTACGACGAGCACCCCTGCCCGACCGCGTGTCGTCGGGGTCGACGCCGACAGTTGAGTAATGCAGCAGCGGCCGTCTTTCTTCGGAAGTTACTGTAAACCCCGTCCGGGGTCACCCGATTGAGGCGCAAGGCGAGCTCAGCGGCGAGGTCATGGGATGAGACAGGCCGCACCGGGATCACCGCAACTTTTGTCCCCTTTCCGGGTCGACCTGTGTGGCCCCAATGTGGAAAATGCTGCCAGACTTCGTGTCTACCGCACTGATGCTGCCGTGGGGATTGTAGCTCTGCACCTTATGTTCGATTCTCTTCTTGCCGACGTGCACCGAGCGGCCTACTGCTTCAGTGAGCGGTAGGTGCTGATCATCGACACGGCGACCGCCTGCGCCTTCTGGCAGGCCACCTGGTGGGTCATGCCGGGCTGGTTGCCGGAGATGTTGCTGTACTCGGCCCACAGCACCTCGTTCGAGGCCACCTGCACCTGGAAGGCACAGTGCGTGCGGGCGTCCGTACCGGCGGGCACCAGCTGGGTGCTGGGCAGGCCCCCGACCGAGGGCACCGGGGTGCCGCCCGGCAACGGCGCGGACAGCAACCGCGCCCGGTACACATTGTCCCGGTAGACGGGGAAGTTGGTCCAGCTGCAGGACACCCCGCCGAGGTCGGCGGTGTTCGGCTGCTGTTCGCCCTGGTTGAGGTTCAGCTTGCGCAGCTGGGCACCGTTCAGCAACGTGCACGGGTTGGCGGCCGCGTGCGACGAGCTGGCCCCCGGCGAGCCGGTCGCCGAGGTGGAGCCCGACGACTCGCCGCAGCCGGACACCGCGGCCGTCACACCCACTACCAGGAATACCGAGGCAACACCGAGTGCCGCCCTGGGCAACCAACCAGACATTGGGACCAGCTCCCCACCCCGTGGCTATGTCTATTATCGCTGATTAGCACTGGTTATAGCCCTCGCGCGGCCAAAAGGCTCGGTTTCGGTTCTCAGCTATGCCCAATCGCAACCAGACCCGCCGTCGACGCGGTGCGCGGGAGTTAATCGCCGGGTCGGATGCCGGCCGGAGCAGCTGGATGTCTGGTTGGAACAGCAGGACCGCCCGGTGCACGTCGGGCGTGCGACACCGCCCCGGTATCCATGTCGGATACCGGGGCGGCGAGCGGTAGGGCGGGTGCTAGCTGACGGTGACCTCGGCACGGTGCAGGCCGGGGCCGTCCGCCTTCACCTCGGCCTCGCCGTTGCCTGAGCGGGACAGCGCCCGCACCGTCCAGGTGCCCGGCCCTGCGAAGAACCGGAAGTCACCGGACGCCGAGGACACCACCTCGGCGGTGAACTCGCCGCCGCCGTCCAGCAACCGGACGAACGCACCGGCCACCGGCTGCGAGTCGGCCGTCACCCGGCCGATCAGCACGGTCTCCTTGGTCAGGTCGGTGCCGGCCGGCAGCTGCTGCGCCTGGTCAGGCGCGCCGCACATCAGGCACCTGCCCCGAGCTCGATCGGCGCGCCGACCAGCGAGCCGTACTCGGTCCAGGACCCGTCGTAGTTCTTCACGTCGGTGTGGCCGAGCAACTCGTGCAGCGCGAACCAGCTGTGGCTGGACCGCTCGCCGATCCGGCAGTACGCGATGGTCGGCTTCGAGGTGTCGAGGCCGGCGTCGGCGTAGATCTTGGTGATCTCCTCGTCGGAGCGGAAGGTGCCGTCCTCGTTGGCCGTCTTGCTCCACGGGATGTTGACCGCGCCCGGGATGTGGCCGGGGCGCTGCGACTGCTCCTGCGGCAGGTGGGCCGGCGCGAGAATCTTGCCGGAGAACTCGTCGGGCGACCGCACGTCGACCAGGTTCTTGTTGCCGATCGCGTCGATGACCTCCTGGCGGAACGCCCGGATCGAGTTGTCCGGCTCCTTGGCCGTGTAGCTGGTCTGCTTGCGGTCCGGGGCATCCTTGGACAGCTCGCGGCCGTCCAGCTCCCACTTCTTGCGGCCGCCGTCGAGCAGCTGCACCTTGTCGTGGCCGTAGAGCTTGAAGTACCAGTAGGCGTAGGCGGCGAACCAGTTGTTGTTGCCGCCGTAGAGCACCACGGTGTCGTCGTTGCCGATGCCCTTCTCGGACAGCAGCTTCTCGAAGCCGGCCTTGTCGATGAAGTCGCGGATCACCTGGTCCTGCAGCTCGGTCTTCCAGTCGATGCGTACCGCACCCGGGATGTGTCCGCCGTCGTAGGCGGAGGTGTCCTCGTCGACCTCGACGAACACCACCCCGTCGGCATTGAGGTTCTGCTCGGCCCAGTCAACTGTGACCAGGACGTCCTGACGGCTCATGCGATTGTGCTCCCTAGCTCTGTGTTCGGACGGATGTGACGGTTGGTGGTGTGGGTGGGGTCAGGGCTTCCGGCGCGGTGTCCGCCGGTGGTTGCGGGCTCGCCGGTGCCCGATTGCCACCTTCAGCGGGGCGCCGGCCAGCAGCACCGTGGCTGCGGACCCGCCGAGAGCCCGGCACGTGCGCGGGCCATCGGAACATGTCAGGGCCTCCTACGGAAAGACAAGGAGAAGGGCAGCCGTAGTCGGACGGGAAGGTGCCGGGTTACCCGTCCGCGCTCAGCGGACCTGACACAGGCAGCTGCCGACGCGGCACAGATCCACCGCGCGTCGTCTGGTCAGCGGCCAATACACAACCGTCAGCGTAACCGATGAGCCGGTCTTTGTGGCGGGTTCCGCACCGCCAACCTCTACTACCCGCGCGGTGGCCGGCTCAGCTCCGGCTCATTCACCAGGTCGCTCCCCCGGGGTGGGGATGTCCTCTCGGCGGGAGGGCAACACCCTGAGGGGTGGGACAGACACACGTGAGGTGTGCCCATCGCCGAGCAGTCGGAAGGGGACACACCGGATGAAAGTACGAGCTCGTCGGTTGTTCGCGTTCGGCAAGGCGATCGTTGCGCTGGATGCGGCTGCGGCCGACGACTCCGGGGACGCCTCGGGGGCCGCCGGGCCGGGGTCCCGGCGGGCGCGGCAGGAGGACGATCTGCTGGCCGGACTGCTCGATGCACCCGGACTGGCCGCGCGAACCAGCGGTGTGGTGCTGCCGGCCGCGGCGTGGGCCGACGGTGGCCGGCCGCGCCAGGTGCGCGACGCCGGGATGCTTGCCGGTGCCAGGGCGGACGTCGGGTCCGAGTCGATCCTCGCCGACGGCCAGGCCCAGGTGTCCAGCGGGCTGGACGGGCTGGCCGCCCGGCTGGGCCGGCTGCGCGAGCGGGGCGCCGGCTTCGCGGTGTGGCACATGACCGCGATCGCGGCGCTGGAGCAGGACGCGCTGCATGCACTCACGGTGAACAGCCAGTCCTCGGCCCGGTTCGCCTACGTCTGCCAGGACATGGCACTGGTCCCGGTGATCCGGCTCTGGATGCGTCCGATCGGCGCGCTCGAACCGCTGTCCAGGGAGGCCATCCTTGCCGCCGCGCTGATCAGTGTCGGCGGCCACCTGGAGGATCTTGGCGTCGACCTGGCCGGTGTGGTGCTCGGTATGGAACCCGAGCTGGGCAACGACGCCGACCCGCTCTCCGCCGGCCCGCTGGCCGCGCTGCCCAGAACTCTGGGCGGGGTGCTGCTCGCCGCCCGCCCGCACCGCCCCGCCACCGACGCACTGGCCAAGGTGCGGTCGGTGCACCCGCCATGGCCGGTGACCTGCTGTCTGGACGTCAAGCCCGGTGTGGACCGCGCCGCCCGAGTCCGGGCCGCTTCCATCGGGCCGGCCGCGCCTGTCGGGCCTATCGGGCCTGTCGCGCCCGTCGGGCCTGTCGCGCCCGTCGGGCCTGTCGCGCCTGTCGGGCCTGTCGGGCCGGCCGCGTCCGGCGGACCGGCACCGGTGCGCGCCGCACCGGTCGGGTTGGCGCTGGCCGCCGTCCCGGTGACCCGGCGCTGAGCGAGGAGTCGTCATGTCCGATCTGTCTGTGCTGGCCGCCCGGTTGATCGGCGGCGGGCGTGGCCTGGTCGCGGTGGACCAGTCAGCGCCCCGGCTGGACGAGGTGCTGCGCCGGGCCCGGGTCGCGGCCACCGAGCCGAACCGCAACGCGCTGCGGGAGTTGGTGCTGACCGCACCGGGGTTGGACCGGGTGTCCGCCGGTGTGCTGGTGGACCTGGCCACGTTGGGCAGCGCCCCGCTGCCCGCGCCGCTGGGCCGCCGGCGGATGCCGCTCGGCGTCTGCCTCGGCACCGCGCGGACCGGCACCGCCGGCTCCGGCACCTCGGGCCTCGATACCTCGGGCTCCGGCACGAACAGCTCCGGCACGAACAGCTTTGGCGGTGGCACACCGCGCACCACCGTGAACGGCAGCCCGAGAGCCGACGCGGCCAGGCTCGGCACCACCACCGGCACCGCCGGACCGAGCCTGGCCGGTCGCGGTTTCCCGGCGACCGGCATTCCGCCGCACACCGCCGACTTCGCGCGCCGGCGATGGGTGACCGAGCCGGCCAGCACACCAGTCGAACAGCAGGCGGGCGCCCGCGAAGTCGCCGAGTGGGCGGCCAGCTGCCAACGGGAGCATGTCGTACCGCTGGCCGAGTGCGTGGTGCGGGCGGACCAGCGGGACTCGCTGGCACAGGCCCAGTCCCGGCACACCGACGCGCTCCGCGCCCTGCTGGCCGCGTTGGACCGGGCCGGTGTCGAGCGGGCCGGCTGCCTGCTCGGCCTCGGCATGGCACTACCCGGACGCCGCGCCCGTACCGCCACCAGCGACGACGTCGCCAGGGCCAGTGCCGACTGCGTGCGCGCGGCCCGGGTGGACGGCATCGCGGGCGTGGTGTTCACCGCGTCCGGTCGTCCGGAGGAACTGCTCGGCTACCTGGTCGCGATGCAGTGGCTGGGGCCGGGCTGGCCGATCGGCTTCCGCCTCGGCGCCGACCTGCTTGCCGACGTCGCGCGGGTCTGGCGGGGGCGACCCGACCTGGTCGCCGCCGGCCAGCGCGAGCTGATCGGCCAGCTACTCCGGGTATCCAGGACATTGCTCGCCGCCGCGGGATGACCCGGTCCCGTGCCGGGTCACCGCGCGAGCTGCCCTACTCGGAGGACACCCACGCTCGGCGGCGGTCCTCGGCGGACCGGTGCAGGTGCACCACGGCCAGGCGCCGCAGCTGCTCCGGGGTGGCGTAGTGCAGTGCGGCGGCGCGCTCGGCCTCGGCGAGCTGCTCGGTCGCCGCCCGGGTGAGCAAGCGAAGGCCCGGCAGCTCCATCACCGGCGCGAGAACGTCCCCGGGGGTCTCACGCAGTGGGTGTCGATAGGGACTGTCCACCGGCAGGCCGCCGCTGATCCGGCCGTAACACCCCACGATCAGCAACAGCACGCCGACCACAAAACTGAAGACGATGTTCGGCAGCCGGAACGCCAGCACGTTCATCTCGGTGCCCACCGTCAAAGTGTTGACCAGACCGGAGAGCACAAAGAGCAGGCCCACCACGATCGAAGTACTCGAGGCCATCGGTCCCGAGTGGAAGGCCGCACCGACCAGGACGAGCCCGACGAGCAGCGAAAGAATCGACAACAAACCGTTCGACGACAATCCCATCACCCACGAGCCGTGGGTGGACAACAGTGCCAGTCCCCGGGTCAGACCCATCAGGGCGAACACGATGAGCAATCCACCGATTGCCGCCGCGCTGATGCGGTGCATTGTGTGAACCGGGTGCGGACCGGGTGTGGGGTGCAGCGTGCCCATGGCCATCCACCTTTGTTGGCGCAGGCGTCGGGCACGGTGCCCGGCCGCCGCCTGCGCCAGGCCTGACTCAGGCCGGCGGGGTCAACGGCTCCACTCGGTGGGCGCTGAGGCCGTGCCGCAGACGCTGTTCCCACTCCGGGTACGCCTGATCATGAAGTCTCCCGGCATGGGACGGCTGTCACATCCCCGCTACGGGGGAGTGGGAAGGGTAGGCTAGGCAGCAGAAAGCCGCCGGCCCCGGGATGGAAGTATCCCGGGGGCCGGCGGCTGTCTCTCAGAACGCTAGTAGGCGTGCCGGCTGTTGTCCGGCCACGGAATGATCCCGGCGAACAGCAGGGTGACAACGCCAGTGATCAGGTGCAGGAAGAAGTCGGCGTCGTACCGGGGCATCACACCGAGGAAGGTGAGGTACCCGAGAAAGCCCAGCACGGCCGCCAGCACATAGACGCCGCCGATCGCCAGGTTCAAGCCTTCGGTGGCAGCGTTGGTCAGGGTTAACGCCGCCAGCAGCCACAGTGCACCCACCCCGAGGTGCACGATGTTGTGGAACGGAGTCAGGTGGAAAATCCCGAACAACGACACCCCGGTGTTCTCGGTGAAGTTGGTGAAACCGGTGAAGAAGAACCCGATGACGCCGCCCACCACATAGGCAAGGCCGGCGACGAGCGCGAACTTCTTCGGTATCGAACCGGACCCGACCTGGGGCTGCACACCCCAGACCACGTCCGGCCCTCTACCCCCGTAGCCAGAAGACATGTATCCATCCATCCTTTTTCACGGTCAGGTTGATTTGACCGCCGCAGCCTTGCGGGCCGAGCGTCAGCGGTCGGCCGGCGAGTTCGGCATACCTTCGACCCGGGCTCGGGGCGCCACCACCCACGGTGCCGGCAACTCCGGCTGGGCGTGCGCCGGTGTAGTAGCTGCCCGTGGCGTCGTGGGTGTCCTTGGCTTTGGCGGCGGCGGCGCCTTGGGCGCACGTTGGCGGGTCAGCACCGTGTGCAGCCTGCCAGCCACGGTGGTGAGGTCGCGGTTGATCTGGCCGACGACCGGGCCGATCGGCGCTGTCTTGTCCGCGACGACGGCCAAACCGGTGGCCACCTCGTCAAGCCGGGAACTCACCCGCCGTAGGGCGAACACCACGCCGATCAGGTAGCCGGCCAACACCAGGACCGCAATCGCCACCGCGATAATTGTCACCACACCCGCGGCTGTCATCAGGAAACCGTCCTACTCATTGCGCGCTCCTCACAGAATGCGGTCAACCGCATTCACGTAACGGGTCAACCCGCTGCCCACCCGACTGACCCGGTCCCGGGTACCGACCAACGCCGCCACATCATTGACGGCAACGACAAGGCCGCCGGCCTGGTCGTGGATCTTCCGAACGTGCGTATCGATCCGGCCCACCGCGTTGCTCAAGCGTTGCAGCAACAGCACCACGACGGGCAGGACCACCAACACCAAGACCGCGATGCCGATCCACCACAGCGTCATTCCCATTCCGACTCCCTAACTCGATGCCGCAACGGACTCGGCCTTCTCCGCCAGGAGCGGCAGAACGCCAGAGATCGTGTCCAGCTTGCGGTTCAGGATCGCCGCGCCGGCCCCGACAAGAGCGACATTGCCGGCGATCACATCCACCCCGCCGGTCAGCTGGCCGAGGATGTCGGCGGTGGCGTGCAGCCGCTTGGTGAGCGCAATGAGATACAGCGCCAACACCGCGACCAGCAGCACGATCTCCACAACGGTGAGCAATACGAGCAGCTCGGTACTCACTAGAGCTTCACCCCCAGCAGCTGGGCGTGCCGGCCGGCTTCGGCCGTGATCACGTCAAGGTCGTCGGCCACGGTGAGCGCGATGGGTATGTTCCTGCTGTTCTCGGCGACCGAGCCGCCCACCGCCAGCAGCTCTCCGGCACCGGACTCGATGGACCGCACCATGGACAGCAACATCCCGAGCAGCGCGATCACCACGATGATCACTACCGCGCCGATGCCGAGGGCCACCTCCCACAGGGCGACTTCCTCGGCGGCCATTGCCACAACCATGACCTAGCCTCCCAACGCTTGTCGGGCCGCGATGGCATCTGCCGCAATGCCGCGCAGCGTCTGGTCAGTACGGCGCAACTCGGAGAGCGGCTGGGTATTCGTCCGCGCCCCCTCTAGGAGGTGAGTCGCCGCGCGGACCTGAGTGATGATCCTGGCCGCCGACGCAAGGAGCGCACCGACAACCACGACAACAACCACGACGACGACGAAACCAATGATCAGTCCTATCCACCAACCAGTCAGGTTGGGATCTCCGAACTCGTTCATAGCGACATCACTGGCGCCCCCCGGCTCCGTTGTCATCGAATACGGCGAAACTCGCCGCAAATTGCTGGTTCTGTGATCGTACGCTGAGACCGGGGATGGCGGAAGTAGCAAATTCGGTTGATGCTAGCCGCAGCCTCGCGAGGCGAATCTTGCGGGGCCCCGGGCTCGTTAGCCACACATGAGAATGGAGGCATCCGGGAGCGTGCGAACTTGACGAAACTTCTCAGCAAAAAGCGCCTGGTCCTGCTAGCCGCCGGGTTGGTGGTGGCGGCCGGGCTGGCCACGTTCGCCGCCGGGTACGGGCAGCGGCTGATCGAGCCCAACCAGCAACCCCCGGCGGCGGCCGCACCCTCGGCACCCTCGGCACCGGGTTTCACCGAGTTCATCCAGCCACAGCCCGGCTTCGCGCTGTCCTATCCGGCGGCCTGGGCCCGGCTGCCCAGCCCTGACCCCCAGGTGCCGCTGTTGGCGTCGAACCGCGCCGGCTTCTCGATGCAGGCTCGGGTGCTGAGCCTGCAGACCGCGATCGGGCCCGCGCAGCTGGATGCCGTCCAGCAGTTCACCGACCGGGTCGTGAAGTCGAACAGCTCGGTGAAAGTGCTCGTCGGGCCGCAGAAAATCAACCTCGGCGGGTTGCCAGGCTACTTTTACTTCTACACCTTCACCGACCCCAGTACCGGGCAGCCCGGGGCACACTCACACTTCTTCCTGTTCAAGGGCACGACCATGATCGCGCTGGTCTTCCAGGCCGTCCCCGCCGACACCTTCCAGGCCGGCTCGGGCACCTTCGACCAGATCACCGCCAGCTTCAGGTCGTTCTAGTGTCGTGCTAGCAAGGTTCCTTGCCCGGGTCCGGAGATCCAGTCGGATGCGTCGCAAGGCTGGGTGTGACTCGGAGCCCCCGATACCGCTGTTGTATCGGGGGCTCCGGCACGCAGCGGGACGCGCGGCGGGGCAGTGCTCCTCCAGTGGCCCTCAGCCCTTGCCGGAGGCAGGGTAAGACGACCTCGTCTCCACGGACACTGGCCCAGCAACTCCGAACATCCATGTACATGAAAACTCGGGGGGTGCCGGACTGTGAAGTCCGGCACCCCCCGAGTGAACAGCGGCCGTACGGCGCGGCGGGTCGGCTACCTCCCCGACCCGAGCATGCCGCCCAGCAGGGGAAGCTGACCCCCCTTGGCGTTCTCGGAGTCGCCGTGGCTCCCCGAGTCGTTCCCCCCGCCCAGCACACCGAAGAACTGCTGCGCGGGTGTCTTGGACACCAGCGGCGGGTTGACCAGCGGCGACTTGACCGCGTCGACAGCAGGCACCGGCAGCCCGATCTTCTGGGCCATCGTGACCAGCCCGGCGGCCCGCGCCGGGTTGCGCAGCAGGTTCACGATCCCACCGAGCCTGCGCAGGTCCAGCCTGCTCAGATCCAGCGGGTTGATCACCGGGCTGCGCGAGATAGCGAACGAGTTCTTCAGGATGTCAGGCAGCAACGGACTCACCAACCGACCGGTGTCGTCCTTGATGTCGTCGCCGATGTCCTTGATCCTCTCGGCCCGATGGTTGATCCCCGCGACACGACCGTCGATCGAGTGCACGTGATCCAGGATGCCGTCGAAGCTGTTGTTGATCCCGTGCACCGAGCTGTTGATCGACTTGACCTTGTCGTCGATCGAGGCCAAGGAGGTGCCGATCGGCACCACCGACGCGTTGATCGCCTTGACCGAGCCGTTGATCGTGAGCACGGCCTTGTTGATCGGCCCGACGAGGTTCTGGACCGATGTGACACTGGCTTGGATGCCTTGGACGTCCTTCACGATGTCGGTGAACTGGGGACCCACCGGCCTCGCGGCATCTCCGATCTCGCCACTGATCCGTGCGGTCTGCAGGGCCAGCGGCACCGACTTCAGGTTCTGGTCGACACGCGGGTAGATCACGTTGATCGCGTTCACCCGGTTCTGGATCTGCGACGTACTGATCAAGGTTCCGGTGAGCATGAGCACCGCGAACAGTGCCCAGGCAATCACCACAACCAACGCGATCACCGGCAGCAAACCCGGGCGCAGCGACTTCATGGGTGACACCGCCGGCTCACCTACCGCACGTAAACGGTGGCAACGCGAGGAGCAGCGGCGACTGACAGATCGCGGTGAGGTTCTGGTTGACCCCACGTAGCTGCCCGACCACGGTGTGTGTGTCGTCCTGCACCGGGTCAAGAACCCGGTTTATCCGGTCCACGTTGATCGGGATCAGCTCAGTACCCTCGCTGTCCCTACGCTGGGCGGCCCTGAGGGTATCGTTGATCTTGCCAGCGGAGTTGTACACCGTTTTGAGGATGTTCGTCGTGTCGGAAAGCGACCTGCTGATGTCGCCGGTACTGCCCGCGACACCGACCAGAATCTTGGTGGTGTCGACCAGCGAGCCGTTGGTGCTGACCAGCGACCCCGCGGTGTCTTTCAGCGAGGCATCCACCATCTTGAGCGAATCCCGGATCTGGTTCAGCCCGGTACCGATCTGACCGGCCTGACCAGGGATCGGCTTGAGCGAGTTGTCGATCCCCGTCAGGTTGTTGTTGATCGACTGGATGGCTCCTGGCAGCGGGTCGGCATCCTTACCGATCGCGGAGACCGAGGTGGCCGCCTCGACAAGGCCGCCGTTGATCGACCCCAGCGCCCGCACGATGCCGAGCAGGAAACCGATGACCACGACTACGACGAGGATCCCCAGGGTGATCCAGGTCCACAACCACCTGACGATGGTCGAATTGCTCGGGCCGCCTTGCGGCTGTGATGCGGCGGTCATCAGGAAGCCTTCCGCTGGCAGTCGCCGGTGCTGAACGGTGGCGGTGCGAGCAGCTTCTCGGCGATGCACGAGGACGTGCGCCGAGCCTTGTCCGCCTGATCCACGATGTCGCCGGTGTCGCTCTTGATATCCCGGGCGATACCGATCGTGTTGTCCAGGGCCTCGTTGATGTGCCTCGCATCGGTGTCGATGCGTTGCGCGACGTCGAGGATGTCCGCCGCACGGCCGTTGATGCCCTTGGCCACCCCGTTGATGTCAGTAGCGGAGTTGTTGATGCTCCCCGCGTTGCCGGCGATCGTCTTCGCCGAAGCGTTGATCGACCCCGCGGACGTGTTGATCGATCCGGCCGAACCGTTGATCGACCCGGCCGAACCGTTGATCGACCCAGCCAGCGAGTTGATTTCGCCGGCAGTGTTGACAATTCCGGTCAGCGCACCCTGCAGCGGCTTCGCGCTGGTCAGGATCGACGCCGCGGTCTGGTTCGTGCGGTTCAGCTGGATCACTGAATCGGTCGAGGTATTGATGCCTCGACCCGTTGTTGCGATCACCGTCGCCTTCTCGCTGATGCTGTGCGCGACCATCAAGGTGCGGGCCAACAGGACCGCCGCGATACCTACCGCGACCACGCCAATCACCAGCACCACCACACTGACGGTGCCGAACAGACCCCCTCCGGAGCCTGAACCGCTGCTTCTACTCATGTCGGACAACTAGATCTCACCCCCTTACCAGGACTGTGTTGAGCACTCGCGAAGGACTTCATCCGGAGCGGGCCTGAGCGCAGCGAACCCCCGCAAGCGAGGCTCCGTTGCACGGGGCATGCCCGGCCATGAATACGGAATCAATTGATCGATTTCAGCCGGCTGGGTCTACCCCGGCTTCGCAACCGTTCAGCCGGTCCCGTTAAAAACAACCAACGAGGGACGGTGGCCAGAGTCACGCTCATGTCACGACGGAACGTCATAATTTTGCAACACCACTCGAACGTGCAGGTCAGGCACGGAATGTAGCGGTCCGGGAGTGAGCTGGGGTGGCCTGGCAAAATTGGTCCGCACGTCAATTACTCTTCGCGATCAGCGAATATAACAAGGGGCTCGTGATCGATAATACAAGAGGTCGTCCTACTATCACTATCGCCCCGCCTGTCCCGCATTTCCGACAACATCGTCGCCCCAGTCTGACCGAACGCACAACACCGCCCGGCCAAGGTGGCCGGGCGGTGTTGGGTGGGGGCCGAAGCGTGGTTCGGTCGAGGTCTGCGAGCGCGATCAGTGCCCGACCCGGGAGCGCAGCCAGTCGTACCAGACGGCCAGGCCGGTGCCCTCGGTGGCGGAAAGTTGCAGCACAGTGGCACGCGGGTTGACCCGGCCGATCGCGGCGAGGCAGGCAGATACGTCGAAGCGCAGATAGGGCAGCAGATCGATCTTGTTCAAGATTACCAGGTCGGCGGACGCGAACATCTGCGGGTACTTGAGCGGCTTGTCCGCGCCCTCGGTCGTCGAGGTGATCACGATCTTCGCGGCCTCACCGAGGTCGAACAGCGCCGGACAGACCAGGTTGCCGACGTTCTCGATGAGCACCACCGAGTTCGCCGGCGGCGCCAGGGTGCGCAGCCCCCGGTCCACCATCTCGGCATCCAGGTGACAACCCGCGCCGGTGTTGATCTGCACTACCCGACAGCCGGTCGCGGTAATCCGGTCGGCGTCCAGCAGCGTCTCCTGGTCGCCTTCCACCACCGAGACCGGCAGCTCGCCGGCGAGGTCGGTGATGGTGCGCTCCAGCAGAGTGGTCTTTCCGGCTCCGGGCGAGCTCATCAGGTTGACCGCGAGGATGCCCCGCCCGGTCAGCCAGGCCCGGTTGCGCTGGGCCAACTCGTCGTTGCGCGCGAGTACCAGCTGCTCGAGGGCGATGGTGTGGCCCCGGTCCGGGTCCGGCTCGGCCGGAGCAACGAGTGTCTGGACCTGCTCGTGGCCGTGAGCGTGGTCTACGTCGTGGGTGTGGCCGGGTCCGTCGTCATGCCCGTGTCCGTGTCCGTGTCCATGTCCATGTCCGTGGCCGTGCTCATCGTCGTGCCCGTGCCCGTGCCCGTGCCTGTGCTGCTGGTCGGGGTCGATGACCCGCACGCCCGCCGAGCCTGGGGAACATCCGCAGGTTGCACACATCGTCACACCACCTCTACCTCTCGTATCCGCAGCTCACGACCACCGAGCACCTCGATGTCGATGCTGCCGCATTCGCACAGTGCCAGAAAGTCGTTCGTGTCGAACTCCGCCGCGCAGCTCCGGCAGCGCCCGCGCCCCGGGGCGGAGATGATGTCCAGCTCGGCGTCCTGCAGTTCGGTCCCGACGCAGGCCAGCTCGAAGCTGAACCGCAGCGCGTCGGGCACCACCCCGGACAGCGTGCCGACCTCCACCTGGACCCGGCGGATCGGGGAACCGGCCACCTTCTCGGTTACCGCCGCGACGATGCTCTCGGCGATCGCCAGCTCATGCATGTCCGGCCCCCCGCTCAGCAGATTCTGGGTAGTGGGTCGCCGACGAGCATGTCGACGATGCGGGTGCCGCCGAAGGTGGTTTTGAGTAGGACGAGGCCGGGTGGGTCGTCGGCGATGCGGCCGATGGCGGCTGCTTGGGCG
>DASYBQ010000285.1:0-6775 GCA_036500625.1 Pseudonocardia sp. | reverse complement strand
ACACCCGCTTGGCCGAGTCGGTCACCTGGTTGGACAGCAGGCCGAGCCCGACAACGACCGGCGACAGCATGCCGGCTAGCAGTACCCCGGCGAGGAGCACCACGCCCAGCAGCCGAAGGACCCGCACCCGTGGACGCACTGGCGGAAGGTTACTCGGCCACGCTGAGCGCTCGATGAGCGAGCAGCCGCAGTTCGCCGACGGTGAGGTTGATCTCGACATCGACGACGTCCGAGACAGCAAAGGGTGGCTTCTCGCGCCACGGCCCGCGCCGGGCCGCCCGACGTCAGGTCGATGGCCCGACCCGACGCGGGCGGGCGGGCGGTTAGTTCTTGTCCTTCAGCACCGCGAGCAGGCCGGTGATCTCGTCGGCGATCGAGTTGGGCACGGTGTAGCCGTCCTGGGCGCGGATCTGGTCGATGTGCGCGGCGATGTCGTCGGCGGAGACCTCCTGCTGGCCGTCCGCGTACCACCCCGGCGCCAGCCCTACGAACACCCGCGCGTAGCGCCCGCCACCGGCGGAGAACACCTCATGGGTCAGCTCGCACTGTTCGCTGGCCAGGTACACCACCATCGGCGTGACCAGTTCAGGGGACACCTTGTCCGCGAGTGGGCCGAGCAGCTCCTCGGTCATCCTGGTGCGCGCGATCGGACAGATCACGTTGCTCTTGATGCCGGCCTTCGCGCCTTCGACGGCGAGCACGTTGGACAGCCCGACCAGGCCCATCTTCGCCGCGCCGTAGTTGGTCTGGCCGAAGTTGCCGAACACACCGGCGTTGGACGCGGTGAAGACGAAGCGGCCGTAGCCGTTCTCCTTCATCGCGCGGAACGCCGGCTGGCTGACGTAGAACGCGCCCTTGAGGTGCACGTCCAGCACCGCGTCCAGGTCCTTGTTCTCCAGTTTGGCGAACGTCTTGTCCCGCAGGATGCCGGCGTTGTTGATCACAATGTCGATCTTGCCGAAGTTGTCAAGCGCGGCCTGCACGATCGCTTCGCCGCCCTCGGGGGTGGACACCGATGCGTGCGAGGCCACCGCCGCACCGCCCGCCGAGGTGATCTCGTCGACGACCTTCTGTGCCGCCGAGGCATCGCTGCCGACGCCGTCCGCGGAGCCTCCCAGGTCGTTGACCACTACCGATGCGCCGCGCGCCGCCAGATCCAGCGCGTAGGTCCTGCCGAGCCCGCCCCCGGCGCCGGTGACGATCGCTACCCGGTCGATGAATGAGATATCCGTCATGTGGATCACCCTAACGTGCGCTCACGCGGCCGCATGGCGGATCGCCCGATAGAGCAGGGCCTGGTCACCGAGCCTGCGACGCAGCTCACGTTCAAGTCCCGCGATCGGGTAGAGGTTCTGCGGTGCCCGGGAGTCCTTGTACTCGGTCGAGGCGTAGCGGCAGAGCATCGGCTGACTCCTGCTGGCCAGCGACACGACCTCGGCGACCGGCAGGTCGGCGGAGCACTCCACCCGGACCACCCCGGCCCAGGGTGCCACGGACCCGCCGGGCAGGCGCAGGTACCAGGTGTAGCGCCGCCAGCTGGTACCCAGCTCGAACACCGGGGTCCGCTGGCCGACCCGCAGCGCGCCGGCCAGCTGGTGCAGCGCGGTCGGCAGGTACTCGCTGCGGTGGGTCTTGATGTAGCCAAGCGTCCTTGGCAGATGTGCCCGCCCGCGCAGTGGGCCGTCCACCACCAGCAGGTCGTCGTCCGACCACTCCGGGTGGCGCGCGGCCAGCCCGTCCCGCGCCCGGCCCGCCGCGGCCAGTTCCACCTCGCCGAGCTGGCGCTGCACGGCCAGCGTCAGCTCCTGGCCGGGCGCGGGCGAGTCGGGGCGCACCGTCGCGGGCACCCGGATGTAGCGCCCGGCCCGGGTGACCACGTCGGTGGCGTGCTCGGCGGGGCTGAACAACCCCCGCCGGACCTCGGCGCCCAGCAGGTGCGCCGCACCCGGGCGGCAGCACACCACGCCGGCCGCGTATGACGCGCACAGCGCCAGCGAGGCGGCCGCGCCGGCCGGCTCGTCCAGCACCCAGGCCATCGCGTCGATCCGCCGCACCCCGTCGACGAACAGGACACTCGGCCAGCTCGGCGCGGCCCAGTCGGGTTCCACCGGGTGCCATCGGTCCGAGGGGAACTCCACGTCAAGGGTTACCTTGGCGCTGGACCGGCTCAGTTCGCTGGGGTCCTCGGTGCTCGCGCCGTAGGCCGGGTCCCACGTCTCGACCCGCCAGCGCATCGCGGTGGAAGCGGTCATCCGAGCCCTTCTCCCCTGCTGATCGAGGCGGTGCGCTGGTCACGGGTGACACTGAACCGCACCGGCACCCGCTCGGCGAGACCCGGCACGTGGGTGATCACGCCGACCATCCGGTCGCCGAGCGAGGCAAGGTTCTCCAGGGTGTCCGCCACGACCTGCAGGTTCGCCTCGTCCAGGGTGCCGAACCCCTCGTCAAGGAAGATCGAGTCCAGCCGGGCGGCCCCGGCCGAGGCGAGCGTGGACAACTGCTCGGACAGCGCGAGGGCCAGCGCCAGACTGGCCTGGAACGTCTCACCCCCGGAGAGCGTCTTGACCGGCCGGCGGGCATCCGCGTCCGCGTGGTCCACCACCAGGAACTCACCGTCGGCGTGCGTCAGCTCGAACTGGCCGCCGGACAGCTCGGCCAGGCTGCGCGAGGCGTCGGTGACCAGTGCGTCCAGCGCGGAGGTCACCAGCCAGCGCTGGAAGTTGTTCGAGCGCAGCAGGTCGGCGAGCATCCGGGCGACGCCCTCGCCGTGGCCTGCTTCGGTGCGTTCCGCGACCAGCTTGGCCGCCTTGGCCTGGCGCTCGGCGATCCACTCGCCGTCCGAGATGGCTCGCTGCAGCGCGCTGGACGCCGCGGCCGCCGCGGTGTGCGCCAGCGGGCGACCCTCCGGCACGGTGACCTGGTGACCGGCCAGATCAGCGACAAGCTCGCGGCGGACCCGGTCCCGCCGGTCGGTCGCCTCGGCCAGCTCCCGCTGCGCGGTGGCCAGCTGGTCGACCCGCCCGGCGGCGGCCGCGGCGGCCCAGTCGTTGAGGGTGGTCCAGGCGGCGACCAGGTCCGAGCCGCTGCTCGCGGCGCCGTGCAGCGCGGGCGCACCCAGCGCCACCAGCGGATCCCTGGCGGTGTGCAGCTCCCGCCAGCCGTGCTCGACGTCCTGTGCCAGTTGGGCGGCCTCGCCGTCGGCCTCGGCCAGCACTCGCCGGGCGGCACGCGCCTCGTCGTCGGCGTCGCGGGCCTCGGTGGACAGCCGCTGCAGCTCGGCAAGCCGGCGGGCCAGCTCCACGTCGCCCGGCGCGTCGCGCAGCACCTCGGTCAGCTCCGCGATCCGGTCGCTGGCCAGTGCGAGGGCTCGGGATGCGTCCTGTTCGTCGCGGATGGTCTGGTTCTGCGCCTCCCGCAGCATCCGCAACCGCTCCTCGGCTTCGGCGTGGCCGGCCTGCGCGCCGGTGTGCGCCGCCTTGGCCTCGGCGTGCTCGGCTCGCAGCAGGTTCAGCCGCTGGTCACGATCGGTGACGGCCTCGCGCGCCCACTCGGTCAGCGCGCGCCACCCGTCCGCCAGCCGCCCGCCTGGCCCGGTTTCCACCGACGGGGCACCGAGCGCCACCAGCGGGTCGCGCGCCGAGCGCAGCGCCGAGACCGAGGTGGCCAGCCGTTGCGCCTGCTCGCCATCGGCCTGTTCCTCGGTGTCCCTGCGCCGCCGCGCGTCGGCCGCCGTCGACTCGGCGGTCCGGGCGGCCGTGGCCAGCTCGTCGACAAGGGCCAGCTGTGTGTCGACCTGCTCGATGCTGGCGTGCGCACCGGTCAGCCTGGCCTCGAAGCCGGCGATCCGCGTGATGATGCCGTCCAGCTCCGACGAGGCGCGGCGCCGCGCCTCGTCGGCCTCCCGGTGTTCGGTAGCGGCCCGCTCCCGGTACTGGCTGGCGAGATGCACCGCGTGCTCGGCGGCGGCCAGGTCAGTGGCCGGGGCCTGCCGCGGCAGCCGTTGCACCGGCTGGTCGCACACCGGGCACGGCTGGTGCAGCACCAACGCCGGGCGCAGCGCACCGGCCAGGTCGACTCGCTGCGCCACCGCCCTGGCCTCAGCGGTGGCGGTCAGCGCCCGTTCGGCGGCCGCCACCGCGGCCGTGGCAGTGTCCAGCCGGGTCTGGGCGCGCGCGGCCCGCTGTTCTGCTTCGTCCCGCTGCCGCCGGGTGTCTGCCAGCTCGAGGTGCTCCCGGCGGGCCTGGGCCAGCTGGGACCTGTCCGGCCCGTCCCGCAACGCCTGCCTGGCCGCGCGGTCGGCGGCCTCGGCATCGGCCAGCTCGCGGCGGGCCTTGGCGAGCGCCGTGGCCGTGCTGGCCCGGCGTTCGTCCAGCTCGGCGACGTCGTCGGGCATCCGGGGGGCGTCCAGCAGCTTCCGCTCGGCGGCCAGCCGCTCACCGTCGGCGAGCAGGCCGGCCTGCCGTGCGGCGGCCTCGTCCCGCTCGGTGCGGGCCCGGTCCCGGTCGGCCTCGGCGGCGGCGGCTGCCCGGCTGGCCTGTTCGGTGTGTTCGCCGACGCTCTTGGCTGTCTGCTCCAAGCTGGGCAGCTGCTCCCGCAACCAGGTCAGCTCGGCGTGTTCCTCGCGCAGCCTGCGCAGCGGCTCGGCGGGCGGTGCCTCGGCCAGCCGCGCGCGGGCCTCGGTGTCCGCCGCCTCGGCCGCCGCCATCCGCCGCCGGGCCGTGTCGAGCGTGTGCTCGACGAGCTTCGCCCTCGGGCCCAGCTCGTCGAGGCCGCCCGGCGGGTGCAGGCCGGCCAGCGCGGTCCGTTCGTCGTGCAGCCTGCCGGCGGCGCGGTCGGCCTCGAGCAGCTGGGCGTCCCGCTCGGCCAGTGCGGGCAGTGCGGCGCCCACCCGTTCGACCAGTGCCGCGAGCTGTCGCTTCCGGGCTTCGACGGTGGCGGCGGCCTCCTCGGTCGCGTCGGCGTAGTCGGCGAGCTGCCCGGTGAGCCACTCGGCGCGCTGGTGCTGCTCCTTCGCCTCGGCGCCGGCCTCCTTGGCCATCTGCTCGTACATGCCGAGACCCAGGATCCGGGTCAGCACCTTCTGCCGCTCGGCCGGCGCGGCCCGCAGGAACTGCGCGAACTCCCCCTGCGGCAGTACCACGCACATGCAGAACTGCTCGAACGGCAGGCCGAGCAGGTCCTCCACCGCCTTGGACACCGCGCCTCCGTGCGCAAGCACCTCGGTCTCCGGGAGCTCCTCGGCGTCCTCGGTATCCGGGGTGAGCAGCCGCTCCAGCCGCGCCTCCCGCACGGTGACCGAGCCGTTCGCGGTGCGACGCAGGTCGCGGGCCACGGTGTAGCGCTGCCCGCCGACGTCGAACTCCAGCGCGACGCCGCCCCGGTTGGCCGTCGGGGACAGCGCCAACGCGACGACGCCCTTGTTGCCCCAGCGCGGCACCGAGCCGTACAGCGCGAACGTCATCGCGTCGATCACCGTGGACTTGCCGGAGCCGGTCGGCCCGACCAGCACGAAGTACTCCGCGTCGGTGAAGTCGACCTCGGTGGGTTCCCGGAACGCGGCGAACCCGTGCATGCGCAACCGGACCGGGCGCACTACGAGCCGCCGGTGATCTTGTCGTGCAACCGGTCGAACAGCGCGGTCACCCTGGGATCGGCTACCGAGCGCGCGGCGCAGAACTCGGCGAACAGCTCACCTGGGCTGCGCTCCACCGGGCTGGATGACGGTCGCGACTCCTTGGTCGACGCGCTGAACTCGGGATCGATCCGGATCTCCAGCGCATTCGGCAGCAGTTCGAGCACCTCGTCGCGCAGCCCCGCCCTGGCCGGCTCGCGCACCCACACCCGCAGGAAGTCCTCGCCGACCTGGGGCACCTGCGCGGCCAGCTCGGCGACCGTGCCGCGCACCGTGCGCAGCCGCCGCCCTGCGGTCACAGGGATGTCGGTGACCCTGGCCGGTGTACCGGGCGCGGCCTGGACAAGGCACACCACGTTGGTGTTGTTCTGCTCGCCGAAGTCCACCGCCATCGGGGCGCCGCAGTAGACGACAGGGCACGGCGCCGGCAGCGTCTGGCGCCGGTGCAGGTGACCGAGCGCGACGTAGTGCGCCTCGACCGGGAAGACCGAGGCCGGCACGTGGTAGTCGAAGATCGACTGGGCCATCCGCTCCCCGCCGCCGAACGCACCGCCGGTCACCGTCAGGTGCGCCATCACCAGGTTCACCGCATCGTCGGAGAATTCGGCGGTCAGCCCGGCGAGCACCGCCCGGACCATCTCGTCGTGCCTGTTGCCCAGCTCCGCCGGGGTCTCGCCGAGCAGTTCGGCCGCCTTCACCGCGTAGCGCTGGGACAGGAACGGCAGCACCGCGAGCACCACGGGCTCGCCGGTCGAGCGCGCGGTGAACCTGACGACCCCGCCGTTGCCCGCGCCGCGCACCGCACCGACCAGTGTGATGCCCGCGGCCGCGGCCAGCGGTCGGTAGGCGTCCAGCGTGGCGGCATGGTCGTGGTTGCCGGCGATCGCGATGACCTCGGCGCCGGTGTCGGCCAGCTGCATCAGCGCATGGACCACCAGCCGCTGTGCGGCCGCCCCCGGGGCAGCACTGTCATACAGATCGCCGGCGACCAGCACCGCGTCCGGCCGCTCGGCGCGCGCGATGCGGACGATCTCGCCCAGCACCTCGCCCTGCTCGTCCAGCCGGGAACGGCCCTTGAGCGTCTTGCCGACATGCCAGTCGGAGGTGTGCAGGAAGCGCATGGCCCGCCAACCGTAATCCCGC
>DASYBQ010000284.1:0-30188 GCA_036500625.1 Pseudonocardia sp. | reverse complement strand
GCGGCTTGACCGACACCCGGTCGTCGCGTTCCAGGTGGCCGAACCAGAGCGAGGTCATGATCGACACCATCGACGCGCTCGAGGCCTGGTGCCCGCCCACCTTGAGCCCGGAAAGGTTCTCCCGGACCCGGTTCGCGTGATCGACGATCGCGGTCGACAGCCACAGCACTCGCTGCTCGATGGCCCGCAGCGCCCCGAGGCGGTCGGCGGCCATCAGGCCTCGAGCGCGTCGATGGTCTCGATCATGACGTCCCTGTGGTTCAGGCATCTGCGGGCGGGCGACCGGGTTTCGGTCAAGCCGCACGCCTCGCCGGTGCTGCACGCGATCAACTACCTGCTCGGCGAGCTGGACGAGTCCTACCTGACCACGCTGCGCGAGTTCGGCGGGCTGCAGAGCTACCCGAGCCGGTCCAAGGACCCGGACCCGGTCGACTACTGCACCGGGTCGGTGGGCATCGGGGCCACCGCGCCGATCTGGGGTGCGCTGTCCCGGCGCTACCTGCGCTCCACCGTGGGTACTACGACCGGGGGTGGTCGGCAGTTCTCCCTGGTCGGGGACGCCGAGCTGGACGAGGGGGCGATCTGGGAGGCCATACTCGACCCGGCGGTGGCCGAGCTGGGTGAGCTGGTCTGGATCGTGGACCTGAACCGCCAGTCCCTGGACCGGGTGGTGCCAGGCGTCGCGGCCGACCGGCTGGCCGGGATGTTCGACGCGGCCGGTTGGCAGGTGCTCACGCTGAAGTACGGCGAGCTGCTGCGGCGGCTGTTCGCCCGACCCGGCGGTGAGGCGCTGCGCGAGCGCATCGACCGGATGACGAACCCGGAGTACCAGCGGCTACTTCGCTGCACGGCGGCCGAGCTGCGCGACCGGCTGCCCGGTGACGGCGAGCCCTCGGCCGGGATAGCAGCGCTGGCCGCCGAGCTGGACGACGCGACGCTGCTGGCCGCCATCGGCAACCTCGGCGGGCACGACCTCGCCGCGCTGGACGCCGCGTTCGACGCGATCGACGACCGCCGGCCAACGGTGATCTTCGCCTACACGGTCAAGGGCTACCGACTGCCCACCCAGGGGCACCCACAGAACCACTCGTCGCTGCTCACCGAGGCGCAGATGGCGACCTTGGCGATGGAGGTCGGCGCGGACCTCGCCCGGCCGTGGCAGCGCTTCGCGCCCGACAGTGCGGCCGGCCGGCTCTGCGGGCAGGTGGCTGGCCGGTTGCGCCGCGAGCCGGCCGCCGTGACCGCGCCGCCTGAGCTGCCCGGTGACATCGGGCGGGCCGCGCCCACCGGAACCGCGACCACCCAGGCCGCGCTGGGCAGGGTGCTGCTGGACCTGACCCGCTCGGCGCCGGAGGCGGCACGCCGGGTGGTCACGGTCAGCCCGGACGTCAGCTCGACGACCAACCTCGGCGGCTGGGTCAACAAGGTGGGGGTGTGGTCGGCCACCGAGCGCCGCGACTGGTTCACCGACGACTCGGAGACCATCCTGCACTGGCGGGAGAACCCGGCCGGCCAGCACATCGAGCTGGGCATCGCGGAGACCAACCTGGTCGGGTTGCTCGGTGAGCTGGGCGCCACCTGGAGCCGGTGGGGGCAGCCGCTGCTGCCGATCGGGGTGATGTACGACCCGTTCGTGGAGCGGGCGCTGGAGCCGTGGTCGTTCGGCATCTACGCCGGCGGGCAGTCGATCCTGGTGGGCACGCCGTCCGGGGTGACGCTGGCGTCCGAGGGCGGCGCGCACCAGTCGATCACCACGCCGTCCATCGGCATCGAGCAGCCCGGCTGTGTCAGCTACGAGCCGGCGTTCGCGGTCGACGTGGAGTGGACGCTGCTGGCGGCGCTGGCCCGGCTGGGCCGACCGGACGGCGGTTCGGCCTACCTGCGGCTGTCCCCCCGGCCGGTGGACCAGAGTCTCGCGGCGGTGCCGGCGGACCCGGCCGCGAGGCAGCGGCGGCGGCGCCAGGTGGTGGCCGGTGGCTATCCGCTGCACCGCAGGGACGGCGCGGTGCTGACCATCGCCGCGATGGGCGCGATGGTCACCGAGGCCTTGCGGGCGGCGCAGCGGCTGGAGCAGGCCGGCGTGCTCGCCGACGTGGTGTGCGTGACCAGCCCGGACCTGCTGTTCCGCGCGCTGCGGGCACGGCAGGGTCGCGACGAGGGGGACAGCTGGGTGCTTGACCAGCTGTTCCCGGCCAACCGGGCCGCGCCACTTGTCACGGTGCCGGACGGGCACCCGCACACGCTGGCGTTCCTGGCATCGGTGTGGCAGGTGCCCAGCGCGCTGCTCGGGGTGACCGGCTTCGGCCAGTCCGGCTCGCTGGACGAGATCTACCGGCACCACGGCATCGACACCGACAGCATCGTCGCGGCGGCCCTCGATCTGGTCGAGTAGGCCCGAGGTGATCTGATGGTGGAGTGACGGCCAGCAACAAGAGACACAAGCCGCTCCTCGCCGACCTGGTGCTCTCCGGTGGCGGCGTGAAGGGAATCGCGCTGGCCGGCGCGGTGGCGGCGTTGAACGACGCGGGCTACCAGTGCTGGCGGGTGTCCGGTACCTCGGCCGGTGCCATCGTCGGCGCCCTGGTCGCGGCCGGGCTGCGGGGCCGCGAGCTGAGCGAGGCCGCCATGCGGCTGGACTACGCGCGCTTCGCCGACAAGGTGCCGCTGGACCGGGTGCCGTTGCTCGGTGCCGGCCTGGCGCTGCTTGGCGACGACGGCCTCTACCGGGGCGACTACGCCCGCGAGTGGGTCTGCGACGAACTGGCGCGGCTGGGTGTGCGCACCTTCGGCGACCTGGCGCTCGACGACTCGCAACTGCCGGCGAAGCGGCGCTACAAACTGGTGGTGACCTGTGCGGACATCACGCTGGGCCGGCTCATCCGGCTGCCGTGGGACTACCGCGACGTCTACGGGCTCGACCCGGACACCCAGCTGGTCGCCGACGCGGTGCGCGCGTCGATGTCCGTGCCGCTGCTGTTCCGCCCGGCGGCGATCACCAACCCGGTGACCGGGGTGACCTCGACACTGGTCGACGGCGGCGTGGTGTCCAACTTCCCGATCGACTCGCTGGACCGCACCGACGGGAAGCTGCCGCGCTGGCCGACCTTCGGCGTCACCCTGATGCCGGAGATCCCCGGCCCGGACGGCACCCTGCTGCCGACATGGCTGAACAAGGTGATGCCGGCACCGGTGCACCTGCTGGAGCGGGTGATCAGCACCGCGCTGGTCGGGCGGGACCAGGCCTACCAGCACAAACCCTGGGTGCAAAGCAGGACCATCGAGGTCAACTCCACGGCGGCCGGGTTCACCGAGTTCCACCTCAGCCAGACGCAGGTCAACCAGATGCACGACGACGGCTACCAGGCGGCAAGTGCGTTCCTCAACACCTGGGACTGGCAGGCCTACCTGGACCGCTTCCGCCGCCACCCGGCAGTCCCGACCCCGGCCAAGTCTTGACCGCACACAGCGAGTGGGCACCCCACACAGGCCCGGACATGTGTGCGGCGACCACTCGCTGTGTGCCGTTGCTCCGTTAGTCGTTCATGCGCGTAGTAGCGCTTGTGCGGCTTGGGCGTAGAGCTTCGGGTCCTCCGGGCCGAGCAGTAGCCGTTGCACCACGAAACCGGGGAACAGGGAGAACAGCGGGCGCGCGACCATCCTCGGGTCGACCTCGGCGGGGATCGCGCCGAGAGCCTGGTGTCTGCGGATGAGCTCGGCCAGCCTGTCGCGCAGCTGTTCGTAGCAGTGCGCGATGAGTTGGTGAATCTCGGGGTTCCGCAGCGCCTCTGTCCAGACCTGCACGGCAAGCGCGGTGGTGTCGTGGCCGTCGCGGGTCATCCGGGTGAGGGTCGCCGCGAGTACCCGTTCCACCGCGTCGGCCAGCGGGGGCGGCGGGTCGACCTCCAGGATGTCGTCCAGGACAACCACCATGCCGCGCAGGACATCGGTCACCGTGGCGATGACCAGCTCGTCCTTGCCTCGAAACCACCGGTAGAACACGCTCGTCGAGACGCCGGCCGCATCGATGACGTCGTCCATCGACGTCGCATGGAAGCCGTCACGGGCGAAGCAGCGTCCGGCCGCCTCGAGGATCTCCTGGCGGCGTCGCTGGATGTACTGCTCGGTCACTCGGGGCATGTTCGCAGCGTAAACAACAACGATCGTTCTTGACAATCGTGACACTCGGCGGCCATGATAGCGCCATCAGAAACGATCGTTGCTTTTTGTCAGGAGCCGAGATGAGTGGAGTGACCCAGGACTCGGTGCCCGGCGAGGTCCGCCAGTCCAGACAAGCCCGCCACCCGGAACTGCCCGAGCTACCGGGACAAGCCGAGCCGGCTGACGTCGCCTCGGCTGACGCCGTGCCGGATCCGGCGGGATGGGTGCTGCCGGTCCTGATACTCGTCGTGGGCATGTTCATGTCGGTGCTCGACGTGACGATCGTGAACGTGGCGGTTCCTTCGATCCAGAAGGACTTCGGTGGATCGCTGGACGACGTCCTCTGGATCGCCACCGGCTACACCCTGACGCTCGGGGTGGTCGTGCCGCTCAGTGGTTGGCTCGGGGACCGTTTCGGCCTCAGCACCATCTACGTCACGGCCCTGGTCGGCTTCGCGGTGGGCTCGGCGGCGTGCGGCCTCGCATGGAACCTGGACGTACTGATCTTTTTCCGCGTCCTGCAAGCGATCCCGGGAGGGCTGCTGCCGGTGGCCGCCATGAGCCTGCTCTACCGGCTGGTACCGAAGCAGAAGATCGGCGCGGCGATGGGGATATTCGGGCTGGGCATCATCTTCGCGCCGGCGGTGGGCCCGGTACTGGGCGGTTACCTGGTCCAGTACGTCGACTGGCGCCTGGTGTTCTACCTCAACGTGCCGGTCGGGCTGCTCGGCGCGCTCGTCGCGCGGGTGCGGCTGCCCGAGGTGGCAAGAACGTACGCGCACAAGTTCGATCTGGCCGGTTTCGTCACCGTCGCGTGCGGGTTGTCCTCGATACTGCTGGCGGCGGAGGAAGGTGAGTCGTGGGGGTGGACCGGCTACCGGATCCTGATGTTGGTGGTCGGCGGGCTGCTGTGTCTCGCGCTGTTCGTGGTGATCGAGCTCGAAGTGGAGCACCCGTTACTGGACCTGCGGGTGTTCCAGGTCCGACAATTCACCAACTCGATAATCCTGCTGGTCGTCATGCAGGTCAACCTGTTCGCCACGGTGTTCTTCGTGCCGGTCTTCCTGCAGCAGGGACAGGGTAAGGAGGCATTCGACGCCGGCGTGCTGATCCTGCCGCAAGCCATCGTGACCGCCGTGCTGATGCCGATAGTGGGACGGCTCTACGACAAGATCGGCCCTCGCTGGCTGAGCACCATCGGAATGGCGATCTGCGCGTACGGGACCTACCTGATGTACGGGATCACCCCGGACATGACGCGCGGCGCCATCATCACCTGGACCTGTATCCGCGCCGTCGGGGTGGGACTGGCGATGATGCCGATGATGACCGCGGGACTGGACGCCGTTGCTCCGGAACAGCACAACCAGGCGAGCGCACTGAACAACGTCGCGCGGCAGGTATTCGGCGCGCTCGGCCTGGCGGCACTCTCCGCCATGGCGTCGCGCCAAGAGGCGCAGCTGTTCGCCGACCGCGCGGCACTGCGCACATCCGCCGCCGGTCCCAGCCACCCGGACCCGCACACCGCGCGGGGGTTCGCCAGCATCTACCAGCAGTATCAGCACCTGAACCTCGAGGTGCTCGGCACCTCCTACGGCAACGTGTTCCTGCTGACCGCCGTGGTCACCGCCGCCAGTGTGTTCCTGGCGACGTTCCTGCGGTCCTCGGACCGACCAGCGGGCTCCGCGCCGCGCCTCGAATAGCGAGCGGTGTCAGCTGGGACATACCTCGGCGAGCAGGTGCAGCCGGTCCCGGCCGGCGCCACACAGCCGCAGATGCCAGCTGCCGGATCGTTCGGCGACGAACAGCTCGACCTCGGCGGGCAACACGACCGGCTTGCGGAACACCACGTCCACCTCGTAGTGCTCCGGCAGCCGGCCCTGCAGCGTGGCAAGGCAGCGGGCGGCGGACCACATGCCGTGCGCGATCGCGCCGGGGAAGCCGAACATCTTGGCCGCGAGCGGGTTGAGGTGGATGGGGTTGACGTCACCGCTGACCGCCGCGTAACGCCGCCCGGTGTCAGCACCGAGTCGCCAGCGGGCGGCAAGGCGCGCGCCGTCGACCTCGGCCGGCTCTGGCGGCGAGGCGGCTCCGGCCGGCGCGGACGCCCCTTTGGCGAGATAGGTACCGCGCGCTGTCCAGACCTGCTCACCGTGCACCGACACCGAGGTGGTCATGTCGACCTTGGCGCCCCGGGGGTGCGCGCGTAGGTCGGTGGCCCGGACCCGCAGGTCCAGCGGCTCGTCGGAGCCGATCGGCCGGCGAACGGCGATCCGCTGACGCAGGTGCACCAGGCCGGGCAGCCGCAGCGGGAAACCCGGCTCGGTCATCAGCTGGACCTGCAGACCGAACGCGAGCACCTGCGGGAACGTCGCCGGGAGCAGCCCGTCGAGCGGAAATCCGCAGACCCGCGCGTAGTCGGCCAACCGGCCCGGATCGACCCGCAGACCGTCCAACGCCAGCTCCCGGTCCGGCAGCCGCGCACCGCCCCTGCCGGGCAGCAGCGCCAACGCGTAGCGGGGGCCCAACCGGGGTTCGGCGTCGAGCTTCTCGGTGACCATCGATCAGGCTCCCAACATGCTCTGCCCGCACACCCGGACCACCTGGCCGGTGACGCCGCCGCTGCCCGGCTCGGCCAGCCAGGCCACCGTCTCCGCCACGTCCACCGGCAGGCCGCCCTGGTGCAGGCTGTTGATCCGCCGGCCCGCCTCCCGGGTGCCGAACGGCATGGCCGCGGTCATCTCGGTCTCGATGAAGCCGGGCGCAACCGCGTTGGCCGTCACACCCCGCTCGGCCGTCGCCGGCGCCAGCGCGCGGACCATGCCGATGATGCCGGCCTTGCTGGCCGCGTAGTTGGTCTGGCCCCGGTTGCCGGCGATGCCGCTGGTGGAGGACACCGACACGATCCGCCCGCCGGTCCGCAGTCCCGCCGCGCCGCCACCGAGCAGCGCGTCGTTCAGCGCCAGCTGCGCCCGCAGGTTCACCGTGAGCACCGCGTCCCACCGCGCGGCGTCCATGTTCACCAGCAGCTTGTCCCTGGTGACGCCGGCGTTGTGCACGATGGTGTCCAGGCCGCCGTGCCGCTCGGTCAGGTAGTGCACCAGCCGGTCCGGTGCGTCCGGCGCGGTGATGTCCAGCTGCAGGGCCAGCCCGCCGATTCTGTTGGCGGTGTCGGCCAGCGCCTCACCCTGCCCCGGCACGTCCAGGCAGACCACTGTCGCGCCGTCCCTGGCGAACACCTCGGCAATGCCCGCGCCGATGCCCCGCGCCGCGCCGGTCACCACGACGACCCGGCCGCCGTGCGCCGGGCCGTCCGGGTTGTGCCCGCCGGCCGAGCCCGCCGCGCCGACCCGCACCACCTGGCCGTCCACGAAGGCCGAGCGTGCGGAGAGCAGAAAACGGACGGTCGAGTCGACGTCGGTCGGGGCGGCCTTGTCCGCGACCAGCACCAGGTTCGCGGTGGCGCCGTCCCGCAGCTCCTTGCCCACCGAGCGGATCAGCCCGTCGAGCGCTTGGCGGGCCGCCGCCGAGGCCACGCTGTCCGCCTGGTCAGCCGGGCGGCCCAGCACCAGCACCCGGGCGCAGCGGCCCAGCCGGGGCAGTCCCTCGCCCAGGAACTCCCGGACCTGGCCGAGGTCGTCGACCGAGGTGACCGCGGTGGCGTCCAGCACCAGCGCGCCCAGCTTCCCGCTCGGCTCCACCGAAGGGTCCACACCGAGCAGGCTGTGCAGGTGGTCGGCCAGCGCACCCTCGCCGGTCCGCCCGATGAACACCGGGCCGTCGGTCAGCGGTTGTCCGGGCCGGTAGCGACGCAGCTGGGCCGGCCGGGGCAGCCCGAGCTGTGTGCTGACCGGGGCACCGAGCCGGCCGTTGACCAGCCCCCGGTACCAGTCGGTTCCCGCGCGGGTCACTTCGCGGCCTCCAGAATCGCCACCACGCCCTGCCCGCCGGCCGCGCAGATCGAGATCAGGCCACGCCCGGACCCTTTCTCGGCCAGCAGCTTCGCCAGCGTCGCCACGATCCGCCCGCCGGTGGCCGCGAACGGGTGGCCCGCGGCCAGGGACGAGCCGGTCACGTTGAGCCGGGACCGGTCGATCGAGCCGAGCGGGGCATCCAGCCCGAGCCGCTCCGCGCAGTACTCCTTGTCCTCCCAGGCCGCGAGGGTGGCCAACACGGTGGAGGCGAACGCCTCGTGGATCTCGTAGAAGTCGAAGTCGCCCAGCGAGAGGCCCTGGCGCGCCAGCAGCCGGGGCACCGCGTGCACCGGCGCCATCAGCAGGCCCTCGCCGCCGTGCACGTAGTCCACGGCGGCGGTCTCGGCGTCCACCACGTGGGCCAGCACTGGCACGCCGTGCTCGCGGGCCCATTCGTCGGAGCCCAGCAGCACCGCCGAGGCGCCGTCGGTCAGCGGTGTGGAGTTGCCCGCCGTCATCGTGCCGTCTCGGCCGCCGAACACCGGCTTGAGCGTGGCCAGCTTCTCCGCCGTGGAGTCCGGCCGCAGGTTGGCGTCCCTGGTCAGGCCCAGGTACGGGGTGACAAGGTCGTCGAAGAACCCCCGGTCGTAGGCGGCGGCGAGGTTGCGGTGGCTCGCGGCGGCCAGCTCGTCCTGCGCCTCCCGGCTGATCTGCCACTCGGCGGCGGTGATCGCGGCGTGTTCACCCATGGAGAGGCCGGTGCGCGGCTCGGCGTTGCGCGGCAGCTCCGGCACCACCTGGCCGGGCCGCAGCTTGGCCACCGCGGCCAGCCGGGCACCCAGCGACTTCGCGTGGTTGAGCTCCAGAAGCACCCGGCGCAGCTCGTCGTTCACCGCGATCGGCGCATCGCTTGCCGAGTCCACGCCGCCCGCGATGCCGCTGTCGATCTGGCCGAGGACGATCTTGTTGGCCACCAGCACCACGGCTTCCAGCCCAGTCCCGCAGGCCTGCGCTACGTCGTAGGCCGGCGTGGCGGGGGACAGCCGGCTGCCCAGCACCGACTCCCGGGTGAGGTCGCGGTCCCGGCTGTGCTTGAGCACCGCACCGGCGGCCACCTCGCCCAGCCGCTCGTCTCGCAGCCCGAACCGGGCCACCAAACCGTCCAGGGTAGCGGTGAGCATGTCCTGGTTGGACGCCCGCGCATAGCGCCCGCCGGTCCGGGCGAACGGGATGCGATTGCCGCCGATGACGGCGGCGCGCTGAGTTGTGTCGGCCATGCCGATCTCCTTTCCCGGAGTTTCCGATACTCAAAGTACCCGGTACCATCAGTTCCGTGCCAGTGGACGGTCGCAGCGTCAGGTGGGAGTCACACCGCCGCGTGCGCCGCGCCGCGCTCGCGGATGCCACCCTCGTCGCGATCCGCCGGCACGGCCCCTCGGTGGGCATGGACGATGTCGCCCGAGTGGCGGGCACCAGCAAGACCGTGCTCTACCGGCACTTCACCGACAAGGTCCAGCTCTACCTGGCGGTGTGCGAGCGGGTGGCCGACACGCTGCTGCGCCAGCTGCGCCAGGTGCTCGGTCCGGAACGCGACATCCGCGAAGCCGGGCAGGCCCGAGCGGCGCTGGCCGCCGGCATCGACGTGTACCTGCAGCTGATCGAGTCCGACCCGAAGGTCTACCGGTTCGTGGTGCACCATCCCGCACTGGAGCGGCCGATCAACGCCGACCCGGTCGATGGCCTGGTCCAGCTGATCGGGGACCAGGTGGCCCGGGTAATCGCGCCCACCCTGCGATCCGAGGGTGTTGATCCCGAAGTCGCGCTGCCCTGGGGCCATGGGGTGATCGGCTTGGTCAAAGCCGCGGCCGACCCGTGGCTGGACGGCCGGGTCGCACTCACCCGGCTCGAGCTGACCGACTACCTCACCCAACTGGCCTGGAACGGACTGTCCGGCGCCGTTGCCAGCTCATCGGAGGGATCATGAGTGCCGGTACCGCAACCCACCCGGTGGAGCTGCCCTCGCAGATCGACAGCGCCGCGCCGCGGCAGGTGCTGGACGGGCGCTGGGCCTCGGTACGTGCCGACGTCCGGCGGCAGTGGGAGCAACGCCGGCTGCATCGGAGCCGGACTGGACCGCCGGCCGGTGGGCACGGAGTGTCTGCGCTGCTGGTGCCGATCCGGGCCTCCGGCGGCGTGGCGTGCCCGGCGTGACGATCACCGACCGCGGGTGATGGCCGGGCTGAACGGGGTGCACAACGGCCGTTCCGGCGGCCTGGCCGGACGCCGCGATCCTGCGGAACTGAGAGCGCTCAGCGGACCGGCTGGTCGTCCCGAACCCAGCGCTCCCGGCGGACGCCCGCCGTCGTCGAGCGCACCCGCTTGCGCAGCAGGCCCGACTGCCTCGCCTGCAGCTCGGGCGTGAGGAACCGATGGAAACCGCAGCGTTCGTCTGTGTGCGCAATGAGGAGCCTCGGACCGCCGTCGAGCGGATCGATCACCTCGTACGGTGTCCCGTCGTCAACCAGGTAGGAGAGTGGGGCAGTGCACGTCGCGCAGCGCTGGGTCATGCCCGTCGAGGCTCCTTTGTCGCGGATGGAGGTTACTGATTCTGGCAGGTCACGGACGGTCCCGAACACCTGCCGGTAACGGTGTCGCGACACGCCTGACCGGGTGTCCGACGGTCACCCAAGGCGACCGCGAACCCCGAGGAACGCCGTGCCGGTCGTTGCCTGGTCCGCCACGAGTGGGTGCACTAGCCTCGGTGCCACAGCACCATGATCGACCGTGAGGAGCACGCCGCTGTGCCGATACCGGTGGTCCTCGACTGCGATCCCGGCCATGACGACGCGTTCGCGCTCTGGCTGGCCGCCGGCAACCCGGCCCTCGAGCTGTTGGGCATCACCACGGTCGGTGGCAACGGCCGACTGAGCCAGACCACCTACAACGCGCGGGTGGTCGCCACGGTGGCCGGCATCCACGGCGTACCGCTCGCCGCCGGCGCGGACAAGCCGTTGACCAGGGCACTCACCACCGCCCCGCACATCCACGGCAGCAGCGCGCTGGACGGCCCGGTGTTGCCCGAGCCCCAGGTCGAGGTGGACCCGCGCGGGGCGGTCGGTCTGCTGCGCGAGCTGATCACGGCCAGCGCTGAGCCGGTGACGATCCTGGCCACCGGGCCGCTGACCAACATCGCGCTGCTGGCCGGGGTGCACCCCGAGGTGCTTGGCAACGTCGCGGACATCGTCTGGATGGGTGGTTCCACCGGGCGGGGCAACGTCACCCCCTACGCGGAGTTCAACTCCTGGGTGGATCCCGAGGCGGTCGCCGTGGTGCTCGACTCCGCGCCGCCGCTCACCATGGTCGGGCTCAACGTGACCCACCAGGCCCTGGCCACCGCCGAGCTGCTGGACCGGCTGGCCGAGGTGGGTAACGCCACCTCGGCGTTCGGCGTCGAGCTGCTGCGCTTCTACACCGCCAGCTACCAGGCCGCGCAGGGCATGGCTGCGCCGCCGCTGCACGACCCCGTCGCGGTTGCGCTCGTGGCCCGGCCGGAGCTGGTCGACACGGTGCACGCCAGGCTGGATGTAGAGGTGCACGGCACCGAGACGGCCGGCGCGACGAGCGTGGTGCTGCACGGACGGCCCAGCCGACCGGCCAACGCGCGGGTGGCGGTCCAGCTCGATGTGGCCGGCTTCTGGGACGAGGTCGAGGCCGCGATCCGGGTGCTGCGCTAGTCGCGACTTCGTCCTGAATCAGGAGTTCGCGCTACGTTTGATGACGTGGTTGGTAAACGGAGCTACCAGGACCCCTGTGGCGTCGCCCGAGCACTGGACGCGGTGGGGGAGCGTTGGGCGCTCCTGGTGGTGCGCGAGCTGCTGCTCGGTCCGAAGCGGTTCGCCGACCTGGCGCGCGCGCTGACCGGCATGAGCCAGAACGTGCTCACCCAGCGACTGCGGGAGCTGGAGGAAGCCGGCGTGCTGACCCGCCGCTTCCTCGGACCACCGACGAGCAGCCGCGTCTATGAGCTCAGCCCGTGGGGTGTCGAGCTGGAGCCGGTGCTACTCGCGCTTGGGCGTTGGGGCAGCCGTGCCGAGCTGGATGCCGACCGACAGCTGAGTACGGACGCGCTGGTCCTCGCGTTGCGCACCACGTTCGACCCAGCAAGGTCGGGAGGGTTGACCGCGCTCATTCAGCTGCGCCTCGGCAACGACTCGTTCGTCACCGAGGTGGGCCCGGGAGGCCTGCGGATCAGCCGAGGCAGCGCCGAGGAGCCGGTGGCGACCGTTGCGGCTGACTCCGCCACGCTGCGGGCCGTGATGTTTGCCGGGCGCCCGCTGATCGATGCCGAGTCGGCCGGCGAGCTGAGCCTGCGCGGGGACCGCTCGGTGGCTGTGCGGTTCCTGGCCGGCTTTGCGCGCCCCACCGGCATCGAGGCGCCGGCGCGCGAGCGTTCCGCCGGCGGAGGATGAGTGGGGCCGGCTACGCGGAGAGCCGAAGTCCCCTGGTGTCGAGCCGTTCGGCGTTGACCGCGATCTGGTACAGCTCGCACGGCCACTGGGCCTCCCGGCAGTCGCGGCAGTGTCCGCTCTCGTCGGGCACGTGCTCGGTCTGCACCCGCTGGCGCAGGTCTGGCATCCGAGCCAGCAGCTTCACCATCAACATGGTGTCGGGGCCTTCCGGTTGGGGATGTGAACTGTGTTGCTACTGGGAACAACACTCCACCGAGCGATCAGTGATGATCGAATAACAGAAAGGTGTCAGAGAGTCGATGAACGGTCATCGTCAGAGGACGAATGGTCCTCGGCGGTCACCCTGTTGGGCAGCAACAGCGACATTTAGTAACTCTTGGTGATTCTCGCTCACTGAGCGAGTCGATCACACCCGTCGCGATTCCGACGGGCCCGGCGCCTGGATCCGCGCAGGGTGCCCCGGGTCGCGCTAATTACAGTGGCCCCATCCAGAGGATCGCTGGCACAGTGCCGGCCTGGCTACCCAAAGGAGGCAGGGTGCGCAGAGAGGTCAAGCGAGAGCGTCGATCAGCCCGGTTCGCCACGGTTGCGCTGGCACTGGCGGCGCTGGTACTGCTCGCCGGTTGTGGCCCGTCCTCGAAGTCCACCGCCGCCGGCCCTTCGGGCAGCGCGGCCGCGTCGTCGTCGGCCGCGCCCGGTGCCGGGTGTCAGCAGGTCGGGTCGGTCAGCTTCGACAAGACCAAGTTCGTTTTGCACGCCGGGCTCGCGTTCGGCGCGTTCCACCACTTCATCTACAAGCCGTACAAGGCGAACACGCTGCACGGGTTCGCCGCGCTGGCCAAGGCCGGCGTCGCCGGGCTGTTCACCGTGCACGAGCTCAAGCTGGCCAAGGCCGATGCCGAGTCCTCGCCAACGCTGTGCCACCTGGCGGCTCCCTTCGACAAGGCGAGCGCCACGCTCAGCGGGGTGATCGGGAGAATCAGGAGCGGCAAGGCGACCAGTCAAGATCTGGAAGGCGCGGACAACGACGTCAATACGGTGCAGTCGGGTGCCAAGGCGGGCGGGGTCGAGGCGCCGGATCAGGTGCCAAGCGATTCCCAGTTGGCCTCGGGCGGCAAGTAGACAGAAACGGCGCCGGCCGACCCAGCGATGGGTCGCCGACGCCGTAGAACTTGGGCAGGGATTACTGCTGGGGCGGGGGCTGCTGTCCCTGGTCGCCGTCGCCGTGCAGGTAGTTCTTGGCCTTGTCCGACGCGGAGTCCACCTGCTGGTCGTGACCGGCGAACTTCTGCTTCACCGCGTCAGTTCCCTTGTCCACCGCGGAGTCGGCCTTGTCCGGGTTCTTGCCGGCCCATTCCTTCACCTTGTTAATAACGTTGCCAAGCTCCATCAGTACCTCCCTGGACGGTTCGCTGTCGGGCCTAGAGGTTCCCGGTCTACTTGTTCTTGAACCACCCAATGGTGTTATCAAGCCCACACCCTCGGCGGGTAGACCGGGAACTACAGTTGACCGCGCACCGTCGGCGTGTTGTTGCTTTTGTTCGCCGGCAACAATAATGGTGTTCTGGTTTGTCCTCGGCCGTCGGCATCCAGCCGGTACGCACCGAGACCGAGTCGTTACCTTCGCGGTTCGCGGTGCGATCCGACGCCCGCTCAGCTGGCGCATGGATGTTTACCCGACGTGAGCCGAACGGGCGGCCATGCCCCTGATCTGGTTAATTTGCCGGGTCCGTTCGGGTGATGTCGCTCGCAACGGGTTAGTGGCGCGGCTGATCGGCCTACTGTGGCGGCAGTACACGAACGCGGATTTGCCGCAACAACAAGACTTGCCGCTTGTCGCTGGGGAGCGGGCGAGTGGCTGCGCAGCCGGGGCTGGTCGTCGAGGGCGACCAGCCCCGGCCTATGTCGTGACCTGTTTCGGTGTCGCCCTGCTGTCCACCCGGGCCACGGGCACCCCGGTGCTGTGCCTCTCGCCGGTGCGTGCCGGACCCACTCTTCCGCGCGGCGCCGCGTCAGGCGCCTCCCAGGGCTCCGAGGTCCGCCCACGGAAAGGACCACTGAATTGTTTTCCCTGGATTCAGAGCCTCTGAAAGTTTCAGCATCCTCTTTTACTCGTACGGGGCCGGCCGAAAACGTGGCGTATCCCGCCGGCCTGTCGAGAGTTATTACTGGCGTGAGGTAATGGCGGCGGGGGCGCCGAATCTCGCGGGAACGCCGATTCGACAATGGAGGAAATCGCTGGCAATCCGGCCGGAGGACCGCCAGGTCACCAGGGTGACCGATGGTTCGCCCGGCTGTAGTGCGGTGGCGAGCGCCTCATCCGGTGGTAGCGGGACTTGTGCCACCACGACAAACGAGCAGGTGCACGGCCCGGGTCGAGTTCGGCGACCCGGGAGTGGCACGAACGGCGTTGTCGGCATTGTCGGCGGCGTTTCCTAGGACCGGCCCGGTCCACATGTTATTCGCGCTGAACTGGGGGGTGTGCGGGAACGGCTCCCGCGCTGGGCGCCATAACGCACTTCGAGCCTCGCACCGGTAAGTGAGGGTGCGAGGCTCGAAGTGTGTCCAGCACAATGGATCTCCACGAGCCCGCCGCGGCGCCCGGCCGCCGGCGGGCGGATCGACGTGGAGGTAGGCAGTGGACCTGGGTATCAAGGGGCGCACGGCGCTGGTATGTGCCTCGACCAGTGGGCTCGGCGAAGCTACCGCTCGGGCGTTGGGCGCCGAGGGCACGAACGTGGTCGTCTCCGGCCGGCGTGCTGAGCTGGCCGAGTCGATCGCGGCCGAGCTGCCGAGCGCGATCGGCGTCGGTGTCGACCTGACCGCGCCGGACGGCTCCACCACCCTGCTGGACGCGGCGACCTCGGCGTTCGGCGAGATCGACATTCTGGTGTTGAACGGTCCGGGGCCGCGTCCGGCAACCGCCGCGACGCTGGATACCGAGAGCATCGTCGGTGCTGTGCACAACTTGCTCGTGGTGCAGCAACGGTTGGTCGCCGCTGTGCTGAGTGGCATGCGGGAGCGGCGGTGGGGCCGGATCCTGTCCATCGCGTCCAGCGGGGTTGTCGAGCCGCTGCCGCACCTGGCGTTGTCCAACATCGGCCGCTCCGCGCTGGCCGCCTACCTGAAGAGTCTGGCGACCGATGTCGCGTCGGACGGGGTGACGGTGAATCTGCTGCTGCCCGGGCGGATCGCCACCGACCGCACCGAGGCGCTGGACAGCGGCGTGGCGCAGCGGACCGGACGCCCGGCGAGTGAGGTGCGAGCGGCCGCCGAGCGAGCCATCCCGGCTGGCCGGTACGGCAGCCCCGCCGAGTTCGGCGCGGTCGCCGCGTTCCTGTGCGGCTCGCCGGCCTCCTATCTCACCGGCAGTGCGGTGCGCTGTGACGGTGGTCTGGTCGGCGCTCTCTAGTCACGCCGGGCCGGAACACCCGCCCGCGCCGGTTCGGTCGTAGTGATCCAGAAGCGCGCCCGGTTGTGCCTACTCAACGTAAACAAATGTGGCATTGAGTAGTCAAATAGACGACAGATACCTCTTTCGTTCCGGAAGTATCAGATCATTCGGGTGAATAATCTGCCGGAGAGCTACTTCTCCTCGAGTGGGACCGTTACCGAACGCTCGAGCGGGTGTTGAACATCGTGAGTCACAAAATTCACTTCTTCAACGGAAGGCTCTCCTGTTTCGATGTTGTCCGCCCGCCTGCGTGTCTCGATGCGACCTGGCCGCCCCCGGCCAACCTCGGGGGAGCGGCCCGGCCGGAATGCGCGGCGCGCGGCTGGCCGACCCAGGACCATGGCCGGGCTCGCGGTCGCCTCGGCGGTACTCGCCGTCGCTGCCTGCGGAGCCCCGGCTGGCAACGGCGTGACGGCGGTGCGGGTCACCATGGGGAGCGTGGCCCGCACCGTCTCCGCCACCGGCACCCTGCAGGCGGTCACCCAGCAGAACGTCGGTTTCGTGAAAGGTGGCAAGTTGGCCGCCCTCACCGTCGCGGTCGGTCAACAGGTCAACGCCGGCCAGGTACTGGCCAAGCTGGACGACTTCTACGCCCAGGCGGACCTGCGCGAGGCACAGGCCAAGCTGTCGGGTGCGCAGGCGGCCCTTGACCGGATCAAGGACAGCAACAAGGCCGACGCCGCCCAGGACGACTACCGCCGCGCCAAGGAGGTACTGGCGGCCACCAAGGATGCGGCGGACACCGTCCAAGCCGCCAACCAGGCCGCGCTCGAGCAGGCTCAGCGTCAGTTCGACCAGGACCGGGACCAGTTGCAGCGCACGCAGGCCGCTGCCCAGCTGGACCAGGCGCGGTGTAACCAGTCGCTGACCGGCAACTCGCACCGCTACGACGGCTACGGCGACAACGCCGGCGTGCAGTCCAGGGGCGGGAAGGGCCTGCTGTTGGAGAATCCACTGGACCTGCACTCGCCGTCCTGTGTGCGCTCCGACCGGGGCAAGGCCGAGGTGGCCAGCCGGCGTAGCCGGATCCAGGCCGACCAGGAGGCAGTGAGCCGGCTGCAGCGCCAACAGGATGTCCAACAAGCCCAGCGCAAGATCGCTGTCGACAACGCGCAACGGGACGCGACCGCGGCGGGCAACGCGGCGGTCGGTGCGGCCACCGACGCTCCGCACGAGATCGACGAGCAGGCCGACGTGGTGCGCGACGCCCAGACCGACGTGGACCGTGCGCAACGGCAGGTGCGGGACACCACCCTGGTTGCCCCGGTGGCAGGGCGGGTTTCCAGCATCAACGGCGCGGTGGGTGAGTTCATCGGGTCAGGCGGGCGGCCGACACCATTGGCGCCCGGTGGCGCCGTGCCGCTGCCGGACACCGCTTCCCGGACCTCGAGTGGCACCGACTCCTCGGGTGGGACCCAGCCACCGGGCGCGGGCTCGTTCATCACACTCAGCGACGTCAACAGCTTCCAGGTCGTGGTTCCTTTCGAGGAGGCCGACGCGGCCAAGGTCGGGCCCAACCAGCGTGTCGAGGTCACATTCGATGCGCTGCCCGGATTGACCCGCGCCGGCACACTGGCCACGATTGCGCCGACCGGGACCCAAATTCAGGACGTCACGAACTATTACGCGACGGTCGTGCTGAACCAGATCGACCCGAGGCTCACCAGCGGTATGACCGCCGAGGTGAAAGTCGAAGTAGGCGGCGTGCGGAACGTGTTGGTGGTACCCACCTCGGCGGTGATCCGGGCGGGCGGCACCGGTGTCGTCATGGTGCTGCAGCCGGACGGCACCACGCGGCGCACCCAGATACGACTCGGCCTGGTCGGCGACCGAACCGCCCAGGTCGTGGGGGGTCTGACCGAAGGCCAGCAGGTCGTCGTGGCGCAGAGCTGACCGGGATCGGGACGGTGCCCGGCGGTTACGTCACCTTATCTGCTGAAAATCGGACAGCTGGCACCAGGTTTTTGCGAGAGAAATTATTCGGAGCGTATTCGTACACTGATATCACGATACACACTCAGGTGGACTCCAGGTGCGCAAGCAATTCTACGTGGACAAGCGGATTCCCGCTGGTCTAGTACTGACTCCGATCGAGCCGACCCGCGGCACGGTCACGCAATACAGGAGGCAACATGAAGGGCAAGCTGGGGCAGCGCGCTGTCATCGCGACCGCCGCGGTCGCGTTCAGCACGATGGCGTTCAGCGGAACCGCCTTCGCCAACGGCCACCACAAAATCGACGGTGACGGCGGGAACGGCGGGAACGGCGGCAACACCAACGCCAACTGCCTGGTTCCCATTGGCGCGTCGGCCGGCGTGCTGGGCCAGGGTGCTCCGGTTGGCCAGTGCAACGCCAAGAGCGGCAAGGGCGGCGACGCCGGGGACGGTGTGCACCACTGACGCTACCCACGCGTTTCCCGGGTGCAGGCCCCTGTATGTGTCGGGGCCTGCACCCGGGGAAGTCACGGTTGCTTGTGGATGTAGACCGTGACGTTCATGCCGGGTACCAGGCTCAGCCCGTTGGTGTTGGTCAGTGCGATCTTCACCGGGATGACCTGGGTGACCTTCTGGAAGTTGCCCGAGCTGTTGGACTCGGGGAACAGCGAGAACACTCCGGCCGCCGAGCCTTGTACGTCCTCGACGGTGCCGGTGACCGGTGTGCCGGAGTAGGCATCGACGCTGATGTCCACCAGCGCACCGGGGTGCACGTCCGCGACGTCGGTCTCGTCGACCCGGGCGGTGACGTAGATCTTGTTGAAGTCGTAGGCGGTGGCCAGCTCGGTGCCCGCCGTGACGTACTGCCCCTCGACGCCGGTGTTCACCGCGACCGTGCCGTTGCCCGGTGACCGAATGGTCATCTGCGGCTGGGCCATGCTGCCCAGGATCTGAATGCGCCCGACGATCTGGTTGGTGCGCACGGTGCTGCCCTGGTTGAGTTTCCAGTCGGTGAGTGTGCCGGTGGTGGGTGCGTTGATGTCGATCTTGTCGCCGTCCACCTGGGCATTGTCGGTGGACACGTACTTGCTCGCGTTGATGAAGTAGAGCGTGCCGAAGATGGCCGCCACGATCACCACGACGGCACCGATGGTCAGCATCAACGGCCGGCGGGACTTCTTCGGCTTCTCGGTGGGTGCGCTCGCCGTACTCGAGCCGGACTGCGCCGGTGCGCCTCGGGACGCGACGCCGTTTCCCTCGCTGCTGGGTCGGGAACCGTGCGCCGGCTCGGCACGCGTCTCGGCCGCGGAGTTCTGGTCGTCCGCCAACTGTGCCTCCAAACTGTGTAGAGCACTGGGCGGGCACTGCTCGCCGCAAGACTCTTTAGCGAACGAAAGTAACGGTACCCTGCATCTGCTTGCTATGTAGTTTAGTTTTCTCAGGGCACACGAGCATGTGTCTACCAGGGTGCCACCATCGTGGTGCGCAGCCGGTGCGGCGGCGTCGGGTTGCGCTCCAAAGCGTGACCCGGGGTAACACCGATCGGAGACCCGCGACGACAGCTCGCGAGGTCACCGAACCTGATGGTTGAGGAGTGAGCGTGTCATGGCCAAGGGCTACTGGGTCAGCGCCTACCGGTCGATATCGGACCCGGCGAAGTTGGCGGCCTACGCCGAGCTGGCCGGGCCGGCGTTGACGGCGGCGGGCGGCAGGTTCCTAACCCGTGGTGGCCAGCTGACCGCGCACGAGGCAGGCGTTGCGGAGCGTGCCGTGATCATCGAGTTCGACAGCTACCAGCAGGCCGTCGCGGCGTATCGGAGCGAGGATTACCAACGCGCGCTGGCCGCGCTGGGTGACGGCGCCGAGCGGGACGTCCGAATCCTGGAAGGTGTGCAGGGCACCGACTGAGCTGGCGGTACGGCGCGGACATCGGTCCACCGGCCCACCGTCGCCGTAGGCTTCCCCGCATGGGCGAAATCCGTGCGACCGGTCTGGTGCTGCACCCGCAACGGGACTGCGGCCCGGCCATCGAGCGGATCCGGCGCTGGGCCACCCCGCGAGGCATCGAGCTGTTCGCCCTGCCCGGTGAGCAGGGCAGCGGGCCCGAGGTACCCGCGTTGAGTCAGAGTGAGCTGGCCGAGAGGACCGACCTGCTGGTCAGTATCGGTGGCGACGGCACGATGTTGCGCACCCTGCGGCTGGCCTACCAGCGCCAGACCCCGGTGCTCGGGGTGAACCTCGGCAAGCTCGGGTTCCTGGCCGAGGTCGATGTGCCGGACCTGGACGACGCGTTGGAGGCGATCGCGGAGCAGCGGTTCCATGTCGAGGCGAGGGTCGCGGTGGAGGCGCTGGTCGGGGCGGAGCCGGGCCGGATAGCGTTCAACGATGTGGCGATGGTGCGGACTCCGGGCAACGGCCAGGCAGCGGTGGCGCTGACCATCGACGGGCAGCCGTTCGTGCGCTATGTGGCCGATGCGGTGGTGGTGTCCACACCGACCGGCTCGACGGCCTACAGCTTCTCGGCGGGCGGTCCGCTGGTGTCCCCGCGCGCGGAGGGCCTGGTGGTGGTGCCGGTGGCGCCGCACTCGGCGTTCAACCGGGCGCTCGTGCTGGCCTGCAGCGAGTCGCTGGCGCTCGAGCTGTTGCCCAGCAGCGGTCCGCTCGGCCTCGAGGTGGACGGTGAGCTGACTCGGCGGCTGCTGCCGGGAGACCGGGTGGACCTCGCCACCCGGCTCGGGGCGGGTTCCGTCATCCGCCTGGGCAACACCACCTTCTACCAGCGCGCCCAGCGCAAGCTGCGGCTGTCCGACCCCGGCGAGCTCGGCTAGTACTGCAGGGCCGGTAAGGCGAGTCGCCCCCGCGAGGCTCCGGAGGAGTTCCGGCGAAGGCCGGCGCGGTGAATGTCGGCAACCAGGGTGCCGAACCCCTGGTGGCGGCACCCCAGGGTGAGCACAAGCGCGCTCTTTCGGCCGAAGGCGAACTTGCGGAGGCGGGCACGAAGGGTCCCCGATCGGAAGTTCTCGCGCGAGAACAGGCCCTGTAGTACTAGTAGCCAGCGCTGGGGCGAACTCCGACTCGATCCTGGCGGACGACGGGAGCTTCGCCATGGCCGGCACCGCGTTGCTGATGATCGATATGCAGAACTCGTACCTCGCCGACGACGGGGTGCGTGAGGTGTTGGGTTGGCCGCCGATCTGGCGGCTCTCGCAGACCGTCACCGCCTGCGCGGAGTTGCTTGCCGCCGCCCGGGCCCACCGGGTGCCGGTGATCTACTCCCGCTCGGTGGGTAGCGCCGCCGGGACGCTGGGCGACAGCCGGCGCCATGCTCGGCTGCTCACCTACCGCGCGAAGCGGCTTCCGGCGGTATCGGCACAGCGGCGGGAGTGGAAGCGGCAGATCATGGACGCCGTCGCTGCGCGGCCGGGGGATGTGGTGCTGGACAAGTCGCGGGCGAGCTTGTTCGACTACACCGAACTCGAACCCCTGCTCGGTAACCTTGGGGTGGCGCGGCTGATCGTGGCCGGCCTGCAGACCAATGTCTGCGTCGAAGCCACCGTCCGAGGTGGGCTGACCCGAAACTTCGAAGTCGCCGTCCCGGACAATGCGGTGTCCACCGACGGCCCCGACCTGCACTACGCGGCGCTCAACTCCATGCGTGTGCTCTACACCGAGGTTGCGCCCTGGCAGGAACTCATCACACCCGGCGCCGCGTGGGAGCGGGCCTTCACCACACCGGACTACGGCCGCAACCCCCAGTACTGGACCGAGACCACAATCCCGCCCACCGCCACTGGGTGATCGCCGAGTCGGACCAGTCTCAGGTCAACGTGCACGCTCACGAACGGTGCAGCCGCATCAGTGCAGCCGCATCAGTGCAGCCGCATCAGCGGGCGCGGCGGGCTAACCGTTCCGGTTCCAGGATGAGCACGCTCTTGCCCTCCAGGCGCAGCCAGCCGCGCTGGGCGAAGTCGGCAAGGGCCTTGTTCACCGTCTCGCGGGAGGCGCCGACCAGCTGGGCGATCTCCTCCTGGGTCAGGTCGTGGGTGACCCGCAGCAGCCCGGACTCCTGCGAGCCGAACTGGCGGGCCAGCTGCAGCAGCGCCTTGGCGACCCGGCCCGGAACGTCGGTAAAGATCAGGTCGGCCAGCGAGTTGTTGGTCCGCCGCAGCCGCCGCGCGATGACCCGCAGCAGCTGCTCGGCGATGTCCGGGCGCTTGGCGATCCACTCCCGCAGCGCGCCGCGGTCCATGGTGAACGCCCGCACCTCGGTGATGGTGGTGGCCGAGGACGTCCGAGGGCCGGGGTCGAAGATGGACAGCTCGCCGAACATGTCCGACGGCCCGAATACCGCCAGCAGGTTCTCCCTGCCGTCCGGTGACTTTCGCCCGATCTTCACCTTGCCGCTGGCGATGATGTACAGCCGGTCGCCCTGCTCGCCCTCGTTGAAGATCACATGCGAGCGGGGGAAGTCGACCTGTTCCAGCTCACCGCCAAGCACCTCGGCCGCGCCCGGCTCGACGCCTTGGAAAATGCCCGCGCGCAGCAGGACCTCGTCCACAGCCACTCCTCCAGTCGCGGTCCCGGGCCCGTGAGGAGCTTGGGTGCTCCCACAGAGGCATACGCGAACCGGAACCGATCATCCGCCGAAAGTCTAGTGCTCCGTCACAGGGTTCCAGACCACGGCGTCCCGCTTCGGTGGAGGAGCGGTCAGACATCCCCCGCGTAGGGGATGCCCGATCGGGCGATGCCGGTCACGAAGACAGTACGACGTGGGACGATCGCCGGCTGTAGATCGGAAAGCGACAGGTCAGGACGCGATTCGGTCGGGTCGTTCGGGGGCGCGCCGAGTGGGAGCGCGACGGTGGTCGTTGCGGGGCCGGCGATCGTCCCTGTTGCGCAACCGGAACAGCTCCAGCGCACGTCCGGTCCCGGACCGGAACAGCGCCTTCACCTCCTCCGGGCGAGCACGCTCGAGAAAATCGTCGAGCTCGTCCTGGCGCACGGTCGAGTCGCGCATCCGCGCCTCGACCCGCTCCATGCCCAGGGCGAAGAGCATCACCAGCAGCGGCACGAGTATTGACAACCAGGCAGTCATGGCGGGGGAAATCCTCTCGCACGCCGTGAAAAGACCACTCATGGGGGTCGGCGTGGCGCCGCGACAGTTCCATGATCCCCTGATTGGCCCAGCTTAGCGACCACTTTCCGGACCCCCGGACCGCTTTCCGTACCCTGTACCGGGTGACCAACCCGCGCGCGGTATACAGCGAGCAGGCGCCGGACGAGTCGGGGTCGGCCGATGCCACACCCGCCGCGAGGCGGGCCAAGGGCAAGCGACTGGCAGCTCGGGTGAGCGCGGGGGAGAGTGATCTCGGCCGAACCCGGCGTGCCAGGCGAATGTTGCGGACACTCGCTCTCGCCTACCCAGACGCGCACTGCGAGCTGGACTTCACGAACCCGCTCGAGCTGGCGGTGGCCACGATCCTGTCCGCGCAGTGCACCGACAAGCGGGTCAACGAGGTCACCCCCGCGCTGTTCACCCGTTACCCGGATGCCGCCGGGTACGCCTCGGCCGACCGCGTCGAGCTGGAGGAGCTGATCCGGTCGACCGGTTTCTACCACAACAAGGCCAGTGCGCTGCTCGGCCTCGGCGCCGCGGTGGAGGAACGGTTCGGCGGGATGCTGCCTGACACGCTGGAACAGTTGGTGACACTGCCCGGTATCGGGCGCAAAACCGCGAACGTGATCCTCGGCAACGCGTTCGACGTGCCGGGCATCACGGTGGACACCCACTTCGGCCGGTTGGTGCGCCGCTGGGGCTGGACCGTCGAGCAGGACCCGGTCAAGGTCGAGCACGCGATCGGCGCGCTGGTCCCGAAGGCTGAGTGGACGATGCTGTCGCACCGGGTGATCTTCCACGGCCGACGGGTCTGTCACGCCCGCAATCCGGCCTGTGGGGTCTGCCCGCTGTCCGGCGACTGCCCCTCGTTCGGCGCCGGCCCGACCGAACCGGAGAAGGCGGCCAAACTGGTCAAGGGCCCCGAGGCAGCGCATCTGCTGGCCATGGCCGGGTTCCCCGCGCCGGAACCTGCCCCGACGCGGTGAGCCGACCCTCGCGCAGCGGGCTGACCCGCTCGGAACTGCTCGCCGCGTTGGTGGTTCTGGGGCTTTTGGTTCTCGTGGTGTTGGTGTTCTGGCCGTATGTCTCGGGCGGCTCGGGTGGCTCGGAGGACCGCGCGGCCGGCCCAGCCGGCTCGGCGGCGCCCTTCGCGGACTTGTCCAAGGACGGGGCCTCGCTCGACCCGGCGCGCCGAGCCGCCGGGCTGCCGCCGTGCCCGGACGGGCCCGGTCCCGCTCCGGCCGGACCGCTGGCGCGGCTGCGGCTGCCCTGCCTCGGCGCACCCGGCGTGGTGGCACCGGCCGCCGGACTGGCCGGCCAGGACGCGCTGGTCAACGTGTGGGCATCCTGGTGCGCGCCGTGCCGCGCGGAGCTGCCCGCGCTGGCCGCGTACGCCGCCCGCCCCGGCGCGGTGCCGGTGCTCGCCGTGGACTCCCGCGACCGGCCGGCCGCCGCGCTGGGCCTGCTCGCCGACCTCGGGGTCAAGCTGGCGGTGGTGGCCGACCCGGACGGCGCGCTGAGCTCGGCGCTGCGGATGCCGCCCGGGTTGCCGGTCAGCTACCTGCTGCGCGCGGACGGTTCGGTGGCGCCGGTACTGCCGCCGCTGCCGTTCCGCTCGCCCGACGAGGTGGCCGCCGCCGTCGACCGGCTCCGCGCGACCCGGCCGGGCTCGTGACCGCACTGCATTCGGGCGGCGACCGCCCGGGCCCGACGAAGCTGGATCCCGGCGCGGCGCCGGCCTGGCTGGCACCGCTGCTGCGTGCCACGGCCGCCGCGCGGGCCGCCGACCTGAGCATTCACGACATCCCGGTGCCGAACGACGGCCGCCGGGCCGCAGTGCTGGTGCTGTTCGGTGAGACGCCAGCCGGGCCGGATGTGTTGCTGCAGGAACGGGCCGCCAGCCTGCGTGAGCATGCCGGCCAGGTGTCGTTCCCCGGTGGCGGTGCCGAGGCGGCCGACGGTGACCTGGTGCAGACCGCGCTGCGCGAGGCCGCCGAGGAGACCGGGCTGGATCCGGTCGGGGTCACCCCGCTGGCGGTACTCCCCGAGCTGTACATACCCCCGTCCGGGTTCCGGGTGACACCCGTACTGGCACACTGGCGCGACCCAGTGGTTGTCGCGCCGGTGGATCCCGGTGAGACCGCCGCTGTGGTGCGGATACCGGTGGCTGACCTGGCCGATCCGGCCAATCGGTTTCAGGTGCGGCACACGTCGGGCTGGCTCGGTCCGGCGTTCGAGGTTGCGGGGATGGTGGTGTGGGGGTTCACCGCGGGCCTGCTGGATGCGCTACTGCGTCTGGGTGGCTGGGAGCGCCGGTGGTCCCGCGTCGACGTCCGGGACCTGGACCAGGCGTGGGCATCGGCCCGCCGGCGTCACCGGGGCGCCGCGCGGTGACCCGCCCCGGAGTCGAGACATGAGTTGGGTCGACCTGTTCGTACTCGTGCTGGCCGTGCTGGCCGGGGTGTCCGGGTGGCGCCACGGCATGGCGGTCGCGCTGTTGTCGTTCGTCGGGGTGCTCGGCGGCGCGATCATCGGGGTGCGGGTGGCGCCGCTGGTGGCGCAGAACGTGGAATCGCCCACCGCGCGGGTGATGGTCAGCATCGGCGTGGTGGTGCTGCTGGTCGCGCTGGGTGAGACCACCGGGGTGTTCTTCGGCCGGCGCATCCGGGACCGGATCACCGGTGAGCACACGCTGCGTGTCGACTCCACGCTCGGCTCGATCCTGCAGGCGGTCACCGTGGTGCTGGCCGCCTGGCTGGTGGCGCTGCCGCTGGCCTCGGCGAGCTTCCCGGGGCTGGCTTCCGGGATTCGAGGCTCGAAGGTGCTCGCCGGGGTGGACAGCGCGGTCGGCACGATGCTGCCCTCGGCGCGGCAGCTGCCCTCGGAGCTGCGTTCGCTGCTCGATTCGTCCGGCTTCCCCGACGTGCTCAGCCCGTTCGCGCAGACGCCGATCACCGAGGTCGGCCCGCCGAACGCGGCGCTGGTCAACAATCCCGGTGTGCAGACCGCCGGGGACAGCGTGCTCAAGATCCGGGGCAAGGCCACCCGCTGCTCCCGGGCGCTGGAGGGCACCGGTTTCGTGGTCGGGCCGGAGCGGGTGATGACCAATGCGCACGTGGTGGCCGGCACCGCCGAGGTCGGCGTCGAGGTGCCGGGCCGGGGCGGCAAGTCGAAGCTGAAGACCGCTCGGGTGGTGTACTACGACCCGGAGGTGGACGTCGCGGTGCTCGCGGTGCCCGGCCTGGACATGGCACCGCTGCGCTTCGCGCCCAGCACCGCGACGGTGGCCGCCGACGCGGTGGTGCTCGGCTACCCGCTGGACGGCCCGTTCAAGGCCACACCGGCCCGGATCCGGGATCAGATCGACCTGAACGGGCCGGACATCTACAACGCCAAGACAGTGGTGCGCGACGTGTACACGGTCCGCGCGGTGGTGCGCTCGGGAAACTCGGGCGGCCCGCTGGTGTCACCGGCCGGCACCGTGTACGGCATGGTGTTCGGCGCGGCGGTGGACGACCCGGACACCGGCTACGTGCTGACCGCCCAGCAGATCATGCCGATGCTCAACGCGGCACCACAGCTGAGCCAGGAAGTGTCCACCGGTTCCTGCGCGGCCTGAGCTGTCCCGAGGCTCACCAGCGAGGTGGTGGCTCGGTGCGCACCGGGGTGACGCCTATCGCGATCAGCGGGGCGATCGCCGCGACCGCGAAGCCGACCGCGTACCCGGACCCGCCGATGATCGAGCCAAGGGTGACAGGGGCCAATGCGGCAAACACGTTCTGTCCGGTGTTCTGTGTACCGAGCGCGCGCCCCGACCAGGAAGGACCGGCGATCTCGGCGGTGACGGCGTAGCCGAGCCCGTTGTCGGCCACCGAGACGACCGCGCCGACGGCCAGTGCGGCGGGTGCCACCCAGGCCAACCAGTGCGCCGTCAACACGTCGCCGAGGGCGAACACCAGCAGCACCAGCGCGGCGGCGACGGCCAGCTGGCGCATCGGCCGCAGCCGGGAGCCGACTCGGTCCGACCAGGCGCCCGAGCCGATCCGACCGGCCGCGCCGGCCAGCTGCATGGCGGCCGCGAACGCCCCGGCCGCCGCGGTGCCCCAGTGCCGCTGGTGCACCAGGTACTCCACGGTGAACGCGCTGACCGCGAACTGCGGCACCACGAGCAGTGCGCTCGCGGCGTGCACCCTCGGCAGCAGCCAGCTGCGGTACGGCGACCGGGGACGCGCCTCGCCGGGCCGCCGGGGCGCCCGGGGCGGGTCCGGCGCGAACGCGGTGACCCCGACGGCGGACAGCAGGCACAACCCGCCCGGCGCGACCATGGCGGGGAACGCACCCAGGTGGTGGGCAAGGGTGGGCAGGCTCAGCCCGGCAAGGCCGACGCCGAGCGGCTGCGCGGTCTGCCGGATGCCCATCGCCATGCCGCGCTCGGTGGGCGGGAACCAGCCCATCACCATCCGCCCGCTGGCCGCGTTCACCGACGCACCGCCGGCGCCGCCGACGACCAGCAGGGCCAGCAGCAGCGGGGTCGGTGGATGTGGCGCCCGGTGGGTGACGGCGACCAGCGCGGCGATGTCCAGGCCGGCCACCGCGAGGCCCGAGGCCATCACCACGCGTTCGCCCCACCGGTCCGCCGCCGCCCCCCAGGCGATCAGCGTGCACAGCAGCCCCACGGTGGGTGCCGCGACGTACACCCCGACCTGGGCCAGCGACAGCCCGAGCGTGTCGCGCAGCGTCGGCACCAGGAACGGCACGCCGTAGATGAAGGCGGACGCGGCGGCCTGGGCGATTACTCCGATGGCGAGGATGACCCACCGCCGCCCGGGTCGGATCCTTGCCTTCTTCTCCGCCACTGTCACCTGCCGCTCCCTATCGGTGGCCAAGTGCTTAGCGTAACGAAGCTTTCCAAGGGCTAGGAGCGTTATCTCACTTAGTGGGACAGGAGGAACTTGGTGAGCAGATCGGTGGTGGCTTGCGGAGCCTCCTCGTGCACGAAGTGCCCGATCTCGGGGAGTACCTCGTAGAGATGCTCGCCGACCACCCAGCGGGCCGATGCGCGGGCGGTGGGCTCCAGCATCCGAGGGTCCTCGGCGCCGTGGATCTGCAACACCGGCAGGTCGAGGTGGCGGGCGATGTCGGCCGCGAACCGGCGCCCGTCCGGGCGGGCCTGGGAACGCACCGCCCACCGGTAGTACTCCAGCGAGCAGTGCGGCACACCCGGGATCAACATCGCCTCGCGGTTCCGCCGAACCACCTCGTCGAACTCCGGCATGTGACACCAGCCCGGCGCCGACCAGGACCGCAGCAACCACTCCACCCGGGCGGCCCCCTCGGCGCGCAGCGCGCGCTCCGGCAGAAAAGGCAACTGCACGCCCAGCACGTGGCGCGCACTGGCCAGCCCCTGGCGTCTGGGCTGGGTGAACGCCGCCCGGCGCAGCGCCAGCGGGTGCGGGGTGCCCAGCACGGCCAGCGACCGCAGCAGCCGGGGATGCAGCGCGGCCAGCGTCCAGCCGATCAGGCCACCGAAACCGTGGCCGACCACGGTGGCGTCCCCCCGCCCCAGCACCCTGATCAGGCCGGCAAGGTCACCGGCCAGCGTCCACAGGTCGTAGCCCCGGGGTGGCTTGTCCGAGTCGCCGTAGCCGCGCAGGTCCACCGCGACCGCGTGGAAGCCGGCGTCGGCCAGCCCGGTGAGCTGGTGCCGCCAGGCCCACCAGAACTGCGGAAAACCGTGCGCCAGCAGCACCAACGGTCCCTCGCCACACTCGGCGACGTGCAGCTGGATCCCGTTTGCGGACACCGCGCGGTGCCGCCACGGGCCGGGAGTCCGTACCGAGGACGGGTCCGGCGCCGGATTCACCTGCGCAGTGCGGCCGCGGTGCCCTTGACGCTGTCGATGGTGCGCCGTGGCGCGCGAATCTTGCGCACCCGCCGAAAGCCGATGAGCGCGGCCAATCCGGCGACGAGCAGCATCGCGCCGAACACGATCAGGTTCGACGCCCAGGGCATCAGCCAGAGGTTCAGCAGCTCGACGACGAAGAAAAAGAAGAAGAGCAGGCTGAACAGCAGGACAGCGAGTGCCACGAGGAAGAAGATGCTGCCCTGCAACCCCTTCTTGACCTCACCGGTGATCTCGGTCTTGGCAAGCTCCAGCTCACCTTTGAGCACCGTCGAGAGGTGTCGGGACGCCTCGCTGACCAGGTTGCCGATCGAGGCCGATTCAGGCGGGACGACATCGGCGGACAGCGGAATGGACGGCAGGACGCCCGGAACCTCGGTTCCGTCGCTGCGGTATGTCGGGCTGGCCACCTCGGGTGTCCTCCTCCGGTGTCGCGGTGAAGATCGTGGAGCGCCATCGTGCCACGGCGGGTGCGACAATGTTGTCACCGGCTCCCGGTCGGGTGACCGGCGCGTCCTCTTCGGCATCGGCGAACCGGGCGGTGCGCTATCTGGCCGAGGAGCCGGTGTGCGGCAGTTCCTGGACATCGGCACGGGATTACCGACGATGCAGAACACCCATGAAGCGGCGCGGGCCGCCGTGCCGGACTCGAAGATCGTCTACCTGGACGACGACCCGGTTGTGCTCGCGCACGCTCGTGCGTTGCTGACCAGCACCACATCCGAAGGTGTCACCAGCTACGTCGACGCTGATTACCGCGAGCCCGAGACGATCATCTCGGACGCCCGCACTGTGCCGAACTTCAGTCGGCCGGTCGCGGTGATGTTCATGGGCGTGTTGGGTCACCTCGCCGACTTCGACGAGATGCGTTCCATCGTGTCCCGGGTGATGGCCGCGGTGCCGCCCGGTAGTCACCTGCTGCTACGGGACGGTGTCGAGATCGGCGAGGCCAAGCGCAGGGTAGGTGAGGCCTATGCCGACACCGGCGCGGTGCGCTACCACTTTCGGACCGTCGAGCGGCCGCGTGAGTGCTTCGACGGCCTGGAGCTGGTCGAGCCGGGCCTGGTGTCGATCAGCTGGTGGGCCCGAACTCCTCGAAAGGGCACCGCCGAGACCGTGGGCGGTTACGGTGCGATGGGCCGCAAGCTCTAGTGCCGTAGCCATTACTCGTCGGGGCGGCCGCGCAGTCGCTTGGTCCGACCGCGGCGGGTCTTCTCGTCCATCCGGCGCTGCCGGGCCCG
>DASYBQ010000283.1:0-2987 GCA_036500625.1 Pseudonocardia sp. | reverse complement strand
GTCCACCGCCAGCACACCGGTCAGCATCGCGGTGTCGCGGCGGCCGCGCTTCGGCGTGCCGCGCCACCAGCCGGCCAGCGCGCCGAGGCTGATGCCGAACACCGAGGCCAGCACCAACCCGCAGCCGACAAGGGCGAGCGTCCATGGCAGCTGGCGGGCCACCACGTCGAGCACCGGCTGGTTGCGCGACACCGAGTTGCCGAGGTCGCCGTGCGCCAGACCGGTCCAGAACCGCGCGTACTGCGTCAGCAGCGGCTGGTCCAGCCCGTACTGGGCACGTATCTGGGCCAGCTGCGCGGGGCGCAGGCCGAGCGAGTCGCCGCCGTAGAGGTACTGCACCGGGTCGCCGGGCGCGAGGTGCGGCAGCGCGAAGTTCATCGTGGCGGCCACCCAGATGACCAGCGCGTACTGCGCTACCCGGGCAAGCGCGGTCACCGGACGACCACGGCGTCGGCCTGGCGGCCGACCTGGGCCGGCAGCAGCGACCACTTGTGCACGATGCCGTAGCCGGGCGACTCCACCCAGCCGCTGTACCGGCCGGCGCGGACCGCCCAGTACTCGTCCGGGTAGTAGAGCGGGATGGCGGTGGGCTGGTTGTTGAACAGCTGCTGCATCTGGCGCAGGATCGGCGCCCGCTGCTGCAGCGTGCCGGCCGCCTTCCACTGCGCGAACAGCGCGTCCCAGGCCGGGTAGGGCAGGCTCGGCGAGCGCCACAGGTAGCCGGATCGGTGCGACATGACGAACTGGTCGGGATCGGCGACACCGTGCGCGGTGATCGTGTCCAGCCGCAGGTCGAAGTCGCGGGAGGTGTTCAGCGCGGCCAGCGAACCGCCGTCCACCGGGCGGACCTCGGCCGCGATGCCGACGGCGCGCAGGTCCTCCTCGACCAGCTGCGCGGCGCGCACGTCCACCGGGAGTGCCCCGTCCACCGCGATGGAAAAACGCATCGGGCCGGTCGGGGTGTCCCGCACCCCGTCGCCGCCTGAGTCGGTGAAGCCGAGCTGGTCCAGCAGCGCACGAGCCTCGCCGGGGTTGTACGGCGTGTTCAGCGTGGGATCGGCGAACGGGGCGTCCGGGTGCGGGTAGCCCTTGGTGGCCGCGCGGCCCTTGTCCAGTGCCACCACGTCCAGCATCTGCTGTCGGTTGATCGCCAGGGAGAGCGCCCTGCGCGGCCGCGGCCGGTCGAAAGGCGCCCGGTCGAAGTTGAGCACCAGCTCGGGGAACCGCAGTGCCGACGTCTTGATCACCTTGATCTGGTAGTCCCTGCTGAACTGGTCGACCAGCTCCGGTGGCAGCGGGCGGTCGGCGGCGTCGATCTCGCCGGAGCGCAGCGCGGTGAAGGTGGCGGTGGGGTCTTTGATGATCGGCATCCGCAGCTCACGGACCTGTGGCTTGCCGGCGAAGTAGTCGGCATTGGCCTCGAAGCGGTAGCCGGTGGTCGGGCTGTGCCGACCAGCCGGTACGGGCCGGTGCCGATCGGCGGGGTCTGCACCTGCTTGGCCGCCTTGCCCGGCACCGTGCGCCAGATGTGCTCCGGGATGATCGGGATGTCGGCCAGCGTGACGGTGCCCAGCTCGGGGCAGGCGGATGCGCAGGTCAGCCGGATCTTGAGCGGTCCGTCCGGCACTGCCGATGCGATGGTCGGCACGTCGCTGACGTGGTGTGTCCAGCGGCCGGTGATCGCCTGGGTCTTGAAGTAGGCGATGGTGAAAGCCACGTCGGCCGAGGTGAACGGCTGGCCGTCCTGCCACCGCACCCCGCCGCGCAGCTGCACGTCCCAGTTGGTGGCGTCCACCTGGCGGACGGCGGTGACCAGCCACGGCTGGGGCTGGCGCACGTAGGGCGAGGGGGCCAGCAGCTTGTCGTAGACCAGCTCGGTGAGCGGTTCGTCGTGGCTGGCGAAGATGTTCAGCGGCCCGAAGTCCTGGGGGACCGCGATGGTGAGCCGGTCGGTCGCGTCCGGGCCGGCTCGCTCCGGTGCGGCCACCGAGCAGCTGGCCAGCAGGGCGAGCACCGCGACGGTGATGGCGAGCAACGCAGGCTTCGATGATGATTCATTAGGTCAGCCTCACCTGCAGGAGAGTAAGGTACACCTAAATAGGGAGCAATGCCCTCGGGAAACGGACCGCGCGGGCGGTGTGCCGGCAGACCTGGCAGGCTGGGTGTGTGACGTTTCAGGGTGCGGTCTTCGATGTGGACGGGGTGCTGGTCGACTCGCCGCACGAACCGGCATGGCGGGACTCGCTGCGCGAGCTGATGCAGGGTGACTGGTCCGACATCGCCGGTGAGAGCACCTGGTCCCCGGATGCCTTCACCAGCGGCGTCTACCAGGAGGTGCTGTCCGGCAAGCCGAGGATGGCCGGCGCCACGGACGCACTGGAGTACTTCCACGTGCCTGGCGCGGCCGAGCGCGCCCAGGTCTACGCCGACCGCAAACAGGACAAGGTCGTCGCGCTGATCGACGCGGGCAAGTTCAAGGCCTACCCGGACGCGCTGCGCTTCGTGCTCGCGGTGAAGGAGGCCGGCATCCCGGTGGTGGCAGCCTCCTCGTCGAAGAACGCGGGCATGCTGCTGCGCAAGATCCAGCTGGACGCCTTCGCCGAGCGGCACGAGCTGCACTCCAGCCTGGTGCGCCCCGGCCTGACCCTGGCCGACGCGTTCGACGCCGACGTCTCCGGCCGGGACTTCGCCCACGGCAAGCCCGCTCCGGACATCTTCCTGGCCGCCGCGCGGGAGCTCGGCGCGGCGCCGGGCGGCTGCTTCGTGGTGGAGGATGCGCCCAACGGAGTACAGGCCGCCAAGGCCGGCGAGATGGCCGCCCTCGGCGTGGCACGGGCCGACGACGCCGACCTGCTCACCGCCAAACACGCCGACCTGGTAGTCACCACCCTCGACCAGGTGGACCTGGCCGCCCTCGCCACCGGCCACCTCACCCGCCGCTGAGGCAAGCCCGCGCGGCCGCCGAGTAGCGAGCCCGTGAGTGTTGC
>DASYBQ010000282.1:0-8692 GCA_036500625.1 Pseudonocardia sp. | reverse complement strand
CGTCGGCGGTGTCGAGGTGATGACGGCACAGCTGACCAAGCTGCGGAAGGCCGCCGAGGGACCCGAGATCACCATCGACGTCCTGACGCTGCGAGCCGGTGCGCACGCAGCCATGGACGGTTCATTCGCCATCCTGGACTTCCCGGATCCGAGGCAAGATCCGTCCGTGGCCTACGTCGAAACCGCCAGCTCGACGGCCTACCTGCAGAAACCGGCCGAACTCGATCGCTACAAGACAATCTTCACCCGGATTATGGCCAGCACCACCCCTCTCCTGGAGTACTTACCATGACCCACACCGGAGCCCTTACGTTCGTCAAGAGCAGCTGGTCGACCGGCAACGGCGGCGACTGCGTCGAATGGGCGTTCACCCCGGCCGGCGTACAGGTCCGAGACAGCAAAGACCGCCTCGGCACCCAACTGCACTACACCCTCGCCGAATGGGACCAACTGACCGCGACAGCCGCCACCGGCGCCACCCACCCCTCAGTCACCACCACCCCACACGGCACCCGCCTCACCGGCCAAGGCAGCGAACTCAACTTCACCCCCACCGAATGGCACGCCTTCACCCTCGCCGCCCGCCACGGCGAAACCCGCCACCTGATAACCCGTGAGTGTTGCGGGCGGCTATAGGCGCCCGCAACACTCACGGGTTCAATCGCGGACCAGGACTACTTTGACGGCTTCGCCTCGGTGTTGGGCTTCGATGGCTTCGTTGATCTGGTCGAACGGGAACTGTTTGATCATTTTGTCGAACGGGAAGCGGCCGGCGGCGTGCAGTTCGGCCAGCCGGGGGATGAACTCGGCCGGTACCGCGTCGCCCTCGATGATCCCGTAGAGCTTGATCCCCACGGTCATCGCCTGGACCAGGTTGAGCGAGATGGCGGCGGCGGGGTCGGCGGGCAACCCGACCATGGCAAGCCCGGCGTGCGGGGCCATCGCGTTCAGCGAGGACTCGATGACCGACGGGATGCCGGTGGTGTCGAAGACGTACTGCACGCCGTCCGGCACGATCGCCCGCACCTGTTCGGCCAGGTCACCGGCCGACGGGTCGATGGTGTGCGTGGCGCCCATCTCCATGGCCAGGTCACGGCGGCTCTGGTGCGGCTCCAGCACGATGATCGTCGAGCAGCCCTGCACCACGCCGCCGAGCACGCCGGACAGCCCGACCGAGCCGCCGCCCATCACCAGCAGCGACGAGCCCTCGGTCACCGCCATCGAGTTGATGATCGCGCCGGCGCCGGTCTGCACGCCGCAGCCCAGTGGGCCGACCAGGTCCAGTGCGGCGTCCTCGGGCAGCTTGACCACGTTCTGTTCGTTGGCCAGCGCGTGCGAGGCGAACGACGACTGGCCGAAGAAGGAGCCGCTGACCGGCCCGTCCGCCGAGCTGATCGTGGAACTGCCGTCCGGGCGCACTCCCGCGTAGTTCAGGCCCATGAACTGGTAGCAGTATGCGGGCGAGGCGGCGCTGCAGTTGGGGCACTGCCCGCAGCTGTTGAAGCTCAGCGCCACCTTGTCGCCCGGCGCGACCTTGGTGACCCCCTCCCCGACCTCGACGACGGTGCCGGCGCCCTCGTGGCCGAGTACGGCGGGCAGCTGGATCGGGATCACGCCCTCGCGGGCAGCGAGGTCGGTATGGCACAGCCCCACCGACTTGATCTCTACCAGGATCTCACCCGCTCTCGGGCTGTCCAGGGTCAGCGTCTCCAGGGTGAACTCGGCGTTCGGCTTGTGCGCGACGGCGGCGGTGATCTCCACGACAACTCCTCTAATACACAACTATTTAGCCGTGCAGTATGCCCGCATTGCCGCTCGTGCGCATCGCCCCGGCGGGAGGCAGTTCTCTCCCGAAAGAGCAGCCGCTCAGTCGGCGTAGCGCGGGGCGCGCTTCTCGCCGAACGCGGCGACCGCCTCCTCCAGGTCGGCGGAGAGCAGCGTGCCGGCATTCCAGGTGGCGATCTGGTCCAACCCGTCGGCCACCGAGTGGTCCCTGGCGTAGGTGATGGCCCTCTTGGTGCCGCGCATGGCCAGCGGAGACTTGGCGGCCAGCTCGCGGGCCAGTTCCAGCACGCCCTTCTCCAGCTCCTCGCGCGTCTCGAAACACTTGTTGACCAGGCGCAGCCGCTCGGCCTCGGTACCGGAGACCGGGCGGCAGGTGTAGGCCATCTCCCTGGCCACTCCCTCACCGACGATGCGCGGCAGCCGCTGCAGCACGCCCACGTCGGCGGCAAGGCCCATGTCGACCTCCTTGAGCACGAACTGCGCGTCCGCCGTGGCGTAGCGCAGGTCGCAGGCCACCGCCAGGTCCAGCCCGGCACCCACGCAGGCACCGCTGATCGCGGCGAGCACCGGCTTGCGGCAGCGCTCGAACCAGCTCAGTACGTCCTGCAAGTCCATGATGGTGCGGCGCAGCGCCTCGGCGGCCCGGCCGGGCTCGGCAGTGTCGTCCCGGAAGCCGGCCAGCATGGAGAGGTCGATGCCGGAGCAGAAGTGCTTGCCGTTGCCGATCAGTACCACCACCCGGACGGACGGGTCGGCGTCCAGCTCGCGGGCGGCTTCCCGCAGCTCCCGCCACATCTGCTCGTTCAGCGAGTTGGCCCGGTCCGGGCGGTTCATCCGCAGCTCGGCCACCCCGTCGTTGATGGCCAGCTCCAGCATGCCGAGTTCAGTCGTCATTCGCGATAGATAACACTCGGCGGCCGGCGCCGCTATTCGGGCCGTTCCGAAATGGGCGAAGTAGGCGCGGTGGGTGCCTGGCGCCAGATCTGGGCATAGCGCTCGGCCTGCGCCTCCCGTTCGACGGCATGCGCCTGGTCGCGCACCCGGCGGGCGGTGCCGACCGGATAGCCCGCCTTGGCCACCCGGTGCTCGGTGATCTCGTCCTGGTAGGCCGCCGAGTAGAGCAGTCCGAGCAGCAGACCGGCGGTCACGGAGGCCGCCCGGATCGGCAGCGAACCGGGCACGATCAGCAACAGCACCGCCACGACCGGTGCGACCTGGACCAGCCCGCGCAGTGTGTGGCGCAGTGGCCAGGTGCGACAGGTCAGGTCGTGCAGCACCCATGTTCGACAACGAGCCGGGAGGCCGCCGCCGAAGGCGTACCACAGCCACCGCACCGGATCCGGCCGCTCCATCGCTCCCCCTTCGCATACCAACACTTGGTACACCAATACAAGGTACACTCAGCGCCGTGGTGAGCCAAGAAGTGAGTGAGCGGCACGACGTCGAGCCGGCAGACGAGCTACTACGGCTGGACCGTCAGGTCTGCTTCGCGCTGGCCGTGGCGTCCCGCACGGTGATCGCGCTGTACCGCCCGCTGCTCGAACCGATGGGCCTGACCCACCCGCAGTACCTGGTGATGCTCGCGCTGTGGGAGCGCAACCCGCGATCGGGCCGGGAGCTGGCCGGCTTGCTGCAGCTCGACCCCGGCACGCTGACCCCGCTGCTCAAACGCCTGGAATCCGGCGGGCTGGTCCTGCGCCGCCGCGACCCGGCCGACGAGCGCTCGCTGGCGGTCACCCTCACCCCGGCGGGTCAGGCACTGCGCGCGCGGGCGCTGCGCATCCCGCCGGCCATCATCAAGCGGCTGGGCCTGCCGCTGAGCGAGCTGGAGAACCTGCGCGACGTGCTGACCGGAGTCATCGCCGCGGCCACCACACCCGGGCCGGTGTCACGCGGCGGTTGACATCACCCGGCTGTGCAGCGCCATGACCGTCTTGCGGGCGGACACGAACGCACCGTGCTGCCAGGACACCACGTGGCTGAGCCAGTCACCGGCGAAGTAGACCCGCCCGGCCGGCTGGTTGAGCGGCGCGTACACCGGGTCGTCCGGGCCGTGCGGAATCTTCTGCCAGGCCCCCTCGATGTAGGGCGCCCGGTCCCAGGCGATGGTGAAGGAGTTCGCCAGCTCGGTGCGGTACTTCGGGCCGTGAATTTTCATCCCCTGGTCCAGCGCCCGGGCCTCCCGCGCGCCGGGGCTCAACGCCGAGTAGGCGTCCGCCTTCTTCCCGGTGTTGTAGTAGCCGACCAGCACGCCGCGCGGCGAGTGGTATCCGTGCGACGGGTACCAGATGTGTTCCAGGTCCAGATCCGTCTCGGTGATTCCCCCGTAGATCCGGTCCTCGTCCTCCCACCACCGGCGGCGGTACTCCAGGCCGATCTTGCCCGCGTTGTGCGGCTCGAACGTGGTCAGGCCCTTCTGCACCGCCGGGCCCAAATTGTGGCCCAGCCGGGCCAGCACGTTCGGCGGCAACGTGGCAATGCAGTAGTCCGCCTCGATCAGCTGGTCCGCCCCGGAAGGGTCCCGGTAGCGCACCGACACCCGGTCCTGCCGGTCGGTGACCACCGACACCGCGCAGCCCAGCTTGATCCGGCCGGCGCCCACCGCGCGGGCCAGCGCCATCGGGATCGCGTCCATCCCGCCGACCGGCTGCAGCATCACCATGGCCTGCTTGTAGTCCTGCTCGAAGGCGAACTCCTTGCCCACCTCCGAGGCCAGCACCTGGGACAGGGTGGGCAGCGGCCCGGCCTTCACACCCTTGCTGCCGGCCGCGGCCGGCCACACCGTGTACCCCCGCCGGTCGCTGCCGTGGTACACCCAGCTCTTCGCCGGGTCGCCGGGGATCTTCTTGCCGATGTCGCCGAAGCTGCGCATCAGGGACAGCAGCTTCTTCTTGTCCTCCGGGTTCAGCTGCTGGTCCAGCGCGCCCTGGTCGGTGGCCTTGGCCAGCAGCTCGGACACGTAACCGAAGACGTCGGCCTTCGCGGCTCGGCGGCGGACCGGGAAACCCGGCTTCGCCCCGTCCTTCTCCCGATAGATATACGCATCGGCATTCACATTGGTGAACGTCTCCAGTGGCACGCCCAGCTCACGGCAGTAGTCCAGCGTCACCATCCACTGGGCAATCCGGCCCGGTCCGGCGTTCAGGTACTGGTCCCGGGAGAACGCCGCCTGCTGCTGGGTGCCGTCCAGCTCGGTGTGCCGGGTGCCGCCGCGCACCGTGAAGTTGCGACCGCCTACCCGGTCCAATGCCTCCAGGACCGTGCACTCATAGCCGGCCTTGCCCAGCTCGTAGGCACACGCCAGGCCCGCGACGCCGGCACCCAGCACGACAACCCGGCCGGCGGCCCGGCCGGTCAGCGCGAAGTCCGCCGGCCTCGGCTCGTCGAACCTGGCCTCCACCACATCGGACGTGGCCGCCAGATCCAGCGCGCCCATTACGGTGAGCATCGCGCCGGCGCCACCCACATGGCCTACTCTGCTGAGAAAGCGCCGCCGAGTAACGCCTGAACCGCTGTTTCCAGCCATACGGCCTCCGCCCTGTGACGCTGTTCCAGAGCGGGTCGCCGGGCGCCGCGCGGACTGTGCCGATACAACCATCGAGCGGGCACAACCAGGCATGACCTCGAACGATCGTCCCCCGCTTGCGCGGCGTACGACCATTGAACACACTCTAGGATCTCGCTGAGTTCTGAGTTCATATAACGACACGTTGAGAGCGAGGAAACGATCGGCGAGCGAGGCACGGACCACAGTCGAGACCGGGACGAGCACGGTCGGGCGCACAACGCGCGGCCGCGCGACGCATCAGGGCGTCCGCTCCCCCGGGAGGCCGCCGGGGTGGACCGGGTACCCGAGGATCTGGCCCTTTCCCCCGCCGAGTCGCTGCGCGAGGCGCAACGGCTCGTCGAGGCGGGGCTCCCGTTCCAGGCGCACGAGGTACTGGAAGGCACCTGGAAGGCCACCGAGGGCGCACACCGGCCGCTCTGGCAGGGGTTGGCTCAGCTCGCGGTGGGCCTGACCCACCTGCAACGCGGCAACGCCACCGGCGCCAAGGCGCTGTTGCGCAGGGGTGCCGAGCGCATCGAGCCGTTCGCCGAGGACCCGCCGCACGGCATCGACGTGGCCGGGCTCGCCGGGCAGGCGGTCGAGCTGGCCGACCAGGTCCAGGACGGCCGGCCACCCGCGCGGGCCCGGCTCACATTTCTCCAAGACGGAGGCTGACCGGCCGGCCAAGGCAACCGAGGACCAGGCCCCACTGGCACCGTGCGTAGCCGGATACTGAGGAAGCATTGAGCCGGTTTTCTCCCTCCGCTCGGCAAGGGTGCACTCTGTGCGGGTGCGGGACCAGCGCCGCGTTGCCGGCAGGACACTCGTAGCGCTGGCGTCCGCGTTGGTCCTGCTGGTCAGCGGGTACGGTTGGCGCGCCTACCACAACCTTTCCGGCGGACTGACCCGCTCCGACGCGCTCGCCGGGCTGCTCACCTCCGACCCCGGCACCGACGCGGACTCCGACTCGGGCTCCGGCCCGACCAACATCCTGATCATGGGGTTGGACAGCCGGCTGGACCAGAACGGCAGTCCGCTGCCCAAGGACGTGCTGGACCAGCTGCACGCCGGGGACAGCAACGACGGCGGCTACAACACCAACGTGCTGATGCTGCTGCACGTGCCGGGCAACGGCGGCCGGGCAACCGCGATCTCCATCCCCCGCGACGACTACGTCACGCTGCCCGGCTCGCCGGACGGGGTGGACAAACAGAAGATCAAGCAGGGCTACGGGCTGGCCAAGGACGCCAAGGAGCGCAAGCTGCGCCGTCAGGGCGTGACCGATCCCGCGTCGCTGGAACAGCAGGGCCGGGAGGCCGGCCGGCGCGAGGCCATCGAAGCCGTGCAGCAGTTCCTGGGTGACGTGCCCATCGACCACTTCGTCGAGGTCACCCTGGTCGGCTTCTACGACCTGGCGCAGGCGTTGGGCTCGGTGCAGGTGTGCCTGCGGGGCCCGACACAGGACAGCTACTCCGGCGCCAGGTTCGTCAAGGGGTACCAACAGCTCGACGCGGCGCAGTCGTTGGCGTTCGTCCGGCAGCGAAGGGACTACGTACACCCCGACCTGAACTTCACCGACCTGGACCGGGAGCGCCGCCAACAGGCCTTCCTCGCCTCGACCGCCTACCAGCTGCGCGGGCTGGGCAACCTCACCGACCCTGCCGAGCTGCAACGGCTGATCGACGTGGCCAAGAAGGACGTGGTCATCGACGACACCTTCGACCTGCTCGGCTTCGCGCTGCGGTCCCAGGGCCTGCTCAGCGGCAACATCACCTTCACCACGCTGCCGGTGAAACAGTTCGGCAAGGTGGACGGCCAGGATGTCAACATCGTGGATGTGGACCAGATCCAGGCCATGGTGCGCGGTGTGCTCAACCCTGGCGACGATGCCGGCGCGGCCGCCCCGCCTCCGTCCGCCCCGGACCAGGCCGCCACCCTGCAGCTGCCGACCGCCACACTGGACGTCGTGAATGCTTCGGGACGCGAGGCCGTGGCGGCCTCGCTGGAAACCGTACTCACCGCTCATGGCCTGACCAGGGGCAGTGCGAGCACCCAGCGACGGGAGAGCCGACGGACCGAGCTGAGCTACGCCCCCGACTCGGCCGACTCGGCGAACGCGCTGGCCAACCTGCTCGGCGGGGTGCCGACCAGCAAGGACCCCGCGCTGCGCCAGGGCCACGAACGGCTGCTGGTGGGCACCGACTTCAGCATGCCCGCCGAGCTGACCGCACCTGGCCAGGGTGCCGATGACCCACCGACCGGCACCGGACCGCCCCCGGCGGCACCGGCAAGCAGCATCAGCGGGGGTGGTATCCCGTGCGTGAAGTGAGCCAACCCCCCGGCAGCCGTGCACGCGGTGCCGGGCCCTTGGGCTGGCTTGCCGTGCTGGTCACCGTGCTCGCCCTGCTGCTGGCCGGCTGCGGCGGCAAGGCCGCCCCGCCACCGCCGCCGCCGGTGCAGCAGTCCCAGGAGCCCGCCGAGCCGAGCCCGGCACCCGAGCAGCCGGAGGGGCTGATCACCTCGACCGCGCCGGACGGCCGTGGGGTGATCCGCCCGATGCCGGCACCCACCGGCTGCACCAAGACCGTGCACGACGGTGACTCGGCGAAACAGGCACTGGCCTCCGCCGCGCCCGGCAACACCATCTGTGTGCTCGGCGACCTGGGCAACGCCAAGCTCTCGATCACCCAGTCCGGCACCGCGCAGGCGCCGATCCACCTAGTCGGCGACGGCAAGACGGTGGTCAAGGGCATCACCGTGCAGGCGAACTACGTCACGGTCTCCGGGCTGAACGCGCTGAAGCCACACGCGCCGGGCATCTCGCTGCACGGCAACAACATCACCCTGGAGAACTCCTCGTCGATCAGCCCGCACGGCGACGACGGCGACGGAATCCGGTTCTGGGGCAACAACATCATCATCCGGCACAACACCGTGCAGCACACCAGCAACGCGGGCAAAAAGCACGCGGACTGCATGCAGACCTTCGCCACCGACGAGGACAGCCCGGCCAGCCAGCACGTGCTGATCGAGGCCAACCGCTGCGAGGACATCTCCAACACCTGCCTGATCATGGAGGGCCCGAACAGCGAGGCCGGCGACGGCAGCGGCATCGGCGCCAGCAGCGACGTCACCTACACCGACAACTACTGTCAGAACCGCGCCGACGAAGCACTGCAGATCGACGACGTGCAGAACCTCACGATCACCAACAACGAGATCGCCGGCACCATCAACCACGCGTTCGCGCTGCAGAACAAGACCACCGGCGCGAAGGTGAGCGGCAACAAGCTCAACTCGGAGATCCGCTACGAGGTCGGCATGGACGACGAGTCCAAGGCCGGCTACCAGGGCCCCCCG
>DASYBQ010000281.1:0-27022 GCA_036500625.1 Pseudonocardia sp. | reverse complement strand
ATCACCGACGACATCGTCCCCGCCGTCCTCACCAACGAAGACACCCCGCAATAGGTGGTCAGCCGAGGAGGTCGTCGAACTCACCGGCCTTGCAGCCCTTGAGCCAGGCATCCATCTCGGCGCGAGTGAAGGTCAACGTGCCACCGACTGGGTCCTTGCTGTCCCGCACGCCGATGGTGCCGTCCGGGAACGCCGCCATCTCGACGCAGGCGCCCTTGTCCTGGCTGTAGCTGCTGGTACGCCACCGCGGGACTGGCACCCGGTACCTCCTACAACATCTTGCGGATCAGCTCCACAGAGCGCTCCGGGCTGAGCGCGACTCGCTGCAGGTCGTTTGCACCAAGCTGGTAGGTCCGAAGCCGCTGCGGATTGTAGTAGTAGACAGCGTCGTCCAGCAGCTCGATGTAGCAGAGCTGACTCGTCGCATCAAAGCTGAGTAAGGTGAATCTCCCGGTATAGACGGCCGGAACCCCATCCTGTGGGCGCAGTACCTGCAGCGTCACCGTGGGAAGTTCTGCCATCTTCGCCAGATGCCGCAGCTGCGCGTGATGAATCTCGGGCGTACCGACGACAATCTCGAGCGCCCACGATGAGATCACTATGTGCAGCCAGAGCGGTCGATCTGGGTCAGTCAGCCGGGCGGCTCGCGCCATCCGGAAATCAACGACCCGCTGCACGTGGTCAGCACGGACCAGCATCGAGCGGCCAGTCAGGGCGGTGGCGTACTCCGGTGTTTGGAGCAGCCCAGGCACTGTGTCTCGCTCGTAGACGAACTCCCGGTCGGCGACACGCTCCAGGCCGACGTAGAGCGAGAACCACGAGTCCACCACATCGGTCCATGGCTTCCACCAGTTCGCTTCCTCGGCGCGCGAGCTCATCTCTACGAGACGGGTGATGCTGCGCGGGTCAGCGCCGTAAGCGGACAGCAACGTGGCGATGTCCTGCTCTATCTGCTGCTGCCGACCGTTCTCCATGTGTCCGATCTTGGGCGAGCCGATGCCGGTCAGCGCGGACGCCTTGGCTACGGACAACCTCGCCTCCCTGCGGAACCGGGTCAGCTCGGTGCCGATCAACCAGCGCAGCGGCGATGGGTGATGCTGCGATGGAGTAGTCATGCCTGAGCCTTATCTATGATAAATTACATGAACATGGTCAGGTAGTGCTGTCTAGGGGGACTCTAGATGCTTCTCGTCGTGTACCTGCATGGAACGGACGGTTCCGTCACCCGAGTGGGTAGCCGCCCGACGGAAGACCCGCGGCCGTACTGCCTGGTCAAAATCGCGCACGCGCTCGCGGTGACCAAGGCCGCCCGGGTGACGCCGCGCCGAGGCCAGCGGCTGGTGGTGGCGGTTGAGGACCCGATCGCCCCGTTCGAGCCGATCTTCCAGCACGCCGGCCCGGTGATCCGGCACGCTCTCTGTTACGCCGCCGAACGCTCCCAAGCACCCCTGCTGGCACCCGGGCGCCGGCACGCTTACCAAGGCCAGTTCGACGGCCTCGCCCAGGCACTGGAGATCATGCTCAACTCGGCGGACACCGAGCTGGAACCCGGCATCGCCTGGCCCGACCTGCTCCCGGACGGCGCCCTGGAACACACCCGCCGCCTGCTCTACACCCCCGACCACGCCGACTGGCTACTCGGCCAACCACTCAGCTGACCAGCAATCTCCCATTCCACCCCGAACAGGTCAGACCAACCTCTATCGTTGCCGACCAGGAGCGCAGTGCACCCAGCACCGACCTCGGCATCCGAAGCCCTCACGGCAGCCAACCTCGGCGGCCCCGGCTCCTTCCAGGTCACCAACGAAGCCCTCCTCAACGCCCGCAACATCCTACAAACCGAGTACGACCGACTCCGACGTCTCCTGCGGACGTACTCAAACACTCTGGTAGTCCAGAATTGCGGCCCGGATCCGGTGTCGCCATATGCATCAGCCGGTTTCAACGAGAAAATCGGGCTGATCGTGCAGCAGGCCGAGGCCTACGTGCAGTCGCTGCGTGACGCGACCGATCAGCTGGATCAGACGGTGCGCGGCTACGGCACCACCGACGAACAGATCAAAGCCTCGTTCGACGCCTTCCAAAAGACACAAGCCGCGCCGCCGCTGCAGATGACGCAGACCAGCCCGGTCGACCCCATGTCGAGCCTGCGCCAGTACGCACAAACCAGAGCGCCCAATGGTCAGAATCCAATGACCGACCACCCCGCCCCCGGCCCGGCAGGTGGCCTGCGGTGAGTCGAGCCCGACTTGTCGCGCTGGGCTGCGCGGCCCTCGTATTCGGTATCGCTGGCTGCGCTCCCACTGCGCCACCCCCGGCTGCACCGAATCCGCCGCCACCCCCAGCGGCACCCACCAGCTCTCCATTCCCTCCTCGACCGGCCGAGCTGCGGCTCGACGGTGTCGACCCGTGCGAACTGTTGACCTCCACCGAGCAGGCAAAGCTCGGTGTCCAGCAAGTCGGCAAAGTCAATGACGCCGACCAGTTCCACAGTTTGGTCTGCGATTGGGACAACGGCGGAGGTAATCCGGACAACGGCTGGATCGCCAGGGCGATCGTCAAACAAGGCGCCGACTACGCGTTAGGTAATGCCGCGCCGGTCCAAGTCGTGCAGGTGGGTGGGTTCTCTGCTGTGCAGACCTCGTCGCCGTACCACGACGCGAATCGCCAGTGCATCCTGGCGATCGACGTTGCGCAGGGTGAACACCTAGAGGTCGACTACGACAACTTGCAGGGCGATTATCCCGGCATCAACCATGAGGTGGCCTGCCAACAGGCCAGCAAGGCCGCCGAGCTCATGCTGCAGAACCTTCGCGGGCTCGTGCACTGAGTAACCGGTCATTTGGGGAAGCCATGACCGCGCCGATACCGCGTACTAACCCCACAGGCACGCCGCCGCGGCGGACGCACCCACGGCGCGGCCGGTACGCGGCGGCCCCGGCACGGATGGCGCGGTTGCCGCGAGCACCAGCGACCCAACATGCCACGCCGCGCATCCCTCGTCCGCGCCGCGCATGATGCGCCATGCGCGGCGTGGACGTTCGGTGCGCGGCGCGGAGGCCACACGTGCACACCGAAGCCGACAGCGAGCCCGACCTGCTTCCGGACGGCGCCCTGGCACACCCGCCGCCTGCTCTACACCCGACCACGCCGACCGGCTGCTCGGCCAGCCACTCAGCTGACCAGCAATCTCCCATTCCACGCCGAACAGGTCAGACCAACCTCTATCGTTGCCGACCATGAGCGCAGTGCACCCAGCACCCGCCTCGGCATCCGAAGCCGTCGCGGCAGCCACCGCCGGCGGCCCCGGCTCCTTCAAGGTGACCACCGAAGCCCTCCTGAACGCCCGCAACATCATCCAAACCGAATACGACCGGCTCTCCGAACGCCTGAATAGATACTCAAGCGATCTGGTAGTGCAGGACTGCGGCACGGACCCGGTGTCGCCGCATGCATCAGCCGGGTTCAACGAGAAGATCGGACTGATCGTGCACCAGGCCAACGCCTACGTGCAGTCGCTCCAAGACGCGATAAAACAACTGGATCACACCTTGCACGGCTACGACACCACCGACGACCAGATCAGGGCCTCATTCAAGGCCTACCAAGACAACCACCCCACCGCTGCCCAGCCCGCGTCGGCGTTGCCGAAGCCGATGGCGCCAATCAACCCACTCGACCCTGCGGCGAGCCTTCGGCAATACATACCGGCCATAACGCCCGGCGACCTACGCCCGCCGACCGCCCACCCAGCGCCCGGCCCGGTAGGCGGCTCGAAGTGATCCGTGCACAACTCGCCGGACTCCTGGGCAGCGCGGCCCTGGCGTTCGGCGCCGCTGGCTGCGCTCCCGCCTCGCCGCCGCCGGCCACCTCCAGCCCACCGCCACCCCCGGTGGCTACCACCAGCTCACCGTTCCCGCCCCGACCTGCCGAACTACGCCTCGACGGCGTCGACCCCTGCGCGCTGCTGACCCCCGCCGAAGTTGCGCGCCTAGGCGTTGACCAAGGCGACAGATTCGACGACGCCGACCAGTTCCGCAGCCTTTCCTGTGACTGGGCCAACAGTGGCGGAGTCAAACCGGAAAAGTCCTGGATCGCCAGAGCGATCGTCAAACAAGGCGCCGACTACGCGCTCGGCAACATCGCGCCGGTACAGGTCGTAAAGGTCGGCGGCTTCTCGGCCGTACAAACGTCCTCGCCGTACCAGAACGCGGAGCGCCAGTGCATCCTGGCGATCGACGTCGCCCAGGGCGAGCAACTGAGGGTTCAGTTCGACAACCGAGCCGGCGACTTTCCCGGCATCAACCACCAGGTCGCGTGTCAGCAGGCCAGCAATGCCGCCGAACTGATGCTGCAGAACCTGCGCGGGCTCGTGCACTGAGTGACCAGTCAATTTGGGGGAGCCATGACCGTGCCTAGTACGAGTGTGCGGTTGTCGCCGGCGGAGTTCCTCGGCTGTTGGGCGGCGCTGCGGTTGGGTGAGACGCCCATCGAGCTGGCCATGCGGCCGCCCGGCTACACCGTCGAGGAGAGCCGGACCCTGCTCGACAAGGCCGTCGCCGGGTTGGCCGCCCGGGGTCTTTCCGACGGCCGGCTGCCCGGCGCCCGTCCGCATGCCCAGCTGGCCGGTGCGCTGCGGCTGTTCGCCAATCCGGACTACCAGCTCGACATCCGGTTCCATGACCTGGCCGAGGGTGGCCCGATGGTGTTCGGCCTCGGCGCGGTGGCCGGCGCGAACGGGCTGCTGATCACGGGCGTCGACGACGGCGAGGACCGCGGCGGCAACGACGGCGGCGGGCTCCCGGTCGACTTGGTCGGTATGGACGGCAGTCGAGTGGCTGGGGCGCTGTTGTGGCTGGCCACCCGGCGCGGGCCGGTGAAGCCGGGTATCGGCAGCCCGGCGAACATCCCGGTCGCCGCGTTCGACAAGGCGCGGGAGCAGGCCGGGGGCGGCGACCTGTGGGAGTTGGCCGACGAGCTGGGTGAGCTCGGGGTGCCCCGCCAGGACGCGACCTCGCTGGCCCGGATGTGTGGCGGCATCCGGTTCGCCGGGCAGCTCGGCGCGACCGGGCGGTTCGGCGGCCCACCGAGGCGGGGCGACTGGGTGATCGGTTTCCACATCACCGACAGCAGCTGGTTCATGCAGCTGCGCCGCGGCGACACCCTCACCGTCTGTCCCACCGACGCGCGGCGGCTGATGTATCACTGGCACGAGCTGGCCGGCTCGCTGAATCCCGCGACCAGCGGTGTCGGCACCCAACGCCGGGGAAACTCGACGCCATTCTGAGGTGCAATGCGGCTTGACCGGCCGACGCGGAGTTTGCGACGTCGTTACCATCTCGGCATGTCCCCTTCCCGCGGTCGCTCGGATGGCCGCCGCGGCCGCGGCTCCGAGCGTCGCCGGCGGCTGCGTACCGTCGATGAGACCTCGGCCGGCGGTTTGGTCGTCGACCATGACCTGTCGATCGCCGCCATCATCGGCCGGTTGGACCGGCGCGGCCGCCTGCTGTGGTCGCTGCCGAAGGGGCACATCGAGGCCGGCGAAACGCCCGAACAGGCGGCAATACGGGAAGTCGAGGAAGAAACCGGCATCCTGGGCCAGGTGCTCGCGCCGCTGGGCACCATCGACTTCTGGTTCGTCGCAGAGGACCGCCGGGTGCACAAGACCGTTCATCACTTCCTGCTGCGGATGCTCAGCGGCGAGCTGTCCGACTCGGACATCGAGGTCACCGAGGTGGCCTGGGTGCCGTTGGACGAGCTGGAGTCCCGGTTGGCCTACGCGGACGAGCGCCGGCTGGTCCGGCGGGCGACGGCCATGTTGGAAGAATCCGCGTGACGTCGGGGCGGCGCCCGCCCGCGACCACCAGCTCCACCCTGGTCGCGCTGGCTGCCGTCGCCACCGCCCTGCTCTGCGCTGTGGTGTGGACCACCGCCCGCCCCGGCACGGCCTCCGCCACCGCCGCGGCCGACTCCCCCGCGACATCCGCAACCCCGGACAAAGCGACACCGAACCCGGTGGGCAGGCTGGCCGCGCCGCCCGAGGGGTCCACCGGGCCCGCCGTGACGCTGAACGTGGACTCGATGTCACCGAGGCTGGTCAGCACGGGCGGGCCGAGCACGCTGACGGTCACCGGCAGCCTGGTCAACTCCGGCACCCAGCCGTTGCGCAATGTGCAGATCCGGATGCAGCGCAGCGACCGGCTGCGCGCCGAGGGCAGCATCCGCGGCGCGCTGGACGGCAACATCGCGGCGGACACCGTCATCCCGGCGTTCGACCCGCTGGCCGACGAGCTCGCGCCCGGCCAGCAGGTCCCGGTGCGGTTGGACGTGCCGCTGCGCGGGCCGGGCGCCGGGTCGCTGGCGTTGCAGCGGTCCGGGGTGTACGAGTTGTTGATCAATGTGAACGGCGAGCCACCCCGGGGCGAGGCGATCCGGTTGACCGGGGTGCGGGTGCTGCTGCCGGTGCTCGGGCTGCCCACCGCGAGCGCCCGGCCGGGCCCACCGGCACCCTCGGTTCCCGACACCACCGGCGCCGCGCAACCGGTCAGCATGCTGTACCCGCTGGCCGATGCGCCCCGGCGGCTGCCGACCGGCCCCGGCGAGCCGGTGCTGCTCGGCGATGACCAGCTGGCCACCGAGCTGGCCCCCGGCGGTCGGCTGGACGGGTTGCTGACCGCGCTGGAGTCCGGCGCGCCGGCCGGTTCGCCGCTGCGCGGTGCGATCTGTCTCGCGGTGGACCCGGACCTGGTGAGCACGGTGGCGGACATGGTCGGCGGCTACCAGGTGCGCGGCCCGAACGGTACACAGGGCGCCGGGCGTGGCGTGGCGGCGGCCACCAGCTGGCTCAACCGGCTGCGCGCCGACGCGGCCGGGCGCTGCGTGGTGGCGCTGCCGTTCGCCGACGCCGACATGGTCGCGCTGTCCCGCGCCGGCCTCGGCGACCTGACCAGCTTCGCGACACTCGGCGGCGCGCGGACCGCCGCCGAGGTGTTGCGCACCCCGGTCCGCGCGGACACCACCTGGCCGGCCGACGGCCTGCTCGACGAACGCTCGCTGAGCGACTACGCCAAGGCCGGCGGACGCACCGTGCTGCTCTCCGCCGACGCGGTGTCCTCGTCCGGCCGCTCGGCGCGCAACTCACTCAGCTACGGCGGCACGGTGCGGCTGTCCGCGCCGGGCAGCACCACCACCGGCATGCTCACCGACCCGCTGATCACCCAGGCCGCGCTCGGCTCCGCGCAGGAGAACCCGAGGGCCGGCTCGTTCGGCGCTGGGCTCGGCGGGCTGGACACCGTCCGGGGCACCCGGGGCAGCCTCGGCTCGGTCAGCGGCTCCGATCCGGTCGGGCTGGCCGGCAGCGGGCTGCCGCTGTCCGGCGAGGACCTCATCGGCGCCATCACCTACCGGGCGCTCAACCCGGCCGGGGCGGCCAACGGTCCGCTGCTCATCGCCCCGCCGCACCAGTGGAACATCGCCGGGACGGACGCGCGCGAGCTGCTCACCTCGATCGGCGCGCTGGTCACCGCCGGTCGGCTCGCGCCGATCCCGCTGGCCGCCCCGGCGGACAACCCGGGAGCGGACAGCGCCGTGCCCGGCGCAACGCTGGTCTACCCGCTGCGCGCCGGCGCCCGTGAGGTGCCCGCCACGGTCACCACCCTGCTTCGCGACGCGCGGGACACCACCGAGTCGCTGCGCGCGGCGGCCGTCGCCGCGCCAGGGGTGGGTGCCAGCCCGGCCCAGGTGTTCGACCCGGTCACCGAGGGTCTGCTGCGCGCAGGCTCCTCGGTGTGGCGCGGTCAGCCCGAGCTGGCCGAGGCGTCCACCACGGTGATCACCGACCGGATCCGGCTGATGCGCTCGCTGGTGCGGGTGCTCGAACCGCCCGGCCCGTACGCACTCGGCGACCGGGAGGCGCCGCTGCCGATCACGCTGGCCAACGGGCTGCCGGTTGCCATGCGGACCCGGCTGGTGCTGTCCGACACCCCCGGACTGCGGATTACCTCGATCAACCCGGACCCGACGATCCAGCCGATCCCGCCGATGGGCCGGCTGCAGCTCAAGGCGAACGCCCAGCTGACCCGATCCGGCCAGTTCAGCGTGGAGGCCCGGCTGACCACGCTGAGCGGCCGGTCGCTCGGCGTGCCCGGCCGGCTCCAGCTGCGCTCGACGGTGTACGGCACCATCACCCTGTGGCTGACCGGGACCGCGGGCCTCTTGATGGTGATACTCGCGGTGCGACGTATCGTGCGTCGTGTGCGCGGACGCGGGGGGCCGGGGGCCGGGCCGATCGGCGTGCCGACCAGCCCGCCGAGGACCCGGGCGCCGGCCCGATCGGCCGCTGGGCAGCGCACACCGGCCAGCACCCGGCAGCTGGCCGGGGCGACCCCGGACGCGCCGGTAACTACCCCGGCGAACGGTGTGCCGGCGCGGACCCACTCGATCTCCGAACCGGTCAGCAACCTGGTGAGCGGCCCGCCCGGTGGACCGCCGAGGCGGCCCAGACCGATCCGGCCGATCCCACCGAGCCAGCCGGTGCCGAACCAGCCGAACTACCCGAACCGGCCGAGGGAGAGCGGTACACTGGGACGCAACCAGCCGAACCGGGCTCCCACCGACCCACCGGCGGTGCCGCACGGCCCTCCCGGGTCCACGGCGAGCCGGTCGAGGCGGGGTGCCCAACCGAGGCCGAACGACCAGGTGTATCTCGCCGAACCGCCGAAACCGGGCGACTCAGCGAGACCGAACAAACCGACGAGGCCGGCCAACCGGGCCCGACCGAACGACCCGGCCAGACCGGCCGACCGGACGGGATCGAACGACCCGCCCATGGCCGGCGACCCGTTGAGGACCGGCGACCCGCGCAGGATCCGCGACCGGGCGAGGCCCGGCGACCCGTCCAGAGCGGGCGACCCGACGAGGACCGGCGACCAGGCACGGCCCGGCGACCCGGCGAGAGCGGGCGACCCGGCGAGGGCAGCCGACGCGGCGACGCCGGGCGAGGCGGCCAGGGCGGCGGACCGGGCGACGCGGCGCCGCCCGGACCCGGAGAACACAAGGCCGCCGCACCCGACCCGGCCATGACCAGCACCGACAGATCCACCGGCGGTGCCGCGCACGGCCCGTCCGGACCAGACGAGGACGCCGCGCCCACCTCGCACCGCGCCTCGCTGCTGCGCACCGGCGGCACCATGGCGGTGGCCAGCCTGGTCAGCCGGGTCACCGGGTTCGCCCGGCAGCTCGCCCTTGTCGGCACGCTGGGCCTCGCCGTGGTCAACGACTCCTACACGGTGGCCAACACGCTGCCCAACATCGTCTACGAGCTGCTGCTCGGCGGGGTGCTGAGCAGCGTGATGATCCCGCTGCTGGTCCGCGCGCAGAACGAGGACTCCGACGGCGGCGAGGCCTTCACCCAGAAGCTGCTCACCGTGGCCACCGTGGTGTTGGTGCTGGCCACCGCGCTGGCCATGCTGGGCGCCCCGCTGCTGACCGCGCTCTATCTCGGCGGCGACAACGACACCCATGCCAACCCGGCCCTTGCCACCGTGTTGGCGCTGCTGCTGCTTCCGGAGATCGTGTTCTACGGGCTGGGCGCGTTGTTCGGCGCGATCCTCAACACCCGGGGGGTGTTCGGCCCTTTCGCCTGGGCGCCGGTGCTGAACAACCTGGTGATGCTCGCGGTGCTGGGCGTCTATGCCGCGATGCCGGGTGAGATCTCGCTCGACCCGGTCCGGATGTCCGACCCGAAACTGCTGGTCCTCGGCCTGGGCACCGCATTCGGCATCGTCGTGCAGGCGGTGGTGCTGCTGCCGTCGATGCGCAGGGCCGGGCTGAGCTGGCGGCCCCGCTGGGGCTGGGACCGGCGGCTGCGCGACGCCGGCGGGCTGGCGCTGTGGGTGACCGGCTACGTGCTGATCGGCCAGGCCGGCTACATCGTGACCACCCGGGTGGCCGCCGACGCGGACGCCGGCAGCGTGTCCACCTACAGCAACGCGTGGCTGCTGTTGCAGGTGCCCTACGGCGTGCTCGGCGTCTCGCTGCTGACCGCGCTGCTGCCCCGGATGAGCCGCGCCGCGGCCAAGGGCCGGTTCGGCGACTTGATCAGGGACTTCTCCCTCGGCATCCGGTACTCCACCATCGCGCTGCTGCCGGTGATCGTGCTGATCACGCTGTTCGGCGGCACCATCGGGCTGGCACTGTTCAGCATCGGCAAGGCCAGCGGCGGCGAGGCCACCCGGCTGGGCACCACGCTCGCGGTGTCCGCGTTCGGCCTGCTGCCCTATGCGGTCACCATGTTGCAGCTGCGGGTGTTCTACGCGCTCAAGGACGCCAGGACCCCGACGGTCATCCAGGTGGTCATGGTGCTGGCCAAGATCCCGCTGCTGTTGCTGTGCCCGGCGGTGCTGCCGCCCGACCAGGTGGTCCTCGGGCTGGCCGCGGCCAACAGTGTGTCGTTCGTGGTCGGCGCGATCGTCGGCCAGCTGTGGCTGCGGCACCGGCTCGGCGGCCTCGGCACCAGTGAGGTGTTGATCACTTTCGGCAAGACGGCGGTGGCGTCCTCGATCGGCGGACTGGCCGGGGCCGGGCTGGCCATCCTGTTGCGGGAGTCGCTGCTCACATCGGTGGGTATGAAGGCCGCCGCCTGGTCCGTTCTGGTGAGCGGTAGCGTGGCCGCGCTGGCGGTGACGCTGGTGGTGATGAAGCTGGTTCGGCTATCCGAGTTGGGACCGCTGTGGACCAGGCTGGCACGCCGCTGAGAACCAGGTGACAAGCATGTCTCAGCTGTGCCGCAACCGGATCGATCCGGTTGCGGCTGCCGTACCCTGGAAGGGGTTGGATCACCGACCGGCGAGGGGGTCACACAGGGTGAGCGGGCAGACGGAACAACGCCCGGCCGCCACGCTCAGCCGCAGTACGGGCAGCGCACCGGTTGCCGCCGATGGCGGTCTGGCCAGCGTGGATGCCGAGGAGCGGGCCGGCGGGGTCGTCCGCGTCGCAGGCGGGGAGCCGACAATGGCCGCCTCCCCCTCGACGGATCCGGCTGTGCCGACCCCGTCACCCTCCGTGTCGACCGAATCTGCCTCCTCCGCTGTGCCGGCCGCCTCCGCCCCGGCTGCCATCTCGCCGACCGAGGCCGCCACGTCACCCGGCGACCTCGCCGTGTCGAGCCCCGCCGCCCCGGCGTCCGACACGCCCGTTCCCAACCCCACTTCCGGGTTCGGTTCGACCGCCTCGAACGGCGGCCGGCCGACCAGTCGCACCGACCCGCACGCCAACCCGGCCGACGGCGCCAACGGCTCCGGCGCGGCCATGGGCTCCGGCTCCGTCCAGGCCAACGGCTCCTCGTCGGCCGACAGGTCTGTCCGTGCCAGGAGCTCCGCATCGGGCGGCGCTGCCTCGAACGGCTGGCCGCCGGCCGACCGGGCATCGGGTCGCGGCCCGCGCCCGGCTCGCGGCGGACCGACCGGCGGCGGGCCGGCTCGCGGTGCAACGGCCGATGCCGGACCGGCTCACCGGACGGTCGGTCCGCACCCCACCGAGGTCGGCCGGCTCCGCGCCCCCGGCGGCATGATCGCCGAGCGCTACCGGCTGCTGATCCAGGTCGGCGCGGACACCTCGGTGCACGCGGAGTTCTGGCGCGCCCGCGACACCGTGCTGGAACGTGACGTTGCGCTGACCCTGCTGCAGGACACCGGCGAGCGCGGCGGCACCGAGCGGGCCGACGACATGATCCGCCGCGCGCTGCGGTCCGGCCGATTCGAGCACATCGGCTGCGCCCGGCTGCTCGACGTGATGCGCAACGACTGGAAGGAACCTGGCGGCCTGCCCGCCGACGTGCACGGCCTCGCGGTCACCGAGTGGGTGCCCGGCAAGAGCCTCGCCGAGGCGGTCGCGGGCGGACCGCTGCGCACCGGCGTGGTGCTCGGCATGCTGGATCCGTTGGCGCAGGCCGCCGAGGCCGCGCACCGCCAGGGCCTGGTGCTGGGCTGCGCCCACCCGCAGCGGGTCCGGATCACCCCGGAGGGCGGCGCGCGGCTGGCGTTCGCGCTGCCCAACCCGGCGATGACCCCCGCCGACGACGTGCGCGGGCTCGGCGCCACGCTGTACGCCCTGCTCACCGGCACCTGGCCGCTGTCGGGTACCGACGCCGAGCTGGCCGGCATGCCGCCGACGCCCCGGGACGTGCAGGGCTCGGTGCTGCCGCCGGGTGTGGTGCGGCCCGGTGTGTCGGTCGAGGTGTCCGCGCTGACCCTCGGCGCGCTCGGCGCGGGCGGGGTGCACGGCCAGGTACACACCGCCGCCGCCGTACACAAGGTGACCCGTGAGCTGCTCGACTCGGAGGCGGAGGCCGCGCTGCTGCCGCCGCCGGACGACGGCGCCCCGGTCGACCCGGACGAGGTGTGGCGCACCGACTCGGTCGGCGCACCCAAGCCGGACCGGGAACGCAAGCGCAAGCTGTCCATCGGCATGGGCGGCCTCGGCCTCGGCATGCTCGCGGTGATCGGCTACGTCGGGGTACAGGCCGGCTCGCTGCTCGGCGTGACACCGGCCTCCCCGCCGAAGATCGTGGTGGCCAGCCCACCGCCGGCCGCCGCATCCGTGCCGGCCGCGCCCCTGCCGCCCCTCGCACCACCGCCGGCCGTGCCACCGCCGGCACCGGGACTACCGGCCGCGCCGCCCGATTCGGCCGCGGTGCCGGTTGCCTCGGCGCGGGTGTTCGACCTGTCCGGCGACCCGGACAACCAGGGCCGGGTGTCCAAGGCGGTGGACAACAACCCGGCCACCAGCTGGAGCACCTACCTCTACCACCAGCCGTTCCCGGCGCTCAAGCCCGGCGTTGGCATCATGGTCTCGTTCGCCTCACCGGTGCAGCTGTCCTCGCTGGCGATCACCTCGCCCAGCAACGGCAGCCAGCTGGAGATTCGCTCCGCGCCCGCGCCGGACGCCCAGTTCAACCAGACGGTCCCCATCGGCAACACCACGCTGGCGGGCCCCGTCACCACCGTCGCGCTGGCCGGCAGCCAACCGGTGCAGAACGTACTCGTGTGGATCACCAAGCTGGGCGGCGGCGACGACCAGAACGTCACTGAGATCGCCGAACTCCATTTCCAGCGCGCTGTCGGTTAGTCGGCGGTTCCCGCGCCGACGTATCCCTCGGGCGGGCCCTGGCGGCCCGCCGTCGGGATCCGTAGCTCCTCCGTCGCGGAGGCGCGCTTGTGGTTGCCTTGGCAGCGGCCTCTTGACGTCGGCGGGTTGTTGCGGACATGCACTACCCGGCCTTCGCCGGAACTCCTTTGGAGCCTCGCGGGGCCGGCTTCTACTACCCGCGTGGTGGCCCTTGTGCCGCACGACACGCTCGTCGTCGTGCGGCGGCCGAGGCGCATGTGTGCGATTGCGAAGTAGTAGTGCCGAACTGGTCGGGTGGGGTGGGCGGGGTCTCTAGCGTCTCGGCTCGTGGAACGTTGTGATGCGGAGTTGCTTCGGGCGCACCTCGAGGGTGACCGGTTGGCTTTTGCCGAGTTGGTGCGGCGGCACGCGGCCACGCTGTGGGCCGTGGCGCTGCGCACCTTGAGCAGCAGGGAGGACGCGGCCGACGCGGTGCAGGACGCACTTCTGCACGCCCACCAGCGGGCCGCCGGGTGCCGGGCCAGCGACTCGGTGCGCGGCTGGCTGGTGCGGATCGTGGTCAACGCCTGCCTGGACCGCTACCGACACAACCGGTCCCGCCCGTCCTACCCGATGTGCGACACCGAGCTGGCCCGGCTGCCCGCGCCGAGGGACCCCATCGGCGACGACGAGCTGCGCCTGGACGTGACCAGCGCGCTGGCCCGGCTGCCGTTCGACCAGCGGGTGGTTGTCGTGCTGGTGGACATGCACGGCTACCCGACCCACGAGGTCGCCGGCATGCTCGGCGTCCCGGTCGGCACGGTCAAGAGCCGAGCCTCCCGGGGCCGGGAACGGCTGGCCCACTCACTCGGCCACCTGCGAGCCCTCGAGACCACCACGGAGGAACGGTGAACGTGTCCCGCCCCGAGCGCTCCGCCGCGCACCGGCGCACCACCGCCGAGCTGGTCGAGGCCAGCTGGCCCACCCCGCCGGTCGAGCTGATGGACCAGTGGCTGGCCGCGCTCGCCGAGCTACCCCCGCCCCGGGCCGCCGAGCCCGCGACCGAGCCACCCGCCGAGAACGCGGCGCCAGGCGCGGTCGAGCGGGTACCCAGCTGCGCCGGGCCGCAGCCGGCCAACTGGGTCGTGCCGATGCGAAGGGCCCCGCGCACCTGGTGGCTACGCCGCGGCCGTGGCCGGTCCAGCGGCCTTTCCGGTGGCCGGCGAACCGCCGCGGCCGGCCTCGGAGTCGGTGTGCTGGCCGCCGCGGCCGCGACCGCCGGCGTGTTGCTCACCTTCCTCGGCCCGACCGGCACAGCCGGACCCGCCGAACCGTCCGGTCAGCTCAACGCGCTGAGCCGGCCGGCGAGCCCGTTGGCCGACCCCGCCCAGCGGGCCGGTTGCCTGAGCCACCTTGGCCTCGGCCCGGACCGGGGCGCCCGGGCGCTGCCGGACACCTGGCACGGCGCGCCGGCGGTGGCGTTGCTGCTGCCCACCGAAACACCCGGCGAGGTGCGCACCGTCCTCGTCACCCCGGACTGCGGCTCCGGGGCAGGTCATCTGCTTGCCGAGCGCACCGGACCGGCCGGCAACCGCTGACCCGCCCGCCCCGGCGGCGACGCAAGTCACCTGCGGGAATGCCTCCTCCTAGGATCGTGTTGAACGGTGTGGTCTTAGCGACGAAGAGGACGGTGGGATGAGTAGCGACGTACGGGAACTGGTGATCATCGGATCCGGGCCGGCCGGCTACACCGCCGCGGTCTATGCGGCGCGGGCCCAGCTGAACCCGTTGGTGTTCGAGGGCAGCCAGTTCGGTGGTGCGCTGATGACCACCACCGAGGTGGAGAACTACCCCGGCTTCACCGACGGCATCATGGGCCCGGACCTCATGGAGCAGATGCGCGGCCAGGCCAAGCGGTTCGGCGCCGAGCTGCGCGCCGAGGACGTGGAGTCGGTCGAGCTGACCGGGCCGGTCAAGACGGTCACCGCGCACGGCCAGACCTACCGGGCCAAGGCGGTCATCCTGGCGATGGGCGCGGCGGCCCGCTACCTGGGCGTACCCGGTGAGCAGGAGCTGCTCGGCCGGGGCGTCAGCTCCTGTGCCACCTGTGACGGCTTCTTCTTCCGCGAGCACGACATCGCGGTGGTCGGCGGCGGTGACTCGGCGATGGAGGAGGCCACCTTCCTCTCCCGGTTCGCGACGACCGTGACGATCGTGCACCGCCGCGACGAGTTCCGCGCCTCCCGGATCATGCTGGAGCGGGCCAAGAACGACCCGAAGATTCGCTGGCGCACCAACGCGGCCGTCGAGGAGGTGCTCAGCGAGAACGGTTCGATGTCCGGCCTGCGGCTGCGTGACACCGTGACCGGCAAGGAGTCCACCCTCGATGTCACCGCGATGTTCGTGGCCATCGGGCACGACCCGCGCAGCGACCTGGTGCGCGGCGTGCTGGACACCGACGAGGACGGCTACCTGCTGACCAGCACACCGAGTACGTACACCGCGATCCCCGGCGTGTTCGCCGCCGGCGACCTGGTCGACCACACCTACCGCCAGGCGGTCACCGCGGCCGGGTCGGGCTGCGCGGCGGCCATCGACGCGGAGCGCTGGCTGGCCGAGCAGCCGGTGGACGCCGAGCACGTCGGCGGTGGCTACGGCCCCAGCGGCGCGCCGGACCAGGTCGCGGCTGTGTCCTCCTGACAAGCTCCGAGAACCTGCCCAAAACCGAAGGAGAACCTGATGGCCAACACCGTGGACGTCACCGACGCCACCTTTGACCAGGAAGTGCTGAAGAGCGACAAGACCGTCGTGGTGGACTTCTGGGCCACCTGGTGCGGCCCGTGCAAGATGGTGGCCCCGGTGCTGGACGAGATCGCCGGCGAGCACGGCGACAAGATCACCGTTGCCAAGCTGGACATCGACAAGAACCCGGACACCGCGCGGGACTACCGGATCATGTCCATCCCGGCGATGATCGTGTTCCAGGAGGGCAAGCCGGTCAAGCAGATCGTCGGCGCCAAGCCGAAGGCCGCGCTGCTCAACGACCTGTCCGACTACCTGGGCTAGCACTTACAACGCCGTTACCTTTGCAGATGGGCCCGTCACCCCGACGGGCCCATCTGGTGTCGGCCGAGTTGGTCTGGACCACAATCGACAACTCAGCCGCCGATGGGGTGTTCCGAATGGGGGCCGTGGGGGTATTCGGGGGCGCTGTCGCTACACGAGCGGGCGTCAGGGCACAATGAGGTCCACCTGGAGGCCGGCGACACGATCGGGTCCGATCAGCGTCCGATCAGCACGGTACGTCGAGTGAGCGAGGGGTGCATGCAGCTACTGCGCACGGGGGACAACGGTCCGGCCGTCGCCGAGGTGCGCTCCGCGTTACGCGAGTTCGGGCTGCTGCCCGAGCTCGCGCCGGGTGACGGAGCCACCGACGACCACTACGACGGCTCCGTCGAGCAGGCGGTACGGGCCTTCCAGCAGGGCCGAGGCCTGATCACCGACGGCATCGTCGGCCCGGCCACCTACCGGGCGCTGCGCGAGGCACGCTGGCGGCTCGGTGACCGGATGCTCGCGCTGATGCTATCCGCCCCGATGGCCGGTGACGACGTATTTGCACTGCAGGAGCGACTGCTCGAACTGGGCTTCGACACCGGCCGCCCGGCCGGGGTGTTCGATGCGCAGACCGAGCGGGCGCTGCGCGGCTTCCAGCGCGAGTTCGGGCTCAACCAGGACGGCATCTGCGGCCCGGCCACGCTGCGCGCGCTGCGCCAGCTGGGCCGCAAGGTCACCGGTGGGCGGCCGGCGCTGCTGCGCGAGCAGGAGCGGGTGCGCACCGCGGGGCCGAGGCTGCGCGGCAAGCGGATCATCATCGACCCGGGGCACGGCGGCCCGGACCGAGGCGTGACGGTGGACCGGGTCGCCGAGTCGGACCTGATGTGGGACCTGGCCCGCCGGCTGGAGGGCCGGATGGCGGCCACCGGCATGGAGGCGCTGCTGTCCCGAGGCGAGCACTCCTGCCCGCCGGAGGCCGAGCGCGCCGCGTTCGCCAACGCCGCCGGGGCCGACATGCTGCTGTCGCTGCACACCGACGCGAACCGCGGCATGCACGCCCAGGGCCTGGCTACCTTCCACTTCGGCACCGCCGACGGCTCCACCTCCACGGTCGGCGAGGCGCTGGCCGGGCTGATCCACCGCGAGCTGGTGGCCCGCACCCGGATGCTGGACTGCGGCATCCAGCCGCGTACCTGGGAGATGCTCCGGCTGACCAGGATGCCGGCGGTGCGCATCGAGGTCGGCTACCTGACCAACCTCGGTGACCGGCGCAAACTGCTCGACCCGGTGTTCCGGGATATCGTTGCGGAAGGCATCCTGGTCGCGGTGAAGCGGCTGTACCTACTCGGCCAGGACGATCAGCCGACCGGCACGTTCACCTTCCAGGACGTGCTGGCTCGTGAGCTGGCTCGCGCGGCAGGATCGTCGGCGACGACACAGTAGGCAGCTCGCCGGTGTTCTGTGCCGGGATCGCTATCTCCACCAGCAGCCGCTCCAGCGCCGCCTCGACGTCTTCCTTCCAGGACAGCCCGCTGCGCAGCTCCAGGCGCAGCCGGGGCCACCGGTGGTGCGGGCGGATCGTCTTGAACCCCACCGACAGCAGGAAGTCCGCCGGGACGACACAGCGCGAGTCGAACGTCGGATCCGCGTCACCGAACGCCTCGATGGCCTTCACCCCGCGCCGGGTGAGGTCCCTGGCCACCGCCTGCACCAGCATCCGGCCGATGCCGCCACCGGTCAGCTCCGGCAGCACCGCCACCGCGGTCAGCAGCACCGCGTCGTGGCTGACCGGGCCGGTCGGGAACGCCGAGGAACGGGGCACCTGGCTGGGCGGCGCGTACATCGCGTAGCCGGCGGCCACCTCGTCGACGTGCAGAATCTTGCCGCAGGAACCCCACTCCAGCAGCACGCTGGACAGCCAGGCCTCCTTCTCCAGCTCGGTGTTGCCGTACTCGGCGGCCTGCTCGGCCATGTGCGGGGCCAGCTCCCAGAACACGCACCGGCGGCACCGCTTGGGCAGCTCGTCGATGTTGTCGAGGGTGATAGCAACCACAGATGAAGGCCCGCTCGGCACGTGCTCCAGACCTCCAGGACGTCGGCTGAACTAGCAGGCTCGCTGGCCAGCACTCGGTTGCCGCTCGAATGCCGAGGATAGATCGATCCAGGAACCTATCAACACGGTACTTCCACAACCGGTCGGTGAACATCGCCGAAGGGTCCAGTACCGAGTCTCACTTACACTCACGAGTGACCGCCGCAGCCGCGCCACGTCCGGAGAAACACCTTATGTCGGAGCTGCCACAGCCGCCAGAACCGGCTCTACCCGCCCCTGACCGGGCTTTGTCGGTCCCGGACCGGGCCTTGTCGGTCCCCGACCTGCCCGGGCGGTTCGCCGCGCGGACCGAGGGGATGACCGCCTCGGAGATCCGGGCACTGTTCGCGGTCGCCAGCCGGCCCGAGGTGGTCTCGCTGGCCGGCGGCATGCCGAACCTGGCCGCACTGCCGCTGGACACCCTCGCCCGCCAGGTCGCCGAGCTGGTCGCGCGGGACGGGCAGGCGGCGCTGCAGTACAGCTCCGCGCAGGGCGTGCCGGTGCTGCGCGAGCAGATCACCGAGGTGATGGCCGCCGAGGGGATCCGGGGGCATGCCGACGATGTGGTGGTCACCGTCGGCTCGCAGATGGCGCTGGACCTGGTGACCCGGCTGTTCTGCGACCCTGGCGACGTGGTGCTGGCCGAGGGGCCGTCCTATGTGGGGGCGCTCGGCTCATTCGCCGCGTACCAGGCGCGGGTGGTGCACGTGGCGATGGACGACGACGGCCTGGTGCCGGCCGCGCTGACCGCCGCGCTGGACCGGCTGCGCACCGCCGGGCAGCGGGCGAAGTTCCTCTACACGATCCCGAACTTCCACAATCCGGCCGGCGTCACGCTGGCGGTGTCGCGGCGCGCCGAGATCCTGGACATCTGCCGCCGCTACGACGTGCTGGTCATCGAGGACAACCCGTACGGCCTGCTCGGCTTCGACGGGCAGACCTACCCGGCGCTGCGGTCCATGGACCCGGACAACGTGATCTACCTCGGCTCGTTCTCCAAGACGTTCGCCTCCGGGCTGCGGGTCGGCTGGGCGCTGGCCCCGCCCGCGGTGCGGGACAAGCTGGTGCTGGCCGCCGAGTCCGCCACGCTGTGCCCGCCGACGTTCAACCAGATGATGGTGTCGCGCTACCTGGCCGGGCACGACTGGCGCGGCCAGGTCAAGTCGTTCCGGGAGATGTACCGGGAGCGCCGCGACACCATGCTGTCCGCGTTGGCGACGTACCTGCCGTCCGGGTGCCGCTGGACCCGTCCGGACGGCGGGTTCTACGTGTGGGTCACCGTGCCAGAAGGTGTGGACACCAAGGCGATGCTGCCCCGCGCGGTGAGCGCCCGGGTGGCCTACGCCTCGGGTACCGGCTTCTACGCCGACGGTCTTGGCAGCCGGCAGCTGCGGCTGTCCTACTGCTACCCGACCCCGGGGCGGATCACCGAGGGGGTGCGCCGCCTCGCCGGGGTGCTGGCCGCCGAACTGGACGTGCTGCACACCTTCGGCACCCCGGACCGCACGACCGCCCGGCTGGGGTCCGGCACCGACTCCTCGGCCCGCCGAGGGCCGCAGGCACCTACTCCCGACACTCAATGAGCCGGAGGGCCCGCACGAATGAGCCGGAGGGCCCGCACGACGGAAAGCGTGTCGTGCGGGCCCTCCGGCTCTCGTGAGTGATTAGGGCCGCTATAGCGCGACTCATCACTCATGACGAAACGGATGTCGAGAGTGCTGAGTCGCGCTACGCCTTTGGCGCCGCTGCGCGGTAGCGGCCCTAATCACTCACGGGGCACGCGTGCCACTCCATGGGGGTTGTGGAGCTGGCCCCGCGAGGCGAGGGAGGAGCCTGCGGGATACGTCAGGACGGAACCCGCCCGAAAACACAGTGCGACAATGGAGCACATGGGTGAGCGGACGGTAGCTGTACTGGCCGGCGGGTTGTCGCACGAACGCGAGGTGTCGCTGCGTTCCGGGCGGCGGCTCGCGGCCGCGCTGCGTGATGTCGGCGCCCAGGTGGCCGAGTGGGATGCGGACGGCTCGCTGCTGGAGCGGTTGCGGACCGACCCGCCGGACGCGGTCGTCGTCGCGCTGCACGGCGGGGATGGCGAGAACGGTGCGGTGCAGAGCGTGCTGGAGATGCTGGACGTGCCGTTCGTCGGCTCCGGCTCGAGTGCCTGCCGGCTGGCCTGGGACAAACCGTCCGCCAAGGCCCGGTTCGCCCGCGCTGGGTTGACCACCCCGGACTGGGTGGTGCTGCCGCACGCCACGTTCCGCGAGCTGGGTGCCCGCGCGGTGCTGGACGCGATGGTGTCCCGGCTCGGCCTGCCCATGATGATCAAGCCCGACCAGGGTGGCTCGGCACTGGGCGCCCAGGTGGTGCGCAACGTCGAGGACCTGCCGGCCGCGATGGTGGACTGCCTGGCCTACGGCACCGCGGTGCTGGCCGAGCGGTTCGTCTCCGGTGTGGAGGTCGCCGTCGCGGTGGTGGGCGACGCCGAGCCTCGGGCGCTGCCGGTGGTCGAGGTGGTGGTCAAGAGCGGCGTCTACGACTTCACCGCCCGGTACACGCCGGGGGCGACGTCGTTCCCGTGCCCGGCCCGGCTGCCGGCGCAGGTGCTGCGCGGCGTCGAACAGGCCGCCCTGCAGGTGCACCAACTGCTCGGGCTGCGCGATGTCTCCCGTACCGACGCGATCGTCGCCGAGGACGGCACCGTGTACGTGATGGAGGTGGACGCCTGCCCGGGGCTGACCGACACTTCTCTGCTGCCGCTCGCGGTCGCGGCCGCCGGGGAGCACCTCGGCGAGGTGTTCAGCGCGCTGGTCGACGAGGCGATCCGCCGGCGCTAGGAGGGTCCTGGATAACTCCGGCCGTAGCGCAGTAGGTCCGAGTTATTCAGGGCGCTCCTAGGGTTCCCCGGACCGGCCGGCCGGTTCAACCTGGGACGGTCCCCGTTGCTGATGGCGCTGGACCTTCGCCCGGTTGCCGCAGATCGCCATCGAGCACCAGCGGCGCCGCCGGGTCGGTGACGGGTCGAGGAACATCCACGAGCACCGGCCGCAGACCCGGATCTGGTCGCGCTGGCCGCCGGCGAGCAACGCCCCACCGGCCAGCGCCAACCTGATGGCGATCAGCCTCAGGCCGGCCTGCCCCTCGGTGACCACCCACGCGGGATCGTCGTGCAGGCGGTGGGACAGGCGCGCGGTGCGATAGCCGGCGGTGATGTCGGCGGTGACCCGCTCTCGTACCGCGACCGAGCAGTCGGTGCCGTCGATGCCGGCCAACAGGAACGCGTGCAGCGCCTCCCGCTGGCCGCGCAGCTCGGTGACCGCCTCGACCGCCTCGGCCGGGTCGGTAGCCGAGACGGTCAGCAGGTCGTGGTGCTCCGCGTCGTCGATCACCCCGGCGGCGTGCGCCCAGCCGGCGGCCACGCCGAAGTCCGTCAGCCGCTCGACACCGCGGTCCTTGCTGCTGCCGCCTGCTGTGTTGAGGAAGTCAAGGGCGGGGTGGCCGCCGAGGAACGCGGTCGCTGTCCACATCGTGCGCTTTCCCCCTTCCGTTTCTCCCCGGCCGGTCCGGGGGTTGACACGGGCCACGCCGACGGCAACTATAACCAACTAACCTAAATACTGTAAAAAGAGGTTAGTTATGCACTCAGACTGGGACCTGCCCGACACGTTCGACTTCCGCGGCCACCAGGTCCGCTACGCGGCGCTGGGCGACGGTGACCCGCTGGTGTTGCTGCACGGCACCCCGTTCTCCTCGGTGGTGTGGCGGCGTATCGCGCCACAGCTCGCCCTCCGACGGCGGGTGTACTACTTCGACCTGCTCGGCTACGGCCAGTCCGCGAAGGCGGACGAGGTCTCGCTGGGTGTGCAGAACCAGCTGTTCGACGCGCTGCTCGAGCACTGGGGCCTGGACCGGCCGGACGTGGTGGCGCACGACTTCGGCGGGGCACCGCGCTGCGCACCCACCTACTCAGCGGCCGCGACTACCGCACACTGACCCTGATCGACCCGGTGGCGCTCACCCCTTCCGGCTCGGCGCTGATCCAAACCACCCGGCAGCACGAGAAGGTGTTCGCCGGCCTGCCGGGCTACCTCCACGAGGCGGTGCTGCGTGCCTACATCGCCGGGGCGGTGCATCGGACACTGTCCGAGCAGGAGATGCGGCGTTACCTCGCGCCGTGGCTGGGGAAAGAGGGGCAACCGGCGTTCTACCGGCAGATCGCCCAGATGGACGACCGGTACCTCGACGAGATCGAGCCGTACTACGACGCGGTCCGCTGCCCGGTCACCATCCTGTGGGGCGAGCAGGACACCTGGATCCCGCTGGCAACGGGCCGCAGGCTGGTCGACCGCATCCCCGGCGCCACACTCCGGGTAATCCCCGAAGCGAGCCACCTGGTCCCCGAAGACGCCCCAGAAGCGGTAGTTGCCACCGTAATGAGCCTTCGGCTCTCCTGAGTGCTGACCGAGCCTTCGGCTCCCACCAAGCACACCACTAGTACTACAGGGCCGTTCTCGCGCGAGAACTTCCGGTCGGGGACCCTTCGGGCCCGCCTCCGGAAGTTCGCCTTCGGCCGAAAGAGCGCGCTTGTGCTCACCCTTGGGTGCCGCCAGCAGGGGTTCGGCCCTTAGTTGCCGACATTCACAGCCGGCCTTCGCCGGAACTCCTGCGGAGCCTCGCAGGGGCGACTCGCTTACCGGCCCTGCAGTACTAGGCCCGCCGTCAGGATCCGTCAGCGCGAGAACCCGCCAAAAGATCAGCAATGCGCTCCAGGTCAGCTGTGGAGCCGAACTCGATGACTATCCGGCCCTTGCGCTGGCCCAGCTCCACTCGCACCCGGGTGTCGAACCGGTCGGACAGTTGGCCGGCGAGCTCGTCGATCTCCGCTGGGCGTTCGGCTTTGCGCGGCGAACTCGAGCGGGATCGCTCCGGCTCCCGCTTGGCCAGCGTGACGGCCTCCTCGGTGGCTCGCACCGACATGCCCTCGGCCACCACCCGGGTAGCCAAGTCCTCCTGCCGGCCCGCGTCGTCCAGACTCAGCAGCGCCCTGGCGTGCCCGGCGGACAGCACCCCGGCGGCGACCCGCCGCTGCACCGCGACCGGCAACCGCAACAGCCGGATCATGTTGGTCACCACCGGGCGGCTGCGGCCCAGCCGGTCGGCCAGCTGGTCGTGGGTCACGCCGAACTCGGCCAGCAGCTGTTCGTAGGCGGCCGCTTCTTCCAGCGGGTTGAGCTGCACCCGGTGAATGTTCTCCAGCAGCGCGTCCCGCAGCAGCGCGTCGTCCTCGGTCTGACGGACGATGGCCGGCAAGGTGTCCAGGCCGGCCTGCTGCGCCGCGCGCCAGCGGCGCTCACCCATGACCAGCTGGTAGCTGCCTGGCTCGACCTCGCGGACCACGATCGGCTGCAGCAGGCCGAACTCCTTGATGGAGTGCGCCAGTTCGGCGAGCGATTCCTCGTCGAACTGGCGGCGCGGTTGCTGCGGGTTCGGCGCGATCGACACGGTGGCCAGCTCCCGGTAGCTGGCACCCGCCACCGAGCCGCTGATCTCGCCGCTCTCCGCGTCGGCGGCCCCGTCGACGCCGACCGGTTGGCCACCGGTGCCCGCCACGGCCAACTTCACTGGGACACTCGGCGTCGGCTCGCCGTGCGGCACACCGTCCGGGGGAGCGGTGGGGATCAGCGCGGCCAGCCCGCGACCCAGACCACCTTTGCGTGTGTTCATCGCCGAGCCATCGCATCCTGCTGTGCGACCATCTCGCGCGCCGCGTCGAGGTAGCTTCTGGCGCCCCGAGAACCGGGGTCGTAGGCAAGCACGGTCTGCCCGAAGCCCGGCGCCTCGGAGACCTTGACGCTGCGCGGGATGACCGTGCGCAGCACTCGCCCGCCGAAGTGCTTACGCACCTCGTTGGTCACCTGGTCGGCGAGTTTAGTGCGCCCGTCGTACATGGTGAGCAGGATCGTCGAGACATGCAGTGTCCTGTTCAGGTGTGCACGCACCAGCTCGATGTTGCTGAGTAGCTGCCCCAAACCCTCCAGCGCGTAATACTCACACTGGATGGGGATGAGTACCTCGGCGGCCGCAACCAGCGCGTTCACCGTCAACAGACCGAGCGACGGCGGGCAGTCGACCAGGACGTAGTCGACATCCAACTCGTCGAGCACCGCCTCGTTCAGCGCCTGCTTGAGCCGCGCTTCCCTGGCCACCAAGCTGACCAGTTCGATCTCGGCGCCAGCCAGGTCGATGGTGGCCGGGACGCAGAGCAGGTCGGGTGACTGCGTGCTCGACACCGCGGCCTCGGCCAGACTGATCTCACCAAGCAGCGCCTCATAGACCGATGCGGTGCCGCTGGTGTGTTCGACACCCAACGCGGTGCTCGCGTTGCCCTGCGGGTCGAGGTCGATCACCAGCACCCGCATCCCGTAGGAGGTGAGCGCGGCGGCGAGGTTGACCGCGCTTGTTGTCTTCCCTACGCCGCCCTTCTGGTTGGCGACCGTCAGGATTCGTCGTTGCGCTGGTCTCGGCATCGCTTGGCCGTGTGGGTGCAACACCCGCGCAGCCTGCTCTGCCTCCTCAGCGATGGGAGTCCACATAAACTCCTCCGGTTGTGCGGGAGTTGGCGCTCCGTCCGCGGTTCGACCGGTGCGCCTGGCTCGGAAGTCGGTACGGCCTGTCATCGTCATAGCCGGGCCGGGAAATGAAGGCGTTTCACGTGAAACATCGCGCCGAGGGGATGTTTCACGTGAAACATCGGCACGATGCATTCCGGCTACGTCATCGCGGCCGTGGTCACCCTGAGATGATCGCGCGCTCATCACTGCCGCCCTCTCGTGTGCCGGGTGGACCGGGCCGTGGAGCCGGCTCGGGGGGCCATTCGTTCCACGGCGACCACTGTGGTCGGCGGATCGACGTACGTGCCTCCGCATTGGACCACGCGCGGGGGCAACCCTCCAAAGTCGTGCACGGCCGAGCGATCCCGGTTCACCTCGTCGGTAGCCGAAACGCCCTTGACCGCCAGGAGCTGGCCGCCCGGCCGCAGCAGCGGTAACGCCCAGCGGGCGAGCCGCGCCAGCGGAGCCACCGCCCGCGCGGTCACCACATCCGCGCCACGCCATTCTCGGCGTACGGCGACCTCTTCCGCTCGACCGCGCACCACCGTGACTGACAGGTCCAACTCTCGCACCGTGCCGCGCAACCAGTCCACCCGGCGGGCCATCGGTTCCAGGAGCACGATCTCCAGGTCCGGCCGGGCCAGTGCCAGCGGAATACCCGGCAGCCCGGCGCCCGCGCCGATGTCCACCAACCGGGCGCCCTGCTCGATCAACTCCGTCAGCACCGCACAGTTGAGCAGATGACGGTGCCAGAGACGCTCACCTTCGTGCGGACCGATCAGACCGTGCCGCACACCGGTATCGGCCAGCAGCGCCGCATAGCGCAGCACCGAAGGAAGCCGATCAGCGAACAGTGCGCGAGCCGACTCCGCGACATCGTCCGGCAGGGTGGCCGACTCGACGACCGGGCCGTCCGGCACGGCACCATCCGCCGACCGGCTAAAGCCCGGCGCGAACTCCCCTGCCCCGTCGCCGTGCGGCCCGTCGCCGTGCGGCCCGTCAGCGAGTGTTGTGCCCGGAGGCGGATCGCCCTCGCTCGACATGTCGGTCACCACCGCACCTTCCTCGTTGTCGCATAGCTGTCGTTGACTCGATCCGCCGAACCGACTGTCGTCACTGAGGACCCGGCAATGCCGGCCCCTGGAGCCCCGGCCTCTGGTCACGCAAGGGGGTTACCAACGGCTCCTCGGCCGCGCCGGCGGCTAGAGATGGTCGAGAAACTCCGTCAACGTCCATCATGCCCGGTCCGTACGACAGTTTGCCGCGCCGGTCCGAGCGCCGTACACCGGTCGAGCACTTTTCCCGGCTTGAACCATGGCGGGCTCAGACGCCCTCAGCGGTGCCGCGCCAGCACCGTGACCCTCCCTACCTGGCCTCATGATCGAAGGCCGTAAATTCCGTCTCACAGCTTTCTGAAATGCCGCCAGCCGGCCGATCGGCAGGTGGCTCGGGCCTCGGGCTCGGCCCGACATTGAGTGCCGAGTACGAGGCATTCAGGCAGCTCTACGCCTTGATCAATTTCTGTCCAGTGGACAATTTCAGCCCGGTAAGTGACCTGAATCACAGCTCTTCGGCCTCGGGCCGCATCCCGCTCAACAGCCCCGACGAAGATGGCCATAATGGCTCGACAGCCGTCGCGGAAGCTGGCCAGCGCACGCGGCCCGCCGGCCAACAGAACCGAACGACTCAGCGTTCATGTGAAACCCCGGCCGAACGTGCGCTACACACCAGCGCAGCCGCTCGTCCCGAAATCTCGCCCGCAGCCAGCCCGTCAGACTGCTACGAGTTGGGGAAGATGACCACGCGGCGGCGGGGTCCTCGCCCTCGCTGAATACACCGACGCACGGACGCAAACGACAGAGCCGCGATGGTCCACCGGTGACCCGATCGGCGCGCTTGCTCGGCCCGGCCGATGCAGCTGGATGGACCGTACACCGCGGTTGTGCGGAACCCCGCGCCGCCATCCGACAACGCTCACTCTTGCTCACGGCGTTTCACGTGAAACACGGACTACACACCGTTTGGCACGCCATCGCCATCAGCTACCACCGATCATGCCCTTGGCCTTGATCTTCGCGCACACCGGCGGCGTCCACGAACCGCCCTTCCAGAGGATCGAAAGGCACAAGGAGGAACCGGCCGGGAAGTCCTTGTTCACCGGGGT
>DASYBQ010000280.1:0-9585 GCA_036500625.1 Pseudonocardia sp. | reverse complement strand
CCAGTTCCAGCCGGGTTTGGTTGGTGATGACAACACCCAGGTGCTGTCGGGGTTGAACGAGGGTGAGCAGATCATGTTGCCCCAGGCCCAGCCCCGCCCCGGTGGCGGCAGCGGCAGCACCAGCGGCGGCGGTGGTGGTGGCCGCGGCGGTGGCGGTGGGGGTGGCTGACCCGCAAGGCGACATGTGACCGGCGGCCCGTGCACCTCACCCCCGAGGAGCACGGGCCGCCGGCTTGCGAGCACTCGACTGGCGTCAGTCGTGCGGCGCGGCGGCAGGTGTCAGACGGCGACGAGTGGCATGAGGACCTCGTCGACGATCTCGATCACCACCGACTCGGGAATCGGCGCGCCGTAGAGCAGGTAATGCTGCCGCAACAGTGCTGGCCCGAGGCTCGCGATCCGGTAGGTCAGCGCTGACGGCCGTACCTCGCCGCGCACCACTCCCCGGCGCAGTCTGTCCAGCACCTGCGCGATCGTCGGGTCGATGAACCGGAGCCGGACCTCGCGCATCAGCTCGGGGTGCCGGATGACCTCGGCCATCAGCCCGTGGGTGGCTTCACCGGAAGGGCTGTCGTGCATGGACATGAGACTGCCGAGGAAGCTCAACAGATCCTGGCGGATGTTTCCGGTATCCGGCACCTCCCGGTGATGGGGTCGCTCGTGCTCGAGCGCATCCACCACCAGCTCCGCGCGACTGGACCAGCGTCGGTACAGCGAGCCCTTGCTCGCGCGCGCCCTGCTGGCCACTCGTTCCATGGTGAGCTCGGCATAGCCGACCTCGGCGAGCTCGGCCAGCGTTGCTTCGAATATCGCCACGATGAGAGCGTCGCCTCGCCGGCGCGGTCCTCGGCGGTGGTCGGCGACCTCGTCTTCAGACGGGTCGTCCACGTGGGCATCGGGATCAGCGACTCCCGCTGATCCTTGGCCGGCGTCTGACCAGTTCGATGTCGAGATCATATCCGTACTCTACTTGAAAACGAGCCGTCCTCTATGCCTGGAACGCTCTAGCACTTTACTTCACACTGCTGGCGCCGACACAAGGTCGCCAGCGGCGTACCGGGCCCTGAGCTCCGTCTTGAGTACCTTTCCGCTCGGATTTCGGGGCAGCGAATCGACCACGGAGAGCCTGCGTGGTCGCTTGTAGCCAGCGAGGTGTTCCCGGCAGTAGCTCTCGATGTCCGCAGCGGACGGCGGGTTCGAGGCATCCCTCGGCGCGATCACCGCAAGCGGCGTCTCGCCCCACCGGGGGTCGGGCACCCCGATCAGCGCGATCTCGGCCACCTTCGGATGCGCGGCCAGCACATCCTCCACCTCGGCGCAGTAGATGTTCTCCCCGCCGGAAATGATCATGTCTTTCTTACGGTCGACGACGTAGAAGTAGCCGTCCTCGTCCTCGCGCACCAGATCGCCGGAGTGGAACCAGCCGCCGGCGAAGGCCGCCCGAGTCTCCTCGGGCTTGTTCCAGTACACCTTCATGACCACCGGGCCCCGGTAGACAATCTCACCGACCTCGCCCTTCGGCACGTCGTTCATCTCGTTGTCCACCACCCGTACCTCGACGTTGAGCATCGGTGTGCCCACCGAGCCGATCTTGCGGATGGCGTCCTCGCCGCGCAGGTAGCAGGTGACCGGGCTGCACTCGGTCTGACCGAAAGCTGTCACCACCTGCGCCCCGGGGAACTTCTCGATCATCGTGCGCAGCAGCGTCTTGGACGCGGGCGCGGCACCCCAGGAGATTCGGCGCAACGCGGAGAGGTCCCGACTGTCGATGTCCGGCACCTGGCAGATGGCCTGCCACTGCGAGGGTACGAAGAAACACGTGGTGACCCGCTCCTTCTCCAGCAGTGTGACGGTCTGCTGTGCGTCGAAGCCCCCTGTCGGCATGATCACGCTGTGTCCGCCGTTCAACAGGTTCGGCAGGATGCCGGCCACCCCCGCGATGTGAAACAGCGGCACGCCGGAGAGAAATACCCGGTCGTCGGTGGTCACGCCCAGGTGAACGAGGCTGCTGAAGCCGTGCAACATCAGGTTGTAGTGGGTGAGCACCGCGCCTTTCGGCCGCCCAGTGGTGCCTGAGGTGTACATGATGAACGCGGGAGCGTGGTCGTCGATCTGGAGTTCCGTCGGCTCGCTGCTTGCCTCGCGTAACGCCTGTTCGTAGTCCTCGGCATCCGCAAGGCCGGCGTCGGCGCCACCGATGACCAGGCAGGTGTGCACCTCGGGCACCTGCTCCCTCGCCCTGGCCAGCAGATCCGCGAGGGGCGCGCCCACCACCGCCGCGGTTGCGCCGCTGTCGGCGAGTGCGTATGCGACCTCGCCGGCGACGAGCCGGAAGTTGATCGGCACGCAGATCCCACCCAGCCGCAGCGCCGCGAGATAGGACTCGACAACCTCCAGCGAATTCGCGGCGAGCACGGCTACTCGGTCGCCTGCGCCTACGCCTCGGGCGCCCAGCGCGTTCGCCAGCCGGGTGACGCGAATGTCCAGCTCTCGGTAGGTTCGACCGGAACCGTCGAAGCGCACGGCGGTGGCGTCAGGGATCTTGCGAGCATGCCGAGCCAGTTGGTCGCTCATGGTCATGCCGCGACCGGCGAGCCGCGCACCATTGGTAGCCACCGCGTCATCCTGCGGCCCGGTGCCGGCCAGGTCAACGCCTGGATCTCAGGCGGCGCCGCACGGCGGTGTCCCGCACGGACTGGCGAGGCTCAACGAGGACAGCGCGCCGCCTCGGTTCGCCGGGCGACCTCGTCCCCGCTGAGCCTCACTCGCTCACGCCGGCGTGCCGCAGCCGCAGCCGGTGGCGCAGCCGTCAGTTCCCCGCAAAGACATCATCACCCATTACCTCCTCCGTATGGCCCGTACGCCGACCGTAGGCGTGCTCCCCTGCCGAGCTCAACCCTCCCCACGCTGTCGAGCACGACTAACCCGATTGCCGAACTCCCTGGTGGCTCACGGTAATTGGCAATGCAACAACTGGGGTTGCGGCATGAGAACGGCCGAGGGGGTGGTTCAGAAAGCGTCCAGACCGAGCTTGACAGCCAGGCCGAGCCCGGCAAGCGCGATGCCGATCCGCAACGGATTCGAGGGCAGCCGTCGAGCCACACCCGGCCCCAGCCAGGAGCCCAGCAGCAATCCGAGAGTCAACGGCAGCACACACCACCAGGCGACGTGACCGAAAACGGCAAAGGCCACGGCGGCCACCGTGTTGGCCAACCCGGCAAGCACGTTCTTGAGCGCGTTGATCCGGTGCAACGACTCCGGTGTGGCGGCCAGCAGCAACGCCAGCATGATCACGCCGGCGGCGGCGCCGAAGTAGCCGGAGTACACCGCGACCGCGAGCACGCCCAACACGGTGAGCCGGTCTCGACGCTCGGTCCCCGGAGACCCGGAGAGGGGTGCTTCCGGACCTGGCCGGCCGACCAGCAACAACAGTGATGCGCCAGCCACCAGGAACGGCACCACACGCTGGAAGACTCCCGGCGGCGTGATCAGTAGCAGGCCGGCGCCCGTGGCCCCGCCGACCAGGCAGACGACGCCGAGCCGCCGAGCTGCCCTGGCCTGCCCGACCAGCTCCGGGCGCGAACCGGTGACCGAGCCGATGCTGCTGACCGCGAGGGAGACAGTGTTGGTGATGTTGGCGGTGGTCGCGGGCAGACCGGCAGCCAGCAGGGCGGGGTAGGAGAACAGCGAGGCCAACCCGGCGATCGAGCCGCAGAGGCCGGCAGCCAACCCGGCGCCGGCCAACAGCACGAACAGTCCGGTCGTCACGCGCTCACCTTCACATCGCCGTGTCACAGGCAGCCACTGGTCGTGACGCACTGCATCCGGGGCGGGCGAGCCCACCTCGGCCCGAGCAGTGCCGACCGAGGGGAGCGGCTGCATCTTCGGTCGCTGGGACGGGCGCTACTCTCGGCGGTCGGCGACGGGGGGACGAATGGCGCGGGTCAGCCGCTCGGCGTACCTCGAGTGCGCGCTGGACATCCTCGCCGAGCTGGGCAGCGAGGGGCTGACAGTATCCGAGCTGTGCGCCAGGCTGGCCGTCACCAAAGGATCCTTCTACCACCATCGCACCGGGATGCCCGACCTGGGGACTGCCCTGCTGGGCTTCTGGGCGCAGGAACGCAGCCAGCGGCTGGGTCAGCTATCGACAGTGGGAGGCACACCATGACCATGACGGTCCAGCAGGCCGGCCTGACGGTGATCGACCCCAGCGCCTACGCCGAGGAGCACCGGCTGCACGAGGCATGCGCTCTGCTGCGCCGCGAGTCCCCGGTGCACTGGGTGGAAGGACCGGAGTACAACCCCTTCTGGGTGGTCACCCGCCGCGCGGACATCCTGGAGATCGAGAAGAACCACGCGGTGTTCCGCAACGCTCCCCGTCCGGTGCTGGTGCCCTCGGCCGAGGACCAGCGACAGGCCGAGCAGGGCATCGTGCTGCGCACCCTGGTCCACATGGACGACCCGGACCATCGGGTGCTGCGCCCGATCGCGGCCGACTGGTTCCGGCCGAAGACCCTGCGCGCGATGCAGGACAGCGTGAACGTGCTCGCCCGCCGCTACGTGGACCTGCTGCTCGCGCGGGGCGGCGAGTGCGACTTCGTGGCCGACGTCGCCACGCACTACCCGCTCTCGGTGATCCTGTCACTGCTCGGCCTGCCGGAGAGCGACTTCCCGAGGATGCTCTCGCTGACCCAGGAGCTGTTCGGCGGGGACGACCCGCAGCGGCGCCGGGGCGAGAACACCGAGGACCAGCTCGCCGTCGTGCTGGACTTCTTCGGCTACTTCCAGCGGCTGATCAACGACCGCCGCGCGCACCCGACCGACGACCTTGCTTCCACCATCGCCAACGCCAAGATCGATGGCGAGCACTTGTCCGACCTGGACGCGTCCTCGTACTTCGTCATCATTGCGACGGCCGGGCACGACACCACCAGCTCGACGATCGCCGGTGGCATGCACGCGCTGCTGCAACACCCTGAGCAGCTCGACCTGCTGCGCCGCGACCCGAGCCTGCTGCCGGGGGCTGTCGAGGAGATGATCCGCTGGGTCACCCCGGTGAAGGAGTTCATGCGCACCGCGGCCCGCGACTACGAGATCGGTGGGGCGCGGATCACGCAAGGCCAACAGGTGCTGCTGATGTACCCATCGGGCAACCGGGACGAGGCCGCGTTCGAGCGACCCTTCGAGTTCGATGTGACGCGCAGGCCCAACCGGCACATCGCGTTCGGCGCCGGAGTGCATTTCTGCCTGGGGGCCGCTCTGGCCCGGATGGAGACCCAGGCCATCTTCGCCGAGCTGCTACCCAGGCTGGCGCACATCGAGCTGGCCGGGCCGGTCGAGGCAGTGGCGAGCACGTTCGTCAGCGGACTCAAGCAGCTGCCCATCCGCTATCGGCTGGGTGAGCCGGCGACCAGGTCCTGAGCTGGGCGACTCCGGTGGCTCAGTCGCCGGACAACCGGTCGAGAATCGCGGCAGCCTCGGCCAGGGTGGCGCGATCACTCGGCGTCAGCGCGGCCAGCCGCTTGGTCAACCAGTGTTCCTTGGCGGACGCCTCCCCGGCGAGCAGTTCGGCGCCCGACTGAGTGATCCCCAGGATCGCCCTGCGCCGGTCCGTCGGGTGTGCCCACCGGGAGATCAGGCCAGCATCCTCCAGTTCCGCGACGATCTTCGTCATGGTGGGCGGGGCGATGCGCTCGTACTCGGCCAGCCGGCCGGGCGTCAGCGCGCCGTGGCGGCGCAGCGTGTCCAGCGCGGAGAGCAGGGTGCTGGACACGGTCCGGTTGGCGCCCCGCGAGCGCATCCTGCGGTTGAGCCGGACCACCGCGAGCAGCACCCGGCCGGCCAGGTCGGTGCCGAAGCAGTACCCGGAGCCGCCCGCGAGAGCGCGGCTACCAGAGTCATCCAGCCGACCGTGCGGCACGGGAGGCACCGGTCTAACCCACTTCGACCGGTTCGGCGTCGCCGGTGCTCGGCACCTTCCCATGGCGCAGGAAGAAGGCGAGGAACACCCCGGCGAGGGTGCAGATGCCCGCGACCAGGAAGACGTTGCTGTAGGCCTGTGCCTGTACCTCGACCTGTAGCTGCTGCCACAGCGGTAGGAGCCCGCCGGCCCCCTGCTGCTGCATGGCCAGAATTCGTGGGTCGAGGCTGGCGCCGTTGTCGGGCAGCAACGCGGAACGGTCCGCCGTGATCTGGGCCTGTTGGACAGTCGCCAGCGAGGTCAGTGCGGCAAGTCCGAGCGCGGCGGTGACCCGCTGCGTCAGGGTGTTGAACGCGCTCCCGGCGCTGACAATGTCCGGGGGAAGGGACGAGATCCCTCCGGTCATGATCGGCATCATGCCGAGTCCGAGGCCGGCGGCACGAATCATCATCCAGGCGATCAGCTCCGGGCGGGTCATATCGATGTTGATCCCGGTGAGCAGCAGGGTGCCCCCGCCGGCAAGGGTCAATCCGATCACGGCCGGCCATCTCGGCCCGATCCGGTCGTAGATCCGGCCCGCTGTGGGCATCATCACCGCCATGACCAGTGCCTGCGGCAGCACCGTCAGGCCGGTGTTCATCGGGGTCATGTCCTGGCCCTCTTGCAGGAACAGCGGCACGTAGAACAGCACGGCGAACAGCCCGATGGACATGATGCTGATCAACAACAGCGAGTTGATGAAAGGCCAGTACGCGAACACCCTCACGTTGAGCAGCGGCTCCTTGACCTGCAACTCGATGACCACGAACAACGCCAGCAGGTTGATGCTGCCAGCCACCAGGATCAACACCCGATACCCGGTCCAACCCCAGTCCTGGCCTTCGGACAGCGCCAGCAGCAGCGCGAACAGCCCGGTGGCGATGCACAGGAACCCCGGTAGGTCGAATCGCTTGCCCGGGGTGGCGGGAAAGTTGGGCAGCACCACCAGTGCCGCGATCGCCCCGATCACACCGATCGGCACGTTGATGTAGAAGATCAGCCGCCAGTCCACGTACTCGACCAGGTAGCCGCCCAGAGTCGGGCCCACACCTGGCGCCACCACGATGCCCAGGCCGTACAACCCCATCGCCGCGCCCAGCTTCTCCTTGGGCACCATGCGGTACAGGATGGTCAGGCACGTCACCGGGATCACCCCACCCGGAATGGCCTGCAGGATCCGGAAGGCGATCATGCTGTTGAGATCCCAGGCCATGCCGCACAACGCGGAGAACACCGAGAAGCCCACCAGCGAGATCAGGTACAGCCTCTTCAGCCCGAGCCGCTCACCCAGCCAGGCACTGGTCGGCACGATCACGCCCAGGCACAGCGTGTACGCCGTGCTGATCCACTGGATGTCGTCGGTGGTGGTGCTGAACTCTTTCTGGATGGTCGGCACCGCCACGTTCACGATGCTGGTATCCAAGATCGACATGAACATGCCGATCACCACCACCGCCAGCGGCAGACCCCAGTGCGGTGTCTCGAACGGCGACCCTTGGTTCTGGCTGGGGCTCGGTGCCGGGGCCGGTGGCTCAGTCGTTCCCGGCGGCGCGGCTACCGAGCCGTGTGCCGCGGTGTCGAGCCGGTAGTCGTAGTCGTCGTAGTCCGCGTCCACCGTGGTTCCGGAGCCCGAACGTGCCATACCTCGACCATGCCATTCGTCAGTCTAATTAGCAATGCAAAGGTAACACCTCCGCGAGTCGACCCGCCGGCACACTGAGCCGGCGAAGAGGTCCACTTTCGTCGACGGCATGCTGAGACGGCTGTCCCTCGGTCAGGGCGTGAGGCCGGCGTCGAGTACGGTGGCTGCCGCCTCCCGACTGCCGCTGTGTCGAAGTCGCGGGTCGTCCAGCGTGGTACGGCGCCACAGCAGCAGTAGCAACGCCTCCGGGGGGCCACCGACCACCGCGTCTACCGGCTGCTCGGCCGGTGCGGAGCCGGCCCCGTTCCCGGCGAGTGTGTGCGTGGCGCCCCCGTCGATCCGTAGGTGCAGCCTGTGCCGTAGGGATCGCGTCCTGCCGAGACGCACCTGGCGGGGGAAGAACATCTCGACAACCTCCGCCACGCCGTCGGCGGCCAGTACCGGGTCGATCGCGTGAGCCGCTCCCTGTGACTGCTGGGCGTCCCAGCGATGTAGTGCGGTCTCGTGTGCCTGGCGGCGCATCCAGTAGCGGACCTCGCCCGGCGGCGCCATGGTCCAGCACGCCGCGTCCGGGCTGGTCTGTGTCAACGTCTTGTGCAGCGCCGACGCTCCGTCCCGCCACCAGGCACACAGCGCGGACCGGCCGGACGGCACCTCGGCGGGCTCGGTGGTCGGACCCTCGAGCACGGCCAGCCGCGCCCATCGGTGCACCGTGCCGAGATGGGCCGCGAGGTCGGCCAGGGTCCAGCCTGGGCAGCCGGGAACAGGTGCGGTCAGCTGGCCGACCTCGAGCACGTCGAGGAAGGCCGAGGCGTCGGTTGCGAGCCAACGCAGGTGATCAGCCGGGTCCATCACGCCATTGTCCGGCACGGGGACGGAAGCGGCACAATACGCGGCACTACTGGAAATGCCAGTCGACACATCCGACAAGGTGACGCCCAGCCAGGTGCGGCCCTAGCGGATGTGGTGCCGCGAGGGTTCGGCACCGGTTGTTCTCCGGGAATTCAGTATTCTTTTTACTGGTAGGGCGACGTGCGGACCGGGACGGGGGACAAAGAAATCCGCCAAGGAATCAACCCCGGCCTGCTCACGCTCGGTAGTCGAGATTGCAACTATCTCACTGTTGGTGATCGTTTGCCCGCTATAGTGGGTCCCTCGTGTGAGTGATCTAATCCGCTTTGGTGTCTTTTGACTGGACGTGATGACCAAGGCACGTTAAACCTTAGAGCGCGGTTAGGGCAAAACGCTCTGGCCGGTACCTAGCCAGGAAGGAAATCTGATGCGCAAGTATGGACAGCGTGCCGCTGTTGCGGCTGTCGCGGTGGCGCTGAGCACCGTCGGGTTCGCAGGGACTGCCCTCGCGTTTGGCAACCACGAGGTAAACGGCGCTGGCGGGAACGGCGGTTCCGGTGGTCACTCCAACGCAAACTGCGTGATCCCGATCGGTGTCACCGCCGGTGTTATCGGCCAGGGTGGGGACCTCGCGCAGTGCAACTCGGCGGGCGGCGCCGGGGGTAACGCCGGGGACGGCATCGACTAAGACCGACCGGTTGCACGACCTGCAGTAAACGCGCATGCACTACCCTCCTGAGTTGTGGTTGCGCCCCCCGGATGTGTCGGGGGGCGCAACCACAACGCTCATGAATTGCCGCCTCGGTCGAAGTTGGCCTATTACCGGCGGTAATCGAGGCTAGTTCCCGGTGCATACTTCCCACGAACCCTCGATTTGGTTTCCATCCGCGGTGCACGTTCGCCGAGGCCTTCCTGTTCAGCCAAATGACTATCGGGTCGCGGCGGGTTTGCTGCCACTGGCTGGTTCGCGGTAATTAGGCAGGACCGTGCTCGGGTATTCATTCCTGCCGGCTCGGGCGATGGAGCACGACCCGCCGCCCACACCCTGGGCGGGTGGAGGGCATGAGGGTTGCGCCCACGATCATCTCGAGGTTGACCGAGTACGCGGCCCCGACGGAGATCAGCGCGAACG
>DASYBQ010000279.1:0-2412 GCA_036500625.1 Pseudonocardia sp. | reverse complement strand
GCTGGCTACTAGTACTACAGGGCCTGTTCTCGCGCGAGAACTTCCGATCGGGGACCCTTCGGGCCCGCCTCCGCAAGTTCGCCTTCGGCCCAAAGAGCGCGCTTGTGCTCACCCTTGGGTGCCGCCACCAGGGGTTCGGCGCCCTGGTTGCCGACATTCACAGCGCCGGCCTTCGCCGGAACTCCCGCGGAGCCTCGCAGGGGCGACTCGCCTTACCGGCCCTGCAGTACTAGTACCGGTTGGCGGTGCCAGCTGTCGAGTACCTGTCCCAGGGCACCAGCTCACCGTCGTGCACGCTTGAACTCAAGCGGTCAGCGCAACGAGGCCATCCACGTCGCGTGCTCGGTCAAGGCTGTCGAGGGCCGTCGCGCTGAACGCACCAACGCATCGACCGTGCCGAGGGCGAGGGGGTGCCGCCGAGCTTGGCCGGGGGCCACCTCCCGCGCGGTGAGCAAGCACTTCAGGGCTTCACGCCGGCGCGTCGAGCTGGTACGACCAAGCACACCAAGAGGTATGAGCGCGAGGGGCTCCTTCGAAGCCGTCAGGAGATCGGCGGCAAGCGCGTGGACATGCTCTTACATGCCGCGATCAGACAGATCGGCTGGATCCCTTGCATGCGGCAACGCTTCGCGGTCGCCGCATTCACGAGTCTTGTAGGTAGTCCAGCTGGGCGCGGACCGACCACTCGGCGGCCGGCCAGAGCTGCTGGTCCACGTCGGCGTACACCAGCTCGACCACCTGCCGGGCGGATGCGTCCGGCCCCAGTTGCTCCAGGGCGCCGCGCACCTGGTCCAGCCTCTGCTCGCGGTGCTGCAGGTACTGCTTGGCGGTCGCGGCGGCGTCGGGTAGCTCGGGGCCGTGGCCGGGGAGGACGGCCAGGCCTTCGGGCAGCTCGATCAGCCGGCGCAGCGAGGCCAGGTAGTCGGCGAGGCGGCCGTCCGGGTGCGCGATCACCGTGGTGCCTCTGCCGAGCACGGTGTCCCCGGTCAGCACGGCTCTGTCCGACCCGTCCAGCACGAAGCACAGCGAGTCCGAGGTGTGCCCCGGGGTGGCCAGCACCCGCAGCTCGAGACCCGCGTCGGCGACCACGTCACCTTCGGCGAGACCTTCGTCGCCGAGCACCAGCGTCGGGTCCAGCGCGCGCACGGTGGCGCCGGTCAGCTCGGCCAGGCGGGGTGCGCCCTCGCTGTGGTCGGCGTGCCGGTGGGTAAGCAGGATGCGGGCCACCGGGCCGTGCTCGGCGATCAGCTTCAGGTGGTCCTCGTCCGCCGGTCCGGGGTCGATGACCAGGATGGACTCCGAGCCCGGGGCGCGCAGCAGCCAGGTGTTGGTGCCCTCGAGGGTCATCGACGACGGGTTGCGCGCCAGCAACACCGAGGCGGTCGGGGTGACCGGACGCGGCTGCCCGTACTGGGGGTGCTCCAAGCGATCCGGCAGCAAGCCACCTCCGGTCGAGCCGGTCACCGGGGCACCGGTCCGGGGCCGGTCGGCCGCGTCCGCAGCCGCATCGGGGTGCTGCCGAAGCCCAGCTCATCGGGCAGAACGAGTTGCAGCTCGTCCCTCTCGCCGCGCAGCTGGGGCAGCAGTGGGGTGATCGCGCGTCGTTCGCCGGCCGCCAACACGGCGGCGGTGTCGGCCGCCTCGGCGAGCTGCTCCAGGGTCACCCAGGTCGGCGGCAGCAGCTCGATTTCGCCGGCCTTCCACGCGGCCAGTGCGTCCACCGGGCGGTACCAGCCGGCCTCGGTCACCTCGGTGGTACCAGCATCGGCGTGTTGACCAGCCGGTAGCGCGGCGGCGAAGAAGCGGGCGTCGTAGCGGCGCGGCTCGACCTCCGGGGTGATCCAGTTCGACCATGGCCGCAACAGGTCGGCGCGCAGCACCCAGTCGTGCGAGTCCAGCGTCTCGGCCAGCGAACCCCGCCGCTGCAGCAGCTCGGCACGGGCTGCTGCCAGCTCCTCCGCGTCGGGCACCAGCGCGGCACCGTCGCGGGTACCGGCCAGCAGCACGCCACACTCTTCGAACGTCTCCCGCACCGCCGCGCAGACCAGGGCGGCGGCCAGCTCGGGCGGGCAACCGAACCGCTCGGCCCACCAGGACGGATCGGGCCCGGCCCAGCGCGCCGGATCCAGCTCCTGGTCGCGGCGGTCCACACCACCACCGGGGAACACCGTGACGCTGGGCGCGAAGGCCATCGCCTTCACCCGGCGCTGCAGGAACACCTCAAGCCCACCCTCGGCATCCCGCAACAACATCACCGTAGCGGCGGCCCGAGCCGCCGCCACCTCACCAGAAGACTCCATCTTCCGACCCTAGCCTCGAACACCCGACTCAACCCGCCAAGCGCGAGGGCCGCCCATGTGACGGCACACAATGAGTGGTCGCCGCACACAGGTCCGGGCTTGTGTGCGGCGA
>DASYBQ010000278.1:0-3566 GCA_036500625.1 Pseudonocardia sp. | reverse complement strand
CGTTCGTCCTGAGCCAGGATCAAACTCTCCATAGAAAACCCTGACAAACAAAAAACACAAACTGGCATAAACAAACCACCAACACGCCACAAGACGTGTCAGAAAAAGCTCAGCACACTGTTGAGTTCTCAAAAGACATCCACACACCATCAGGCACCGCTGTTGAGCGAAACCTTCCGGGGTTGTGCTCCACTGTACACCATCCTGTTCCTACCGGAACCGGGGTCTACCTCGCAGAGCTAACCAGCGGACCGGCCTGATCTAGAAGCTCCGAGGAGCTTCGTTTTCGTCCGGTGCCCTGCTGGCAACGAGAAAGTTACGCGACGGCTCTGGAGCGGGTCAAACCGGGGGTACCAAAAGCGCTCTGACCTGCAGGTATGACGTTCAGTGCGGCCGAAGACCATCGACGCTCGAACCGCTCCCGCCGAGCGAGGTCGGTGTGGCAACGCCCGAAGTCTCCTCGCTCGTCTCACCGTGCGCAACGGATTCATCGCGTTCCGTCACATCGGGTTGGCCTGCCATTCGCCGCAACATTGCGTTGTATGCGGTCAAATCAGCGTCGCCATCCAGCTCGGCTCGACGATCAGCGCTGCGTGCCGACCGTTCATCGATCCGCGACCACTGGATGACCAGCGCCACCACCACGATCAACAGTGGTACCTCGCCGCTCGCCCAGGCCAGGCCACCCCCCAGGCGCTGGTCGGTCAACAGGTCGGGCACCCAAGGCAAGGCCAGACCACTGTAGAAGCTTCGGCCGATCACGTCCTTGGTGCTCATCAGGATCACGCCGAAGAAGGCGTGGAACGGCACCGAGGCGAACACCAGGCCCAACCGCGTCACCGGGGCCAACCGCCGGGGTGACGGGTCTACCCCGATCAGCGGCCAGAAGAACAGCACTCCCGTCGCCATGAAGTGCGCGATCATGAGCAGGTGCGCCGGGTGCGACGGCAACGCGGCATCGAACAACCCGGAGAAGTAGAGCGCGTAGTACGTACCGACGAACAGCGGCAGCGTGAGCAACGGGTGGGTGAGCCACCGGGCCGGCTTCGCGTGCACCGCGCTGAGCAGCCACTCCCTCGGCCCTGGTGGCGCTTCCCTCCCGGCGGCCGGCAAGGCCCGTAGCGCGAGGGTCACCGGCGCGGCCAGCACGAACAGGATCGGTGCCAGCATCGCGAGCATCATGTGCTGCGCCATGTGCATGCTGAACATGGCCGGTGCGTAGCGGCCGATGCCGGAAGATGTGGCAACCAACAACACCGCACAGCCGCAGAGCCAGCTCGCCGTGCGGCCCACCGGCCACCGGTCGCCCCGAGCGGACAGCCGGCGTACACCCAACAGGTAGAGCACGACCCCGACCAGCGCCACCGTGCCGAAAATCAGGTCGAACCGCCAGTCGAGCACGATTCGCGCCAGCGTGGGCGGCCCGTTCAGGGCATAGCCGATCACCACCTCCGTCCGCGACGGCGGCGCCACACCCTGCAGTGGCGGCGCACTGCGCCCGAGCGCCACCGCAAGGCCGATGGTGCCGAGCATGAGCAGCACCTCGACCGCACCCAACCTGAGCAGGGCGCCCCGGTTGCCCGCTTCGGCCTGCCGGACGGCCTTACGACGCTGCAGATAGCCCAGGCCACCCAGCAATACCAACGCGCCGGTCTTGGCCAGCAACAACGCGCCGTAGTAGGTGCCGAACAGCTGGGAGAGCGGAATTCGGACCAGTGCGTTGAGCACCCCGGAGATCGCCATCAACAGCCAGCACACCAGCGCCAGCGCGGAGAATCGACGGATCGCCGTGGGCAGATGGGCGTCAGCCTCGGCCCGGCGCCCCGCCAGGCCCAGCACGGCCACCAGGCCGCCCACCCACAAGGCCGCCGCGACCACGTGCACCATCAGACTGTCCGTGGCAATGTCGTGCGACCCGCCCGCCGCGGAGTGGCCCGTCGAGGCAACCGGCAACAGCCCGACCACCGATAACACCAGCAGGACAACGGTGCTCCCCCAGGACAATGCCATTCGGCACCCGGCGAACACCAGTAGCGCGATGAGGGCGGTCAGTGACCAGGCCGTGGCCACCTCGAGACGGGGTACCAGGGCGACCAGCCTGCCGAAGGCAAGCACGTCGGTGACCGGACGGCCGAGGCTGTCGGCAACGGTCAACGGCACCATCAACAGCGCGCCGACCGTCCAGGCGCCGGCGGCACAGGAAGCCGAGCGCAACGCCCGGTAACCCGTGACATTCAGGTAACCCTCCCGATCCGACGGGACCAGGAAGCCGCCGAGCAGCAACGCGCCTACGGTGAGCACCGCCGCGATCTCGGTGATGGCACGCACGACTGGGAGCGCCAGAGTGGTGAGCAGACCCGGGTCGGGCAGGCCGAGCGCCTCGACCGGCCGCGAACCGGACAGCACCGTCAGCCCCGCGGCGACGAACGCAGCGACGGCGACACCCAGCAGTACCAGCGGCAGCAGCCCTGATCGACTCGTCCGGCCTGCCGCGTCAGTCGTCCTTGCCACGTGACCAGAGTAGGCGCAGACCCTGACAACATTTCCTGCCACACTCAGCCGGTGACTGATCCGGCTGGCCCGGCCGCCAACACCGTCGAGGTATTGGCCGAGGCACGGAACCGGGATGGCCGATCACCCCTTGAGTGGCTTGCGGAGCTGTTGCCCGCCTCGCCAGGCCCAGTGATCGAGGTGAGCGCGCCGGCCTCGGACGCGGGAGCACGGGTGCGGCTGCGGCGGCTCGACTCCGGCGAGACGATGCTCGGCGGGCCGGACGCTCTGCCGTTACCCGAGAACTCGGCCGCCGGAGTCCGGGCGGTGATGTGCCTGCCCTCCGTCGAGCGGCTCGACGAGCTGTTCGCCGAGCTGCGGCGGGTACTCCGCCCGGCCGGCACCTTGGTAGCGCTGGTGCCGTCCCGGCCGGGTCTCTCGGTTGCGCAGCTGCGGGCCTGGTGGCCGTTGGAGCGGGTGTTTGCGCAGTGTCCCGGTTGCCGCAACGGATTTCGCAATGCCTCGGCCAGGGATCACCTCGGCTGGTACCTGGCCGCCGCCGACTTCGCCGTGCTGATGGACCGCCGCCAGGTGTTCCAACTGCCGGTCTCCGTGGCGCGCGACACTCGGGCGCTGGCATCCGGGCTGGTCGCGGCAGGCGTGTGGCCGCCGGGGCTCACCGCCGCCCAGTTCGACGCGGCACACTCGGTGCTGAGCCGGCACGCCGCTTCGAGCCGCCAACTGCCGATCCCATTACGCCTACTGGTGGGACGCCGCTGAGCCCGGGCGCTACGCTCAGCTCGGGCCGGCGGGCCGACCGCCAAGGCCATGCCCCAGTAGCTCAGCCGGACAGAGCATCGGACTTCTAATCCGACGGTCGCAGGTTCGAATCCTGCCTGGGGCACCAGGGTCACAGCGTTGGATCAGGCTCTACATCAACCGGCACATCCGCCCGCTGCTCGGCGCTGCGCAGGTCGGCAAGCTCAACGTCCAGGGGCCCGACTCGTTCTTCCTCGTGCTGCGGACCTGCCGTACCCCTTGCAACGGCCGGCCGTTCATCGAACACAGCAGCGGCG
>DASYBQ010000277.1:0-12611 GCA_036500625.1 Pseudonocardia sp. | reverse complement strand
GGCGGTATCGGGTTGCCCGGCCAGTCCAGCAGCAGCTGGCTGTGCTGCTTGGACACCGCGACGCCAGGACCGTCCGGTGGGTCGCTGCCCGGCGGGTAGGCCCGCAGCAACAGCTCGGCCGCGGTGGGCCGGCCGGCCGCCGCCCAGCTGCTCAACAAGCCGTCCAGCCGGCCGGCCAGCTCGGCGCCGGCCGGACCGTAGCCCCGCACCGCGACACCGAAGAGGTCCTGCATGCCGACCTCGGTGGAACCAGTCGGCGCAATCATGGCAAGACCCTGCTCGCCGAGCAGCGCCACGGTGCCCCCGTCGACACCCCTGGGCAGCAGGGACGGCCACCAGCCGGACGCCTCGGCGCTCACCAGCAGCCGGCACATGCCCGGCTCCCGGACCGCCAGCCACAGACCGAACCCGTCCCACAGGTCGACCGCCGCCAGCCGGACCGGGCTCAGCCGCTCAGGGCCCGGCTCGGCAAGCAGCTCGGTAACTCGCTCACCAATTAGCGCACGCTCGTCGACCGCGTGCACCGCGAGCCCGCGCGCGGCCAGCGGGTGGCTGCCCTCCGGGTCGGCGCCCTGGCCGCGCATCCGCACGAACGCGCAGCTGCGCACCGACTCGCTGCGCAGCCGCCGCGGCGTACCGGGAACCAGGTCCAGCGCGACGGACAGCTGGCTGCCCCGCACCGAGAGCGGAAGCAGCAACCGCCCACCGGGCGCCAGCTGGTCCCACCAGGCCGGCTGGATGTCCCAGCTGCCCACGGTGAGCACGATGCGGTCGTACGGCGCACCCTCGGAGTAGCCGAGCGCACCGTCCCTGGTGGCCAGCGTGACACCGGCGATGCCGGCGGCGTCCAGGTGCCCCCGCGCGCTGAGCACCAGGTCGTCGTCGATGTCCACCGAAACGACCGCGCCGCTCGGCCCGACCAGCTGGGCCATCAGCGCGGCGTTGTAGCCGGTACCGGTGCCGATCTCCAGCACCCGGTGCCCGATGCGCAGGGCCAGCTGCTCCAGCATGATCGCCACCATGGACGGCTGCGACGCCGAGCTGACCGGCGAGCCCTCGGTCCACTTGGTGACCACGGCCCGGTCACGGTAGGCGTCCGAGGGTGCCTCGCCGGGCAGGAACAGATGCCGGGGTACCGCCCGGAACGCCCGCTCGACCTCGGGGGAGAGGATCCGTCCCTGGGCCAGCAGTCGGTCCACCATCCAGGTGTGCCGCCGCCGCTCGTCCACTCCGCCATCCTCGCCTCGTCAGGCACGGACGTCCAGGGCGGTGCGGCGGGTCAGCGGGTGCGGGTGCCGACCGCTGCGCGGTAGAAGCCGAGCCCGCCGAACCAGGTGCGCCGGTGGCCGTGCCGGGTAACCTCGCCGAAACCGGCATCGCGCAGCGCGGTCGGGATCACGTCCCCGAGGCCGTGGTGCTGATGGTGCGAGCGGCGCAGCGTCTTGGCCAGGATCGCGTGCACCGCGCCGCCGTGGCCGTCGACATCCATCACGTGCAGCGAACCCCCGGGACGCAGCACCCGCGCCGCCTCGGTCAGCGTCTGGTGCCCGACCGTCGGATCAAGGTGGTGCAGCATCAACGAGGACAGCACCCGGTCGAAGGATGCGTCGGGGTAGGGCAGTCGCTGTCCGCAGCCCCGGTCGAACCGCACGCCGGGCATGCCCTTGGCCTTGCGGGTGGCGCGGGCCAGCGCCAGCGGGTCCGGGTCGATGCCGACGAGCTCGGCGCCGGGGCAGCTGCGCTTGGCAAGTAGCGTGAGGTTCCCGGTGCCGCAGCCCACCTCCAGCACCCGTCCCTCGCCGGGCAGCTCGGCCTGTTCGATCAGCCGGCGGTGGTCGCGGGGCACCCCCGCCGCCGCGGATCCCGGTCTCCCGCTACGTCGTCGAGCCCTCGGCGCCGCAGGTGGCGTTGTACCGCCTCGACCACCGTACGGTCGAGGAGCTGACACCCGACGAGCACACCCACGACTACCCCGATGCTGGTGTACTTCGACGCAGTTGGGGCCTCCGCCCCCAACTGCCCCCGGAACCGCGATGACCCGGCTGCGCCGGGGCTGTTCGTTCCACCGCTCCAGGACACCAAAGGCTGGTTGGTGATGTTCACCGCCGAGGCGCTCGGCCGGGACCAGCCGGCCACCGCGTTGTCCTGGCGGACGCACCCGCTGCCGTTCCCGTTCGTGCGCGGCGCGGCTGCGGGTTCCGGAGGCCGAGCGCGCCACCTGGGATCGGGAGGCGCGGGCCATCCAGACGGAGCTGCGCGGGCGCCGCAACGGCTACCGGCAGTCCGCCCTTGCGCACCTGACGCTGCTGCTGGTGAGTGTGGCGCGGCGGGCCTCCGACGTGCTCGGCGGCCTGCGGCAGGGCGACGAGCAGCGGCTGGCCGAGGTGTTCAGCGTGATCGAGCGGTGGATGACCAAGGCTCGCCGGCTGCTGGTGGAGACTGAACTCCCGGTGAGCGCATCGGCCGCGCGGCTGGCGACAAACCGCCTCGTCACGAGCCGCGCAGTGGGACCAGGTCGTCGGCGTGTACCAGCTCGCGGCGGTACTCCGGGGGTAGGTCGCGGGTGCGCCGGCCGATCAGCGCGGGCAGCTCGGCCGCGTCGAAGGCGACCACACCGCGCGCCACCACCACGCCGTACGGGCCGACCAGGTCGACCACGTCACCGGCGACGAAGTCCCCGGACACCCCGTGCACGCCGGCGGCCAGCAGCGAGCGACGCCGGTCGAGCACCGCCGCCACCGCGCCTTCGTCCAGGTCCAGTTGGCCGCGCACGTCCGCGGCGTGCCGCAGCCAGAACCGCCGGGCGGACAGCCGATGCCCCGAGCCGGCGAACGCGGTGCCGACCTTCGGGCCGGCCTCGGCGGGATCCAGCGCGAGCGCGGCGTCCTCCGCCGCGGCCAGCAGCACCGGGATACCGGCGCACGCCGCCATGGTCGCCGCCTCGATCTTGGTCCTCATGCCGCCGCGCCCCAGCCCGGACCGCCCGGGACGGCCGGTGTCCACCCCGTGCAGCTCGGCCGGGTCATCGACCTCCGGCAGCAGCGTCGAACCGGGCTGCCGGGGGTCGCCGTCGTAGAGGCCGTCGACGTCGGAGAGCAGCACCAGCGCGTCCGCGCCGACCAGGTGCGCCACCAACGCGGCGAGCCGGTCGTTGTCGCCGACCCGAATCTCGTCGGTGGCCACCGTGTCGTTCTCGTTCACCACCGGTAGGGTGCCCAGCGCGAGCAGCCGGGCCAGGGTGCGCTGTGCGTTGCGGTAGTGCGCCCGCCGGACCACGTCGTCGGCGGTGAGCAGCACCTGTCCGATCGGCACCCGGTACCGGGCGAAGGACGCCGCGTATGCCTGCGCCAGCTGTACCTGGCCCACACTGGCCGCTGCCTGCTGGGTGGCCAGGTCCCGAGGCCGGCGGCGCAGCCCGAGCGGCGCCAGCCCTGCCGCGATCGCTCCGGAGGAGACCAGCACCACCTGCGAGCCGGACCCGCGCCGCGCGGCCAGCGCGTTCACCAGCCCGTCCAGCCGCGAGTGGTCCAGTCCGCCGTCCAGGCTGGTCAGCGAGGAGGAGCCGACCTTGACCACCACGCGGGCGGCGGCGGCCACCTGCTGACGGGTGGTCACCACGACAACTCCGCCGTGGCCTCGCCCTCGGGCTCGTCCTCGCCGGGCGTGCGGCGAGCCACCTTGGCGGACTTGCGCCCGGCGGCATTGATCCGGGTGGCCTTGGCGAGCCGGGGGTCGGTGCCGCGGTGGCCGAGCGCCACCATCGCGCCGGACGGGGTGGAGGGTTCCCAGTCGAAGGTCACCGGGCCGATGGTGACCGGCGCGCCGGGCTTGGCACCGGCGGCGGCCAGCGCGTCCTCCACACCGAGCCGGGCCAGCCGGTCGGCGAGGAAACCGACCGCCTCGTCGTTGTCGAACTGGGTCTGCCGGACCCACCGCTCGGGTTTCTCCCCGCGCACCACGAACCCGCCGTCCTCGTCCGGGTCGGCCGCGACGGTGAAGCCGATCTCGCCCACCGCCCGAGGACGCAGCACCAGCCGGGTCGGCTCCGGCGCCGGCAAGGCGGCGCGGTGGCCGGTCACCCGGTCGACCATGAGGTAGGTCAGCTCGCGCAGCCCTGCGTGGCTTGCGGTGGAGATGGACACCACCGGCCAGCCCCGGTCGGCAAACTCGCCAGTCACCATCTCGGCCAGCTCGGAGGCGTCCGGCACGTCGATCTTGTTCAGCGCGACGATCCGGGGCCGGTCCGCCAGGTCGCCGCCGAGCCCGGGGGTGTAGAGCGCCAGCTCGGCCTCCAGTGCGTCCACGTCGGACACCGGATCCCGGCCCGGTTCCAGAGTGGCGCAGTCGACCACGTGGACCAGCACCGCGCAGCGCTCGATGTGTCGCAGGAACTCCAGCCCCAGCCCTCGGCCGGACGCCGCGCCGGGGATAAGCCCTGGCACGTCGGCCACCGTGAAGGTCTGATCACCGGCGCTCACCACGCCCAGCTGCGGGACCAGCGTGGTGAACGGGTAGTCGGCGATCTTCGGGCGGGCCGAGGACAGCGCCGCGACCAACGACGACTTACCCGCGGAGGGGAACCCGACCAGCCCGACGTCGGCCAGCGAGCGCAGCTCGAGCACCAGCTCGTGCTCCTCGCCGGGCTCGCCGAGCAGCGCGAACCCCGGTGCCTTTCGGGCGGTGGAGGCCAAGGCGGCGTTGCCAAGCCCGCCCTTGCCGCCGGCGGCGGCGACGAACCGGGTGCCGACGCCGACCAGGTCGGCCAGCTGCGCACCGTTCGCGTCGAGCACCACGGTGCCGTCCGGCACGGCCAGCACCAGATCGTCGCCGGCCGAGCCGTTGCACATGCTGCCTCGGCCCTGCTTGCCGTTGCCGCCCTTGGCCTGGCGGCGGTAGTGGAAGTCGAGCAGGGTGTGCACCCCGGGGTCGACGACGAACACCACGTCGCCGCCCCTGCCGCCGTTGCCGCCGTCCGGCCCGCCGAGCGGCTTGAACTTCTCCCGGTGCACCGAGGCGCAGCCGTTGCCGCCGTTACCCGCCGCCACCCACAGTGTGGTGCGATCGACGAACCGTGACATCCGACTGCCACCTCCTCGAGAAATCGTCGGGTGCTGGTGCTGTTACCGGACTACTGACTGGCTACGCAGCACAAAGGGCGGGCCGGGTGAACCCGGGCCCGCCCTCGTGAAAAGACGTTGTGCGGTGCGGGCCTATTCCGCGGCCGGCACCACGTTCACGGTCTTGCGACCGCGCTTGCTGCCGAACTCGACGGCACCGGTCACCAGTGCGAACAGTGTGTCGTCGCTGCCGCGGCCGACGCCGTTGCCCGGGTGGAACTTCGTGCCGCGCTGGCGAATCAGGATCTCGCCCGCGCTCACGTTCTGGCCGCCGAAGCGCTTCACGCCCAGCCGCTGGGCGTTCGAGTCACGCCCGTTGCGGGAGCTGGAGGCGCCCTTCTTGTGTGCCATGTCGCTCGCCTCCTTCGCTACTTCGAGATTCCGGTGACCTCGACACGGGTCAGCCGCTGACGGTGCCCCTGCCGCTTGTGGTAGCCGGTCTTGTTCTTGAACTTGTGGATCCGAATCTTCGGACCCTTGTCCTGCCGGACCACCGTGCCGGTGACCGAGTAGCCGGCCAGCGCGGCCGCGTCGGTGGTCAGGTCTGAACCGTCCACCACCAAGAGGGCCGGGAAGCTCACCTCGGCGCCGTCCTCGGCGTCGATCTTTTCGACGGTGAGCACGTCACCGACGGCGACCTTGTACTGCTTGCCGCCGGTTTTCACGATCGCGTACATCGTTGACGCACGACTCCTAGACATTCGTGGGGCTCACGGGGACGCATCGCCGGGCCTGCCCGGGCGGTCTCCGCCAGCGTCAGCGCCCGCTGACGCGGCTGTCGAGATCTCAGGGTACGGGCCGGAGAGAAACAGGGTCAAACCGGGTCGGACGTTCCGCCCCCCTCCGCACCCGCCGAGGGGGGCCCGGCCGGCCGCGATGCCGAACGCCGCCGCCGGCGGGCCGGTCGAGCCGCCTCACCGCTACTGGCGCCGACGGTGACCGGCTCCGGCTGCCGCGGCGACTCATCTCCGGGAACGACCTGGTCAGCCTCGGTCCGGCGGGAGTCAGCCGGCTCCGCGGCGGCACCGTTCGGGCTCGCCACGCCAGCGTTCGGCACCGGCTGGCCGGACGGAGCGGTGTCAGCAACGTCACTGGTCGGTACCGGGTCGACTGGCGCCTCGGGCACCGCGCTCGCCGCGTCCGGAGCGGCCCCGGGCACGGCGGCGGCGGCCTCCGGGGCCACCTCGGGAACCGTGCTCGCCACATCGGGCGCCGAGGAAGAACCCGGGTCGAGCGGGGTGACGGGCCGCGTCGACGAGTCCGGCTCGCTGTGCGGCTTGGCTGCTGGGCCGGGGCCCGGCCTGCCGTTCGGCGACGCATGGTCCTCGATGGCCGGCGGGTGCTCGCGTGCGGCGGCCACCTCGCTGGGTGAGCCGCCACCGCGCCGGCGGCCGTTGTTGTTCCCACCATTGTGCTGGCCGCCGCCCTGCTGGCCGCCGCCGCCCTGGCCGCCGCCGCCCTGGCCTGCACTGCCTTGGCCACCACCGTGCTGGCCGCTGCTGCCCTGACCGCTGCTGTCTTGCTGGTCGTTGCCCTGGTCGCCGCCGCCCCGGCCGCGTCGCCGGCCGCTGCCGCCACCGGAGTTGTGCTGACCACCGTCGCCACGGGGCTCGACGGGGTTCGAGGACACCACAACGCCACGGCCCCTGCAGTGCTCGCAGGGTGTGGAGAACGCCTCCAGCAGCCCCACGCCGACCCGTTTGCGAGTCATCTGCACCAGGCCGAGCGAGGTGACCTCGGCGACCTGGTGGCGGGTGCGGTCCCGGCCGAGACACTCGGTCAGCCGGCGCAGCACCAGGTCCCGGTTGGACTCCAACACCATGTCGATGAAGTCGACCACGATGATGCCGCCGATGTCGCGCAACCGCAGCTGCCGCACGATTTCCTCGGCGGCCTCCAGGTTGTTGCGGGTCACGGTCTCCTCGAGGTTGCCGCCGGAGCCGGTGAACTTGCCGGTGTTGACGTCGATCACCGTCATCGCCTCGGTGCGGTCGATGACCAGCGTGCCGCCGGAGGGCAGCCACACCTTGCGGTCCAGCGCCTTCGCCAACTGTTCGTCGATCCGGTAGTCGACGAACACGTCACCGGTACCGACGTGCCGGTGCAGCCGCTCGGTCAGCTCGGGCGCCACGTGCCCGACGTAGGCGTGCAGCGTGTCCCAGGCGTCGTCACCGGAGACCACCAGATTGGCGAAGTCCTCGTTGAACTGGTCGCGCACCACCTTGATCATCAGGTCCGGCTCTTCGTAGAGCAGCTCGGGCGACTTCGCCTTGCCCTTGCCGGACCCGACGGAGTCGGACTTCGCCTTGACCACGTCCCACTGGGCCTGCAGCCGGCGTACGTCGCGCTCCAGCGCCTCCTGGCTGACGCCTTCCGAGGCCGTCCGGATGATCACGCCCGCGTCGTCGGGGACGATCTCCTTGAGCAGGTCCTTCAGCCGGCGCCGCTCGGTGTCGGCGAGCTTGCGGCTGATGCCGTGGGTGCCGCCGGAGGGCACGTAGACCAGGAACCGCCCCGGCAGGCTGATCTGTGTGGTCAGCCGGGCGACCTTGTGCCCGATCGGGTCCTTGGTGACCTGGACGAGGATGCCGTCGCCACTGGACAGCGCCTGCTCGATGCGCCGCGCCTTGCCGGCCAGCCCGGCGGCGTCCCAGTCGACCTCACCGGCGTAGAGCACCGCGTTGCGGCCCCGGCCGATGTCCACGAACGCGGCCTCCATGCTGGGCAGCACGTTCTGCACCCGGCCGAGGTAGACGTTGCCCACCAGGGAGGACCCGCCGGAGCTGGTGACGAAGTGCTCAACCAGCACCCCGTCCTCCAGCACGCCGATCTCGGAGCGCTCACCGCTCTGGCGGACCACCATGGTGCGCTGCACCGACTCGCGGCGGGCCAGGAACTCCGACTCGGAGAGCACCGGCGCACGCCGGCGGCCGGCGTCGCGGCCGTCCCTGCGCCGCTGCCGCTTGGCCTCCAGCCGGGTGGAGCCGCGCACCCCCTGGATGCCCTGGTTGTCGCCGGCGTCGCCGCTGTCCTTCGGCCGGGACTCCCGGACTCTGGTCACCGTGTTCGGCGGGTCGGCCTCGCCCTCACCGGGCTTGTCGCCGTCGGCGGAGTCCGCATCGGAGTCCTTGCGCCGGCGCCGCCGCCGGCGGCGGCGGGAAGAGCCGCCGGACTCCTCGCTCGAGTCGTCCCCTTCGTCAGCGTCGTCATTGTCCTGCTCGGCGTCGGAGCTCGCTTCCGACTGGTTTCGCCCGCCGGCGGAATCCTCGGCGCCGTCGGGCGTGTCGCCGAAGTCGCCGTTCTCGCCGTCGTCGGCGGAGTCGGAGGTGTCTTCGTCCGAGCCCTTGCCCCGGCCGCGACCCCGGCGGCCCCGGCGCCTGCGGCGTTTGGTCTCGCCACCGTCACCCGAGCCGTCATCGGAGTCATCGGAGTCGTCGTCCTCGGTCGGCTCAGCCGGAGCGGCCGCCGAGGGAGGTGTAGCCGGCCGGGCGGGCGGTGGCGCGGGCGGCAGGAACATCGGGCTGGGCGCGGCGAAGAGCGGCAGCGCACCGGACGACTCCGGCTCGGCCTCCGGCTCAGCGGCGGCCCGGTGCGCCGGCGCGGTGTCGGAGACCGGGGCCGTCCCGGCCGCCGAATCGTCGTGCGCCGGGCCTGCCGGCTGACCTTCGGCCACCGCGCCCTCGGGTTGCAGCGCCTCGACGACCCGCTGCGCGATGTCCCGGTCGATGCTGGACTGCGCTCCCCTGGCAGGGGAACCGAGCTCCACCAACGTGTCGAGGACCCGTCGACTGGTCACCGAGATCAGCTTCGCCAGCGCATGCACCCGCAAGCGGGCTGGCAACTGCGCCACTTCGGATACGTTCGTGAGCCCGCCGGCCTGGCCGGCGGGCACGTCGCTATCGGACATGCAGCTCCTTCGCCCCCGGGCGCCTTCGGGGGAAGGCGGCCGCTCAGGGGCCTAGCTTTTTCTGCCTACCCCGTAGTGGGGGGACAGCAATCCTGTGTCCACAACGTGGCCCCGGGAGACGTCACCCGAGACAGCGCTGGCCTAGCTTGCGGCGCCGTGCTGCTCGCCAATACTCGGCGCGTTTTGCGCACCGGACCCGTTCGAACCAACCGAGGTGATCACCCGACTGGCAGCGAGCGGATCGACGAGACACCCCTGACCGTCGAGCAGACCCTGGGCCAGCCGAACCGCCATAGGCGGGACCGGCGGCCGCAGGTCCGCGACGAGTAGAAGCGCACCCAACACGTCGTCAGGCCGAACAGCAGGTGTCGTCTGCCGCACGACCGCTGTCATTGTCGCACAGCGCTGACCGGTTGCGTCACCGGAAGCGGTGTTCGGAAGATCAAAGTCGTGAGATCGGGGGTCCCGGGCGGCCAGGCTCACCAGTGCCGCGCGCACGTCAACCGGGCGGTGACCGCTCTTCGTCGCGCGCTGGACGACCACCGACTCCCGCTCGAGCAGGGCCGCGACCGCGGCAGCCAGCTCCGAGGGCTCCACGCCGGGCAGCCGAATTCGCCACCGGGTCGCATCGATCAGATCGGCGAGCGCGGGGGTACCGGGGGTGGACTCCACGGCGTCCAGCACGTCCAGCCCGACAGGCAGCGCGGCGTCCAGCGCGGCGACCACACCGGCCGGCTCGACCCACTTGGTCAGCCCGATCTCCAAGTACTCGGCCTCGCTGGCGGTACCGGTCGGCGCGGCGCCCACCCAGGACAGCCGGGGATGCGGGCTGAACCCGTGCGAATGGGCCACCGGCAGCGCCGCGCGGCGCACCGCGCGCTCGAACGCCCTCGCCACGTCCCGGTGCGAGCTGAACCGCAGCCGGCCCCGCTTGGCGAACCGGATCCGGACGCGGCAGACCGTGGGCGGGGCCGGGTTCGGCGCCACCCCTTTCTCCGGCGCTCTGGCCATCACCGGGGCTCCTCCGGTCCGGGCACGAACATCAACATTCCTTCCCCGGCAGGGACGAACCCGTGCCGCAGGTAGAAGGGCGAGCTGCTGGGCGTCGGCCGCAGCACCAGCCGCTGGTAGCGGCGCGCCCGTGCGTGGTCGACGGCGGCGGACAGCAGCGCGGCGGCCACCCCCCGGTCGGCGAACGAGGACAACACGAACGCGTTGCCCACATAGCCCCAGCGGCCGGCGCGGGCGCCGGGACGCGGCATGTTGCCCACCTCGACCACGTTGAGCGAGCCCACCGCGGTGCGCCCGGTGCGCTCCGAGCCGGCTTCGGCCACCCAGAACGTACGCCGGGGCAGCTCCACCCGCCACCATGCCTCGAACGTCCGGTCGAAGCCGTCGTCGGCGATCGCGCCGACCCGTTCGGTCGCCCACTGCCGGCGCAGCCTTGCCAGCGCGGGGAGGTCGCGGTCGTCCGCGACCCGCACGGTCACCTCGGGGCCCCGATCAGCCGCCACTGGCCGAGACAGGGGTGAGCGGGATCAACGTGGTGCCGCTCGGGCCGACCTGGATGTCGGTGCCGGTCGTCGGGCACACCCCGCAGTCGAAGCACGGCGTCCACCGGCAGTCGTCCTGCTCGCGGTCGGACAGCGCGTCCTGCCAGTCCTCCCACAGCCAGTCCGGGTCAAGGCCGGAGTCAAGGTGGGTCCACGGCAGCACCTCGTCCTGGCCGCGCTCCCGGGTGGTGAACCAGGCCAGGCTGACCCCGAGCGGCGGCAGTTCGGCCTCGGCGGAGTCCACCCAGCGCCGGTAGGAGAAGTGCTCGCTCCAGCCATCGAAGCGGCCGCCTTCGCGCCACACCCGCTCGATGACCCGGCCGACCCGCCGGTCGCCTCGGGAGAGCAGGCCTTCGATCAGTGCGGGCTGCCCGTCGTGGTAGCGCATGCCGATATTTCGACCGAGCCGGCGGTCGGAGTTGATCTCTGCGCGCAGCTTGCGCAGCCGGGTGTCGATGGTCTCAGGGTCGGCCTGCGCGGCCCACTGGAACGGGGTGTGCGGCTTGGGCACGAACCCGCCGATGGAGATCGTGCAGCGCACGTCGTTGTGCCCGCTGGCCTCCCAGCCGGCCTTGATCACCCGGTGCGCCATGCCGGCGATCTCCAGCACGTCGGAGTCGGTCTCGGTGGGCAGCCCGCACATGAAGTACAGCTTCACCTGCCGCCAGCCCTGCGCGAACGCCGCGCTGACCGTGCGGATCAGGTCCTCCTCGGAGACCATCTTGTTGATCACGCGCCGGATCCGCTCGGATCCCCCCTCGGGGGCGAACGTCAGGCCGGACCGGCGGCCGTTGCGGGAGATCTCGTTGGCCAGGTCGATGTTGAACGCATCCACCCGGGTGGAGGGCAGGCTCAGCGTGGTGTTGCTGCCCTCGTAGCGGTCGGCCAGCCCCTTTGTTATCTCGGCGATCTCCGAGTGGTCCGCGCTGGAAAGCGACAGCAGGCCGACCTCGGTGAAACCGCTGGCCTTCAGCCCTTTGTCGACCATCTCGCCGATGCCGGCGAGCGAGCGCTCCCGCACCGGGCGGGTGATCATGCCGGCCTGGCAGAACCGGCAGCCCCTGGTGCAGCCACGGAAGATTTCCACGCTCATCCGCTCGTGCACGGTCTCGGCCAGCGGCACCAGCGGCTGCTTGGGGTAGGGCCACTCATCGAGGTCGGTGGTGGTTCGCTTGGTGACCCGCTTGGGTGCCCTTGGGTCGTTCGGGGAGATCGCGGCGATGCCGCCGTCCTCGCGGTAGCGCACGTCGTAGAGGCTCGGCACGTAGACGCCCTCGGTCCCGGCCAGCCGGCGCAGTACCTCGACACGGCCGGCCTTGCGCTGTGTGCCGGCGCGGAGCACCTCGGTGATGTCCAGCACTGCCTGCTCGCCGTCGCCCAGCACGGCGGCGTCGATGAAGTCCGCGATCGGCTCCGGGTTGAAGGCGGCGTGCCCGCCCGCCACCACCAGCGGGTGCTCGTCGGTCCGATCGGCGGCGCGCAGCGGGATGCCGGCCAGGTCCAGCGCGGTGAGCAGGTTCGTGTAGCCCAGCTCGGTGGAGAAGCTGACCCCGATCACCTCGAACGCACCGAGCGGCCGGTGGCTGTCCACGGTGAAGTGCGGCACGTGGTGCTCGCGCATCAGCGCCTCGAGGTCCGGCCAGACCGCGTAGCAGCGCTCGGCAAGCGCGTCGGGCTGCTCGTTGAGCAGTTCGTACAGGATCATGACGCCCTGGTTGGGCAGGCCGACCTCGTAGGCGTCCGGGTACATCAGCGCCCAGTGCACGGCGGCGCCGTCCCAGTCCTTGACAGTGCTGTTCAGCTCACCACCGATGTACTGCACGGGTTTGGTTACCCGAGGTAGCAACAGTTCCAGCGCCGGAAAGACAGATTCCACACTCACGCGGCCCCAGGGTAGACGCTCCCCAACCCGAGGAACGCCCTCACCTCGATGGCGGGCGGAGCGCGCGCGGCGTCAGAGCTTGTGGGCGACGCCGCTTCGGCCCTGGTTCCCCGCTCACGCCGCGCATCTCTCGTCCACGCCGCGCATGATGC
>DASYBQ010000276.1:0-2537 GCA_036500625.1 Pseudonocardia sp. | reverse complement strand
GGGGTTGACCGCGGCGTGGCGTAAGAGCGGGATGCAGAAGAAGCAGAGCTACAAGCGGGTGTTGACCTACCGGGTCGACCCGGCCGCTCCGCTGGGTGTGGTCCCGCTGGAGGAGAAGGACCGCATCACCGTCGACCACCTCTGATCCCACCCGTCCGGCACCTCTCGGTGGACCTGGCGGGTGCCAGGTCCACCGAGTCGCGAGTGGGATGAGTAGCGCCGGTGGCCGGCCAGCGGGCAGGGTGGGCACATGATCGTGGACGTCTGGGCACAGCCGGTGTTCCCTGGTCCGCCGGACCGGCTGGCGATGCCCGAAGTGGCCCGGCTGGCCGAGAAGTCCGGCGCGAGCAGCCGGATGAGCCGACCGATCGGCCCAGATGAGCTGGTGGCCGAGATGGACGCGGTGGGGGTGGACGTACTGCTGCTGTCCGCCTGGCACCGGCCCGGTGGCTGGGTGATCAGCAACGACGACGTGGCGAAGTTCACCTCGGCGTACCCGGACCGGTTCGCCGGACTGGCCTCGATCGACCTGGCCAACCCGGTGGGCGCGGTCCGTGAGCCGTGCCGTGCCGTGCACGAGCTGGGCTTCGTGGGATCGGACTGTCGGATCCATTCTCGCCGATCTTGCCGATGCGTCTCGTCATCCCTCGGTTTCGGACGGCTGCCGCTCGGAGCATGGGCACTGGCTCAGAGCTGCGTGACGTCCCTGTCCGGTGGTGTGGCCGCGGCGGACGACGGGGTCGTGCGTACGGCACGCTCCTCGAGGTAGCGCTTCTCGGGCTGGTTGAGGGTTGCGCGGGCGGCGCGGCGGTAGTGTTCGCGTGCCCCGGTGTGGTCGCCGAGCTGTTCGAGCAGGTGGGCCCGGACGGCGTCCGGCCGGTGGTGGCGGCGCAGGCGAGGGTCGGCGGCGACTGTGTCGAGGACCTCGAGGCCGGCGCGGGGGCCGTTGGCCATGCCGACGGCGACCGCGCGGTTGAGGGTGACCATCGGGTTGTCCGCCAGGAGGCGTTCGAGTATCCGGTAGAGGATCGCGATCTGGCGCCAGTCGGTGTCGGTGTCGGTGGCGGCTTCGGCGTGCACGGCGGCGATGGCGGCCTGGAGCTGATAGGGACCCAGCACGGCGGTGGCCAGGGTGTGCGCGAGCAGGTGCCTCGCCTCGTGGACGGTGTCGTGGTGCCAGCGGCGACGGTCCTGCTCGGCCAGCGGCACCAGGCGCCCGTCCGGGCTTGTGCGCGCGTCCCGGCGGGCGTCGGTGAGCAGCATCAGGGCGAGCAGTCCGGCGGTCTCACCGTCGTCGGGGAGCAGCCGGTGTAGTTGCCGGGTCAGGCGGATCGCTTCGGCGGTCAGGTCGACGCGGGTGAGGGTCTGCCCCGCGCTGGCCGTGTAGCCCTCGTTGAAGATCAGGTACAGCACGTGCAGGGCTGCGGCGAGACGCTCGACCTGATGGTGGTCCGGTGCCGTGAACGTCGCGCCCTCGGCGGTGATGGTCGCCTTGGCGCGGCTGATGCGTTGGGCCATCGTCGGCTCGGGGACCAGGAACGCCCGCGCGATCTCGGCGGTGTTCAGCCCGCCGACCGCGCGCAGGGTCAGTGCGATCTGGCTCGGCTCGGACAGCGCGGGATGGGCGCACAGCAGCAGCTCGAGCGTGTCGTCGAGCAGCGCTTCGGTCGGAGTGCCCAGGAGGCCGGCGTCGGCGGGCGGTGCATGCCGCTGCGCCGCGATGTCGCCGGCGGCGACTGCCTGCTCCCGCTGACGTCGGGCGTGCTCGCTACGCCAGAGATCTGTGAGCTTGCGGCCGGCGACGGTGATCAGCCAGGCGACCGGCTCGTCCGGGACACCGCCGGAGGGCCACCGGGCCGCGGCGGTGAGCAGCGCTTCCTGGACGGCGTCCTCGCACAGGTCGAACCGGCCGTGCCAGCGGACCAGCACACCGAGGACCTGCGGCGCGCCGCGGCGCAGCAGGTCCTCGAGGTGGCCCGGGTCATCGGTCACGGAGTCTGTGGATCGGCCAGGCCGTAGCCCGCGGTGAAGATCACTGGACGGACCTCGACCGGGAGCCTGTCGGTACCCGGGATCCGCGCGGCGAGCTCGTAGGCCCGCTCGGGGCTCTCGCAGTCGACGACGTAGAAGCCACCCATGTACTCCTTGGTCTCCGCGAAGGGGCCGTCGGTCACCGTCGACGCCCCGGGCCGGCCTCGAACCACCGCACTCTGTGACGGATCGGCCAGGGCGTGCGTGCCGACCATCTCCCCGGACGCGGTAATGGTTGCCATGAACGCGTTCTGACCCTCAGCGATCTCGTTTCGTTCCGCCTCGGACAGCGACTCCCAGGTCGCGGGGTTCATCTGGATGATCAGCAAGTACTTCACGTGTCCTCCTCGGGACTCCGGGTGCCGCGTGGTGAGCACCGTTCGCGAGCAGGACGGAGCCGCTCGGCAGCCCCTCGACATTCTTATCGTGTGACCGCGGTCACGGCGAGTGGGTGTCGAGTACCCCTTGGCGACCGGATCGGCCGGCGCCGGCTCCTGTTCAACGGC
>DASYBQ010000275.1:0-11710 GCA_036500625.1 Pseudonocardia sp. | reverse complement strand
TCTGGCCGGGAAACAGCCGACGCGCGGTGTGCACGATGTCCAGCACGCCACGCGCCTCCGAGGCACCCAACATGTAGGGGTGTGTACGGTCGGTGACTCCCAGGCCTTCATAGTCGGTCATCGCGACCGCCCAGCCCTGGTCCAGGAAATGGTTGAGCAAGGTGTGCGGGTAGCGGTTCATCGGATGAGCCCCGGCACGGTCATGATCACGAGACGGCGCGCATTCATGGGCGACGCCCACGGTGCCGTGCGCCCACGTGATCAAGGGGTATCCACCGGCCTGGGGAGGTTCCTTCGGCAGGGCGATGATCCCGGAGACCGCAATGGGATTGTCCCGCGCATCCTCGGACCGGTACAAGACCAACCAGTTGCGGCCCTGCGCCAGTGCCACGACGGGATCATCCAGTTTCCGCTGGTAAATCGAGTCACCAACGTGGCCCTCAGGCAGTGGAACAGGCGGGGTGTAGAAGGCATCACCCGCCGGGGCGTTCTCCGGTGGGTCGACGAACCCTTCACTGCCGTTCACGACGCCTCCTTTGCCTGCAGGATTGACGGGACCGTCCGATGGCTCATCCGAAGCCTCGCCAACTCACACCGGCCTGAACTCCCACTCGGGGATGCGCCCGAACTGGCCGGGCTGTGTGATGGCAACCAGTGGCGGGAAGATTCGCAGGAGGCTCATCGCCAGCACCAGACCGTTGCTGGAGGCAGCGGAGGTCAGCACGTAGGTGTTCTCATCGTTGTCATAGCCGGTCGACAGCTTCCAGGCGAACGACTGGGACGTGCCCTTGACCATCATCGACGTCTCATCGGGATCGCCGTCCGTTCCCAGGAAACTGCTGGACGCGACGCTGCGCAGCGTGTAGGTGCCCGAGTCGAATGCTACGTCCCACTGCTGGGTCGGGCCATCCTCGGGCTGCAACACCGCCACGCCAGGGAAACTGCTGTCCATGGTGAGCTGTCCGCCGGGCCCCATTATCCTATACGTCCCGTCGGGAATGGCCTGGTCAGTCATGGTGGAGTCCTCTCATGTGTGGTCGCCTCATGGCCTTTCGCAACCCGTCGCCTTTCGCAGCCCGTCGTTCTGCTGGTCCGGGCCTGCACCTGGGCGCGCGGGTGTCAGCCATGCCGGATGTATGGCGCCGGTGCCATAAGCGTCGGAAACAAATCGACTTTGCGGTGAGACCCGTTTGACCCGCAGCGCCGACCAAGAATTCGGGCGAATGCGGACCCGGGAAGCAAGTCTCGAATAGCTTTCCGGTGGAACGTCCACTCTCACCGAGAAACAATCATACCCATAATCACTCGCGCCACAATAGTGCACTCTTTAGCTGCTGTATCGTGATAATGTATTGCGGCGACCGCGGTCGTCTCGCACCGCGCCGCTCACTCGATAGTGTGGTCACTATGCTGAAGAGTCGCTCGAACGGAGCAGCTAAACCAGTTCGGCGGGGCGGACAGCCGCTATGCGGTGAAAAGCTTCCCAGAGAATCGGGTCTGTTCGTCCGTGCCACGGGCGTCGATGGTGAACCGGGTCCCCGCGATCACGTCCGTTGCCAGGGTCTTGCACTCGTACTCGTCGGTAGACCAGCACACCTCATCGCTGAAGATTTCTCCGTTGAGCGCGTTGCGCAGCCGCATACAGAAGCTGCTGCCCGCCTTCACCTCGGGCTCGAAGTCGATCGATCCGCCGGAGTGTGTCTCACGCACCACAGAATGTTGGGTCCACGAGCCATCCGTGTTGACCGTCCCGCTGACCTCGTACTCACTCATAGTCGAACCCCCCTGATTCTCAGGCCGTCCCTGGCGGGCAGCCTTCTGATGCGACGAGAGTACTGACTCTGCATTCGGCCCATGGGTGCGGGCCGCTGAGCGGGACCGATCACTGGTTGAGCGGAAGTCCCATCGTTCGCTGGAATCTTGTACACGGGCGCTTGCCCCTTGGGCCGGGGTTCGGTCCCGGAGGTCTGCATGGTGACGGCGTCGTCGTCGAGGGCCTCGACAACATCATCCGAGGCTATGACCGACTCGGCCTGACCCGCGCACCTGCGTCGAAATCCTGACATCGAAGTCAAAATGGGACTCAGGAAATCGACCATTCCTGGAACCAGGAGTCGGCTCGATGGTGGCGACCGTCCGCTGATCTGATTTTCTGGGCTACCGTGTGAAGTCTGGCGCGGCTTACCCGGTGTAGTCTCGGCCGGTCACTCGACATCCTCGGCGCCGGAAAGCGACCCACGAAAGCTTGCACCACGAGGACCGCCCAGCAGATTCGACTTGCTCGCTCGCGGCGCGGGCCCAGGGAGTTTCACGATGGACTTCGGAATACCACGACCCGCCGAGATGGCGCGAATGGTCGAGCAGGGTTGTTCGGCGCTCGGCGACATGATCGGCCTCCTGCCGAGGATAATCACCTTGGTCGGCCAGTTGGAGCAAACCATGGCGCGGGCGCAGGAGTTCGAGTCGACGCTGCAGGCGCTGGAACCCAGCCTGCGGCGGATCGCCGAAATCGCCGAGCCCGGCAGGGTGGACGCGGTGGTGCGGCTGCTCGACTCGCTTCCCGAGATGGTCGACAAAGTAGAAAGCGACGTCCTGCCGATCGTGGAAAGCCTGCGCAACGTGGGCCCGGATATCCACGACCTGCTCGACACCAACAGGGACCTCAACGACATGGTCGGGTCGGTTCCCGGGCTGCGCCACGTCAGCAGGAGAATCGACGAGAACGAGCGACTGCAGGACGAGCACTGGGCCAGCAACCTCAAAAAGACACGCAAGGATCGGTAAAGCTACCGCTTGCGGTCTGCGCGGCGACTCGGGGAAACGCGGTGCGGCGACGCTCGCGTCTGGCGGCGAAATTACCGCACCTGGGTGGAACCGCTCCCGAACGACCAGCGGCCGGACAACCGGCGGCGGACCAGGGTGGCACTACATCTCGACCGGTGCGCTGGCGCCGCCTCCGGACGGGCGCTTCTTGGGTAGGAAGTAGGCCAGTGGGACGGCCGCGAGGACACAGATGCCGACGAGCATGAAGGCGTTGCTGTAGCTCTGTGTGGTCACCCGGTGCGACAGCTCGTTGAACAGCGGCAGCAGCCCGCCGGGGCCGCTGCTCTGCATCTGGGTAATCCGAGGGTCGACGTCCGCGCCGGAGGCGTGTATCAGGCCGCTGCGGTTGACCAGGAGTTGGGCCTGCTCGATCGTGGTCAGCGCGGTGATCGCGGCGAGCCCGATCGCGGCGGTGACCCGCTGCACCAGGGTGTTGATCGCGCTGCCCGCGCTGACGATGTCCGGCGGCAGCGCGGACATTCCCCCGGTCATGATCGGCATGAAGCAGAGCGCCAGGCCGGCCCCGAACATCATCAGTCGCAGGGCGATCTCCAGCCGGCCGGTATCGACGTCGATCTGCGCCATCAACAGGCTGGCGGAACCGTTGATGGTCAATCCGGCCATCACCAGCCAGCGCGCGCCGATCCTGTCGAACAGCCTGCCGGATATCGGTGTCAACGCCGCCATCACCAGCGCCTGCGGCATGATCGTCAGTCCGGTGTGCCACGCGGTGATTCCTTGCACATTCTGCAGGAACAGCGGCATGAGGTAGACCGAGGCGAACAGCCCGGTGTAGACGATGCCCATCAGCAGCAGCGAGTTGACGAATGGCCAGTACCGGAAGACCCGCAGGTTCAGCAGCGGCTCCTTGACCCGCAGCTCGATCACCACGAACAGCGCCAACAGGTCGATGCCGCCGGCGAACAGCAACAACACCCGGTAACCCGTCCAGCCCCACTGCTGGCCCTCGGACACCGCGAGCAGCAGCGCGAAACACGCGGTCGCGATGCACACGAAGCCGGGCACATCGAACTTGCGGCCAGGGGTCGGCGGGAACTTGGGCAGCACGGCCATCGCCGCGATCGCGCCGACGATGCCGATCGGCACGTTGATGTAGAAGATCAGCCGCCAGTCCACGTAGTCGACCAGGTAGCCGCCCAAGGTCGGCCCGACACCGGGGGCGAACACCACCCCCAGGCCGAACAGACCCATGGCCGCGCCGAGTTTTGCGGGTGGCACCAAGCGGTAGAGAATCGTCAGACAGGTGACCGGGATCACACCACCGGGTATGGCCTGCAATATCCGGTAGATCACCATGGTGTTCAGGTCGCCGGCCGTGCCGCACATCGCGGAGAACAACGAGAACAGCAACAGGGCAAACAGATAGGTGCGGCGCAGCCCCAGCCGCTCCCCCAGCCAGGCGCTGGTCGGCACGACCACACCGAGGCACAGCGTGTAGGCCGTGGCGACCCACTGGATGTCGTCAGGGGAGGCGCTGAACTGGCCCTGCATGGTGGGCACCGCGACGTTGACGATGCTGGTGTCCAGCACGGACATGAACATGCCGACGACCACGACGGCGAGCGGCACGCCCCAGTGCGCCGTCTGGAACGACTGCTGGGCCGGCGCGGCCGAGGACCGCTCGGATGGCGGATCAGCCGCGGTGTGCCGGGTGGACTGAGCCGGGGCATCGGCCAGTCGGACCGAGCCACGCGGCGAGTCCTCGGCGTCGCTCATCCAATGCCTTCCATAGAGAAAGTATGCTTTTTACCTTCCGTGGCAGCAACATCGCCACAGCACTGGCTGTCTGGACCAACACCCGCACTCGCCCAGCTGTTCCTGGCCCCGGTGCCGCTCCGCGCCCTGAGCGGCGGCCCGGACATGAGGTACCGCGTTCACGTCGGCGATGACTGCCGGACCTTGCCCGCACCGGCAGATTTTCATTCGAAGACATCGGGTCATTAAACCCAGATTTCTCATCAGTACCGCATCTAGGCGGATAATCTGGCCAGGTCATCGGATGTCTGCCAGACTTCCCGCTACACCGGTACATCACCGGAATCTCGGAGCGGAGGTGCAATGCAGCTACTGCGGGTGGGGCCGGCCGGCGCTGAACGGCCGGCCGGGCGGACCGAGGACGGTCGGTTGGTCGACCTGTCCAGCGTGACGGCCGACTTCGATCGGGGCTTCTTCGCCGACGGCGGGGTAGCCAGGGCGGCCGAGGCGGTCGAGTCGGGCAGCCTTGCCCAGCTCGACCCCGAGGGGCCGCGCATCGGGCCGCCGATCGCGCGCCCGGGGAAGATCGTCTGCATCGGGCTGAACTACCGCGACCACGCGGCGGAGATCGACACCGAGCCGCCGGCCGAGCCGGTGGTGTTCATGAAGGCCGCCAACACCGTGGTCGGCCCGTACGACGAGGTGCTGATCCCCCTCGGCAGCCGCAAGACCGACTTGGAGGTCGAGCTCGCCGTGGTGATCGGGCGCACCGCCCGCTACCTGGAGTCACCCAAGGCGGCGGAGGATGTGATCGCCGGCTATGCGATCTCCAACGACGTCTCCGAGCGGGAGTTCCAGCTCGAGCGCGGCGGGCAGTGGGACAAAGGCAAGTCCTGCGAGACGTTCAACCCGTTCGGCCCGGTGCTGCTGACCGCCGACGAGGTGCCCGACCCACAGAATCTCGGGTTGCGGCTGTGGGTCAACGGTCAGCTCCGCCAGGACGGCAACACCAAGAACATGATCTTCCCGGTGCACTACGTGCTGTGGTACCTGAGTCAGTTCATGGTGCTGGAACCGGGCGACGTGGTGAACACCGGCACCCCCGCGGGCGTCGCGATGGGCCTGCCCGGCCAGCCGTACCTCAAGCCAGGCGACGTGCTCGAACTGGAGATCGACGGGCTGGGCCGGCAGCGGCAGACCGTCGGCAAGGCGCGCGCGGAGCAGCTGTGCCCGACGAGGTAGTCACCGGGCTGACCACCCACGACATCCGGTTCCCGACCTCGCGGACGCTCGACGGGTCGGACGCGATGAACCCGGACCCGGACTACTCGGCCGCCTACCTGGTACTGGGCACCGACTCCGAGGACGGCCTCGAAGGGCACGGTTTCGCGTTCACCATCGGGCGCGGCAACGAGGTGCAGCGAGCCGCCATCGAGGCGCTGGCGCCGATGGTGGTCGGCCTGTCGCTTCCCGCCGAGCTGGCCGACATGGGCGGCTTCGCGAAACGGCTGGTGCACGACTCGCAACTGCGCTGGCTCGGCCCGGAGAAGGGCATCATGCACATGGCCATCGCCGCGGTGGTCAACGCCATGTGGGACCTCAAGGCCAAGCGGGAGGGCAAGCCGCTGTGGCGGCTGCTCGCCGAGTCCTCCCCCGAGCAGCTGGTCGACCTGCTGGACTTCCGCTACCTCACCGACGCACTCACCCCAGCCGAGGCACTGCACATCCTGCGCGCCGCCGAGCCGGGCCGCGCCGAGCGGGCCGCGCGGCTGCTGCGGCGGGGCTACCCGGCATACACCACGACCCCGGGCTGGCTGGGCTACGACGACGCCAAGCTCACCCGGCTGTGCCGCGAGGCGCTGGCCGCCGGTTACACCCAGATCAAGCTCAAGGTAGGCGCCGACCTGGCCGACGACGTGCGGCGGCTGCGGCTGGCCCGCGAGGTGTGCGGCCCGGACGTCCGGATCGCGATCGACGCGAACCAGCGCTGGGACGTCGACGACGCGGTGCGCTGGATGCGCGAGCTGGCCCCGTTCGACCCGTGGTGGATCGAGGAACCGACCAGCCCCGACGACGTGCTGGGGCACGCCGCGATCGCCCGCGCGATCGCACCGATCAAGGTGGCGACCGGGGAGCACGTGCAGAACCGGATCGTGTTCAAGCAGCTGCTGCAGGCGCGGGCGCTGTCCGTGCTGCAGATCGACGCGGCCCGGGTCGGCGGGGTGAACGAGAACGTGGCGATCCTGCTGCTCGCCGCGAAGTTCGGCGTGCCGGTGTGCCCGCACGCCGGCGGTGTCGGCCTGTGTGAACTGGTACGCCACCTGTCGATGTTCGACTACGTCGCGGTGTCCGGCGTCATCGACGACCGGGTGATCGAGTACGTGGACCATCTGCACGAGCACTTCGTGGACCCGGCGGTGGTCCGCGACGGGCACTACGTCACACCGACCATGCCCGGGTTCAGCGCGGCGATGTACCCCGAGTCGATCGCCGCGTACCGCTACCCGGACGGCAGCGCCTGGGCCGGCGCAATGACCATCGGCGGCACGGCAACGACGTCACAGGATCGAGGGAGACGGTCATGGAGCGGATAGCCCTGCACACCCGGCTCGAGTTGGTGTGGGAGCTGCCGTGAAGCTCAACAAGATCGGTCCCAGCGGCGTCGAGGTGAGCGCGTTGTCCTTCGGCGCCGCGCCGATCGGCAACCTGTACCGCGCGACTAGCGACGCGGACGCGCGAGCCGCGCTGGACGCGGCGTGGGACGGCGGGATGCGCTACTTCGACACCGCGCCGCACTACGGGCTCGGGTTGTCCGAACGGCGACTCGGCGAGGCGCTGCGCGAACGGCCGAGGGCTGAGTTCACCGTGTCCACCAAGGTCGGCCGGCTATTGGTGGCGGACCCGGCCGGCGCGGACCGCCGGGACAGCGTCTTCGACGTGCCGGCGGACCTGCGGCGGGTGTGGGACTTCAGCCGCGACGGCGTGCGGCGCTGCATCGACGCGAGCTTGCAGCGGCTCGGGCTGGACCGGGTGGACATCGTCTACCTGCACGATCCGGACGACCACTGGCGGCAGGCGCTGGAGCACGGCTACCCGGCACTCGCCGAGCTGCGCGACCAAGGCGTGATCGGCGCGATCGGCGCCGGGATGAACCAGAGCCAGATGCTCACCGCCTTCGTGAAGCACACCGACATGGACCTGATCATGCTGGCCGGCCGATACACCCTCGGCGAGCAGGACGCGTTGGACGACCTGCTGCCCGCCTGCCAGGAGCGCGGCGTTGCGGTGGTTGCGGTGGGTGTGTTCAACTCCGGGCTGCTCGCTCGCGACCGCCCCCCGGCCGGCGCCAAGTACAACTACGCCGACGCCCCGCCCGAGCTGGTCGAACGCGCCAACCGGATCGCCGGTGTGTGCGAGCGGCACGGCGTCACGCTGCCGTCCGTCGCGCTGAACTTCCCGCTGGCCCATCCCGCCGTGGTCAGCGTCGCGGTCGGCTGCCGCGACGCCGACCAGGTCAACCGCAACACCGCGCTGTTCGACACCGCGCTTCCCGAGGCGCTGTGGGCCGACCTGCGCGAGGCGGGCCTGCTGCGCGCCGACGCGCCGATACCGGAGGGCGCACCAGAGTGAGTGAGGTTGTCGACGCCCACCACCACCTGTGGGACCCGACCGGGCGGGACTATCCGTGGATGACCGGGTCGGCGGCCGTGCTGCGCCGACCCGAGACCGTGGACGACCTGCGCCGCGAGACCTCATCGGCCGGGGTGTCCCGCACCGTGCTGGTGCAGACCGTCGCCGAGCTCGCCGAGACCGAGGAGTTCCTCGTCACCTCGGCCGGCAGCGACGGGCTGATCGCCGGAGTGGTGGGCTGGGCGGACCTTCGGTCCCCCGATGTGGGCGACACCCTGGACCGGCTGCGGGCCGGCCCCGGTGGCGACCGGTTGGTCGGCATCCGCCACCAGGTACACGACGAACCGGACCCCGACTGGCTCGACCAGCCGTGCGTGCTGCGTGGCCTTGGCGCGCTCGCCGAACGCGGGCTCTGCTTCGATCTGTTGGTGCGGTCCCGGGAGCTGCCCAGCGCGCTGCGGGTGGCCCGGGCCCGGCCACAGGTCAGCTTCGTCGTCGACCACGCCGCCAAGCCGGCCATCGCGCAGCGCGAGGTCGAACCGTGGGCGAGCCGGCTGGCCGAGCTGGCCGGGCTGGACAACGTGACCTGCAAGCTGTCCGGGCTGGTCACCGAGGCGCCGAGCGGCAGCTGGACGGTCGCCGACCTGGCGCCGTACACGGCCCGGCTGCTCGAGTGGTTCGGCCCCGGCCGGCTGATGTTCGGCTCCGACTGGCCGGTGTGCACGCTGGCCGCCGACTACGCCGGCGTGCTGGACACCGCGCGCACCCTGCTCGCCGGGCTTTCACCGGCCGAGACGGCCTCGGTGTTCAGCAACACCGCCTCCCGCGTCTACCACCTGTGACCGCGAGTCACGGGACCTGGCGCAGCCAGCGCTCCACCCCGGCGATGTGCACCGTCATGCATGATCGTGCCTGCTCAGGGTCTCGCTCGAGCAACGCCCGGTGGATCGCCCTGTGCTCGGCCAGGGTCCGCTCCAGTGCGCCTTCCTCAGTCATGCCGCGCCAGATCCTGGCCCGCTGCGTGGCGCCGGTCAGCCCGTCCAGCAGCGAGCACAGCACGTCGTTGCCCACCGCGAGGGCGATGCCCCGGTGGAACTGGGTGTCGTTGGCAACCAACTCCTCGACCGAGGTGCCCGGGCCCACCTCGCCGAGCAGCCGATCCAACCGGTCCAGCTCCGCGTCGCTGATCCGGATCGCGGCCAGGGCGGCCGCCGCCGGTTCCAGCAGGCGCCGGACCTCGAAGAACCGCAGCACCGAGTCGTCCTGGTGGAAGTCGACCAGGAAGCTCAGCGCGTCGAGCAGCTGCCCGGAGCGCAGACTGCTGACATACGTGCCATCACCCCGGCGCACATCCAGGATGTGCACCAGCGACAGCGCCTTGACCGCCTCGCGCAGCGAGCCGCGGGACACGCCCAGCCGCGCGGACAGGTCGGCCTCGTTCGGCAGCCGGTCACCGGGCCCGAGCTCGCCACCCACGATCATCCCCTTGATCTTGAGGATGGCCTCGTCCGTGACCGCCATGACTGACCCCCATACATCGGATGTTTCAGTATGTCTGATCGCCCCCGATCCGGGACGGGAGGTGGCCCGATGCGGGTGGCCCTGTTTGTGACCTGCCTGACCGACACCTTCTACCCGGCGACCGGCCGCGCGGTGGTTCGGCTGCTGGAGCGGCTGGGCTGTGTGGTCGAGTTTCCGTTCGAGCAGACTTGTTGCGGGCAGATGCACTACAACACCGGCTACCCGGCACAGGCCGGCGAACTGGCGCGGCGCTACCGGCGGGTGTTCGCCGGGTACGACGCGGTGGTCGCCCCGTCCGGTTCCTGCGCGGCCATGGTGCGTGAGTACTACCCGAGCCTGCTGGCAGGGGCCGACATTCCTCCGACGTATGAGCTGTCCGAGTTCCTGGTGGACCTGCTCGGCGTGCTGGACGTCGGGGCGCATTTCCCGCACCGCGTCACCTACCACCCCACCTGCCACTCGCTGCGAGCCCTCGGCGTTGGCGACCGGCCGACGCGGCTGCTGCGCGCGGTGCGCGGACTGCAGCTGTACGAGCTGCCGCAGGCACAGTCCTGCTGCGGGTTCGGCGGCACCTTCGCGGTGAAGAACGCCGACACCTCCACCGCGATGCTGTCCGACAAGATGCACGCGGTCGCCAGCACCGGCGCCGACGTGCTCACCGCGGGCGACAACTCCTGCCTGATGCACATCGGCGGCGGCCTTTCCCGGTTGCGCGCCGGGGTGCAACCGGTACACCTGGCCGAGATTCTGGCCAGCACCGAGGAGGAGCCATGGCAGCCCGCAACCCGGTGACCTGGCTCGGCTCACCGACCTTCCCGGTGGCGGCCCGCGCGGCGCTGGCCGACGGGCAGCTGCGGTCCAACCTGCGCCTGGCCACCGGCACCATCCGGGCCAAGCGGGACATAGTGGTCGGCGAGCTGGACGACTGGCAGCAGCTGCGCGCCGCCGGCCAAGCGATCAAAGACGACGTGCTGGCGCACCTGGACAGCTACCTGGAGCAGTTCGAGGCGGCCGTCACCCGGCGCGGTGGCGTGGTGCACTGGGCGCGCGACGCCGAGGAGGCCAACCGGATCGTGCTGGAGCTGGTGCGGGCGACCGGCTCGACCGAGGTGGTCAAGGTCAAGTCCATGGCCACCGCGGAGATCGGGCTGAACGAGGCGCTGGCGGCCGGCGGGGTGCGGGCCATCGAGACCGACCTCGCCGAGCTGATCGTGCAGCTGGGCCGCGACCGGCCCAGCCACATCCTGGTGCCGGCCATCCACCGCAACCGGGCGGAGATCCGGGAGATCTTCCGCCGCGAGATGCCCGACGCGCCGGCCGACCTCACCGACGAACCCCGCGAGCTGGCCGACACCGCCCGGCGCTACCTGCGGGAGAAGTTCCTCACCACCCGGGTGGCCATCTCCGGGGCGAACTTCGGGGTGGCCGAGACCGGGTCGGTGATGGTCGTCGAGTCCGAGGGCAACGGCCGGATGTGCCTGACCCTGCCGCAGACGCTGATCACCGTGATGGGCATCGAGAAGCTACTGCCCAGCTGGCGGGACCTGGAGGTGTTCCTGCAGCTGCTGCCGCGCTCGTCCACCGCGGAACGGATGAACCCGTACACCTCCACCTGGTCCGGGGTGACCCCCGGCGACGGCCCTGGCGAGTTCCACCTGGTGCTGCTGGACAACGGGCGGACCGCGACGCTGGGTGACCCGGTGGGGCGGCAGGCGCTGCGCTGTATCCGCTGCTCGGCGTGCCTGAACGTGTGCCCGGTGTACGAGCGCACCGGCGGGGCGGCCTACGGCTCGGTGTACCCGGGGCCGATCGGCGCGATCCTCACCCCGCAGCTGGTGGCCGACGGTCGCGACGAGCAGGCGGCGTCGCTGCCGTTCGCGTCGAGCCTGTGCGGCGCCTGCTACGAGGTCTGCCCGGTCAAGATCGACATCCCCGAGGTGCTCGTGCACCTCCGCGACCGCGTCACCTCAGAGCCGCCCGCCGGCGTCCGGGCGGCGCTCGACCCCGAGCGGCTGGCGAT
>DASYBQ010000274.1:0-4090 GCA_036500625.1 Pseudonocardia sp. | reverse complement strand
ATCGGGTGTTGAGCTGCCGCTTCAAGGGGTGTTGCCTGGAGCTACCTAGTGCCCGTGGCCGTGTCCTCCGTGGCCACCGGCTGCCGGCTGCGCCTCCTCCGGCTTGTCCACCACCGTGCTCTGGGTGGTGAGCAGTATCCGGGCGATGGAAGCGGCGTTGATGACCGCCGACTTGGCCACCTTTGCCGGGTCGATGATGCCTTCCTCGACCAGGTTGGAGTACCGCAGCGTCGCGGCGTTGAAACCGCTGCCCCACGGCTGCTCGGCAACCTTGGAGACCACCACCGGGCCTACCTGACCGGCGTTGGCCGCGATCCAGCGCAGCGGAGCCTGCAGCGCCTTGCGCACGATCTCCACCCCGGTCGCGGCGTCACCGGTGAGCCCGAGGCCGCCGGCCAGCTCGGCCGAGATGTGCAGCAGCGCGGCGCCGCCGCCGGGCACGATGCCCTCCTCGACCGCCGCGCGGGTGGCCGAGACGGCGTCTTCGATGCGGTGCTTGCGCTCCTTGAGCGCGGTCTCGGTCGGCGCACCGGCCTTGATCACCGCAACCCCGCCGGACAGCTTGGCCAGCCGCTCCTGCAACTTCTCCCGGTCCCACTCGGAGTCGGAGCTCTCGATCTCCGAGCGCAGTTGCCCGATCCGCGCCGCCACGTCGGCCTTCGAACCGGCCCCCTCGACCAGCGTGGTCGCGTCCTTGGTGACCACCACGCGCCGGGCCTTACCCAGCACCTCGAGGCCGACCTCGGACAGCTTCAGCCCGATCTCCGGGTTGATCACCTGACCGGCCAGCGAAACGGCCAGGTCGTCGAGGAACGCCTTGCGGCGGTCGCCGAAGAACGGCGCCTTGACCGCGCAGACGCGCACAGTCTTGCGGATCGAGTTGATGACCAGGGTGGACAACGCCTCGCCCTCGACGTCCTCTGCCACGATCAGCAGTGGCTTGCCCTCGCCGAGCACCTGCTCCAACAACGGCAGCAGGTCGGTGATCGCGCTGATCTTCTCGCGGTGCAGCAGCACGAACGGTTCCTCGAGCACCGCTTCCATCGAGTCGGAATCGGTGACGAAGTAGGGCGAAAGGTAACCCTTCTCGAACTGCAAACCCTCGGTGATCTCCAGCTCGGTTTCCATCCCCCGGCCTTCTTCGACCGTGATCACACCGTCCTCGCCGACCGCGTCCATCGCCTGGCTGATCAGCTCGCCGATCTCCACCTCACGCGAGGCGACGGTGCCGATCTGGGCGATGTGCGCCCGCCCGGAGACCGGGATGGCCTTCTCGCCGAGCAGCTCGGCGACCCGGTCGGCGGCCGCCGAGATGCCGATGCCCAGCGCGGCCGGGTTGGCCCCGGCGGCGACGTTGCGCAGCCCTTCTCGCACCATGGCCTGCGCGAGCACGGTAGCGGTGGTGGTACCATCTCCGGCCACGTCGTTGGTCTTGGTGGCGACAGCCTTGGCCAGCTGCGCGCCGAGGTTCTCGGCCGGGTCTTCCAGGTCGATCTCGCGGGCAATGGTCACACCGTCGTTGGTGATGGTGGGACCGCCGAACTTCTTGTCCAGCACGACGTGCCGGCCACGCGGACCCAGAGTCACCTTGACCGCATCGGCCAGCTGGTTCACCCCGCGCTCCAGCGCACGCCGCGCCGACTCATCGAATTTGATCTGCTTGGGCATGTTGCCTCTCTACTTTTGTACTGAGACGGCAAACGCCGCCCCGGCTGACCCCGGTTCTAGTCCAGGAGCCGGAGCGGCGTTGCGTACTGGTCAGGTCAGTTGACTACCGCGAGTACGTCGCGGGCGGAGAGGATGAGGTACTCCTCGCCGTTGTACTTGACCTCGGTGCCGCCGTACTTGGAGTAGATGACGACATCCCCGACACTCACGTCCAACGGGACGCGGTTGCCGTTGTCATCGATCCGACCCGGGCCGACCGCGAGGACTTTGCCCTCCTGGGGCTTCTCCTTGGCGGTGTCCGGGATAACGATGCCCGACGCGGTCGTCGTCTCGGCCTCACTGGCCTGAACGACAATCTTGTCTTCGAGCGGCTTGATGTTCACGCTCGCCACGTGTATGCCCTCCCCTTCCCTGGGGTTATTGCTGACGTTCGTAATGGAACGACGGCTGCGGCGCCCCGCCGTCGCGGGTGCCGGGGCTCCGTGCTGCCGCGCAGTTGGCACTCTACCCACGAGAGTGCCAGGCCTCAACGCCGACCCGCACGTTCACCTGTTGTTTGTTCCGGTGTCTGCCGTTGTCGGTGTTGAGTGAGTGGATGAACCGCTCCCCCTTGTCCCGTCGCGCGCTGTTGCGCGGCGGCGCAATCGCCTCGGTGGCACTGGCCGGTGGCGCGGTGGCCTGTTCCTCGAACCGGCCCTCGGCCAAGGCGCCGCCGACGGCCGCCGGCCCGGTGTTCACCCTCGGGGTGGCTTCCGGCGACCCGGCCCCGGACGGCATGGTGCTCTGGACCCGGTTGGCGCGTGACCCGGCGCACGAGGACGGCCTCGGCGGAATGCCGAACGGCCCGGTGGACGTGGACTGGGAGGTGGCAGCCGACGAGCGGTTCGCCCAGGTGCTGCGGCGCGGTACCGCACGCACCGGGCCCGAGCTGGGCTACGCGGTGCACGTCGAGCCCACCGGGCTGCCCGCCGGCGCGGAGTTCTACTACCGCTTCAGGGCCGGCGCTGAGCTCTCGCCCGCCGGGCGCACCCGCACCGCGCCGGCCGCCGCCGCGCTCACCCCGCTGACCATGTGCTTCGTCTCCTGCGCCCGCTACGAGCATGGCCTGTTCACCGCATACCGGCGGCTCGCCGAGGACCACCCGGACCTCGTGCTGCACCTCGGCGACTACAGCTACGAGTACGCCTCGGACAACAAGTCTGTCCGCCAGCTGGCCGGCGGCGTCGAGCACACCCTGGCCGACTACCGGCGACGCTACGCCCAGTACCACGCCGACCCCGACCTGCAGGCGGCGCACGCCGTCGCGCCATGGGTGGTGGTCTTCGACGACCACGAGGTGGAGAACAACTGGGCGGACATGGTGCCGGAGCACCCCGACGAGCAGGGCTTCGCGCAGCGGCGCGCGGCCGCGTTCCAGGCCTACTACGAGAACGTGCCGCTGCGCCCCTCGGCGCGCCCGGCAGGGGTGAACATGCAGCTCTACCGGCGGATCGGCTGGGGTGGGCTGGCCACCTTCCACATGCTCGACACCCGCCAGTTCCGCGGCGACCAGCCGTGCGGTGACCGCTACGACAGCAACTGCCCCGAGAGGACCGACCCGGCGCGCACGCTGATGGGCGCGCCGCAGGAGGCGTGGCTGGCCGACGGTTTCCAGCACTCCGCCGCACGGTGGGACCTCGTCGGTCAGCAGGTGATGTTCTCCCAGGTCGACCTCACGCCGGGGGTTAACCAGGGGTTCAACCCGGACGCCTGGGACGGCTATGTGGGCTGCCGGGACCGGGTGGTGGACAGCTGGGTGGCGGCCAAGGTGCGCAATCCGGTGGTGCTGTCCGGGGACGTGCACAACCACTGGGCGGCGGAGGTGAAGGCGCGGTTCGACGACCCGGCCTCGCCGGTGGTCGGCAGCGAGCTGGTGGCCACCTCGATCGCCTCCGGCGGGGACGGCTCGGAGCAGCTGTCCAACACCGCCGCCGTGCTCGCGGAGAACCCGCACATCAAGTTCTTCAACAACCGGCGCGGCTACGTGCGGACCCGAATCACGCCGGACGCGATCACGGCGGACTTCCGGGTGGTGCCCTACGTGTCCCGGGCCGACGCTCCAGTGCAGACCCGAGGCACCTTCACCATCGCCGACCGCCAGCCCGGCCTGCACCAGGCCTGACCGCACCCTCCCGGCGGCACCGAGCAGCCGCCACTCCGGGCGGCACACAGCGAGTAGGCGCCGCACACATGTCCGGACATGTGTGCGGCGACCACTGGCTGTGTGCCGTCAGGTAGTTTGCTGTGTGCGGCGCCAGTTCGCTGTGTGCGGCGGGCGGCGGTGAGTCAGGGGTGGTGCGGGGACGGGCGGCGCATGGTGAAGGCGTCGGCGCCGCTGGGGCGGTAGTAGTTGCGCCGGACCCCGAGCTTCTCGAAGCCCTCC
>DASYBQ010000273.1:0-3245 GCA_036500625.1 Pseudonocardia sp. | reverse complement strand
GCATGGGAGAACTGCTCCGGGGTGGCGTCGACCAGGCCGGCCTGCGCGGTGAGGTACAGCGGCACCGGCTCGGTGACCGCGATCCTGGCCCCGCTGTGCGTCGCCTTGATCGCTCCGGCCTTCACGTTCAGCTCATCCAGGCGGGCGTCGAAGGCCGCGGCGTTGTGGGTGAAGTCCGCCGCCTCGCCAGGGTTGGCCTTGCCGAGCTCGGCGGCCAGCGTGTCGGCCAGTTTGCGCATGGTGGGCAGGCTGTAGAAGACGTGCTCGTTGAACTCCGGCCCGTTGGGCAAGCCGGAGAGCTCCGAGACATTGATCACGTTCGGCGTCCTCGAACCGGTGCCGGACACACCGATCAGCTTCGTCGCGAAGTCGTCGTAGCCGCCGCCGTTGATCACCAGCAGGGCGGCCCGGCTTACCGCAAGCGCGTCGGCCGGGGTGCTCTCGTACTCGTGCGGGTCGGCATCCGGTGTGTGGATGATCGAGGTCACCCGCGCGTGCTTGCCACCGACCTCGCTGGCGACCGAGCCGTACACATCGGTGCTGGCCACCACGTTCACCAGGCCGGGGGTAGGTCCCGGACCGACCGAGTCGGACCGGGCGCAGCCGGCTGCGCAACACAGAGCCAGCGCGGCGGCCAGCAGGGCGGCGGTACGGGGTGTCGGCATGCTCCCGACAGTACCTGGTTATGGAAACCGTTGTCATTACGCTTGCGGGCGCCGTCCCTGTGACCGGCGCGGCGGGTGTCAGCGGTCCCTATGCGTCATTCTTCTGAATCGTTATGGTGAAGCATGACCCGCAGTTCGCGCATCCGGCGGCCCGCCACGCTGGCCTCGCTCGCCGCCGAACTCGGGGTGTCCAGGACCACGGTGTCGAACGCCTACAACCGGCCCGACCAACTTTCGGTCCAGCTTCGCACCAGGGTGCTGGAAACCGCGCGGCGCCTCGGCTACCCGGGCCCTGACCCGGTGGCCCGCTCGCTGCGCACCCGCCAGGCCCGCGCGGTGGGGCTGCTGCTCACCGAGGAGCTGTCCTTCGCCTTCCGGGACCCCGCGGCGCTCGGCTTCCTCGAGGGGCTGGCCCAGGCGTGCGAGAACGCGGGCCAGGGGTTGCTGCTGATGCCTGCCAGCCGGGACGACCCGGACGTCAGCACCGTGCACCAGGCCAGTGTGGACGGCTTCGTCGTCTACTCCGTGCCGGAGCGGGACCCGCACCTGGAAGCCGTGCTGGAGCGCCCGCTGCCCACCGTGGTGGCCGACCAGCCGATGAACGTGCCGGGCGTCGACCGGGTCGGGGTGGACGACCGGGGCGGCATGCTCGCGCTCGGCCGGCACCTGGCCGAGCTGGGGCACCGGCGGATCGGCGTGCTGTGCATGCGGCTGAGCAACGCCCGCTTCGACGGCTACGCCGATGTGCACCGGCAGCGCCGCGCCGCCTTCCCGGTGCAGCGCGAGCGGCTTGGCGGCCTGCGCGACGGCTTCGCCGAGGTGGGGCTGGACTGGTCCCGGGTGCCGGTGATGGAGCGTTTCGAGCACTCGGTGGAGGAGGGCGCCTCGGCCGCCGCGCAGCTGCTCGACGACCATCCGGAGCTGACCGCCGTGGTGTGTACCTCGGACGTGCTGGCGCTGGGTGCCCTGCGACTGGCCGAGCAGCGCGGGCTGCCGGTGCCGGAGCGGCTGACCGTGACCGGGTTCGACGGGGTGCCCGAGGCGGTCCGGGCCGGGCTCACCACGGTGCGCCAGCCGGTGCGGGAGAAGGGCCGCATGGCGGGCGAGCTGTTGCTCAACCGGGGAGAGCGCACCGAACCACGCTCGGTCGTGCTGCCAACCCAGCTCGTCGAGGGCCGGACCGCCGGCCCGCCCCGGGAGACCGACCGTTGGTTCTCCGGCCTCTGACCGGCCGGTTCACCAGTCGGGCCGCAAATCACCGGTCGGGGAAAACCGGTCCGAGGGCGTACTGTTGCGGCATCGAGGGCATCTCGCGCGTTGGCGCCCACTGCTTGCGTCGTTCTTGATGAAAGCCCGAGTCCGGACGTCGGCGTCCGAGAACGGATCGCAGCGAATGGCACCAGCCGCCGAGCAGCGAGCCCTCGGGCGGCCGGCGGCGCCGAGCCAGCGCGTCCGGGACGGCTCGGAGACCGTGACCTCGGTGGACTCGGTGCGCGCCTACCTGAGCAAGATCGGCAAGGTTGCGCTGCTGACCGCCGAGCAAGAGGTGGTGCTGGCCAAGAGCATCGAGGTCGGGCTCTACGCCCAGCAGCGGCTGCGCACCGAACCCGGCGAGCTGACCGGAAAGCTGACCCGCGACCTGCGGACCATCGCACGGGAAGGTGCCAGCGCCAAGACGCACCTGCTCGAGGCGAACCTGCGCCTGGTGGTGTCGGTGGCCAAGCGCTACGCCGGCCGGGGGATTCCCTACCTGGACCTCATCCAGGAGGGCAATCTCGGGCTGATCCGCGCGGTGGAGAAGTTCGACTACGCCAAGGGCTACAAGTTCTCCACCTACGCCACCTGGTGGATCCGCCAGGCGATCAGCCGTGCGCTGGCAGACCAGGGACGCACCATCCGACTTCCGGTGCACCTGGTCGAAGTGGTCAACCGCGCGGTCGGGGTCCGGCGCGAGCTGCTGCGTTCGCTGGCGCGGGAGCCAACCCTCGAGGAGATCGCCGCCGCGATGGACCTGACGCCGGAGCGGCTGGCCGAGATCCGCCGTTACGCCCGCGAGCCGGTGTCGCTCGACCAGACCCTCGGCGAGGACGGCGACAGCCACCTCGGCGACCTGGTACAGGACACCGAGGCCGTGGTGGCCTTCGACGCGCTGTCCTGGACCCTGCTGCGTGACCAGTTGGAGTCGGTGCTGACCACGCTGTCCGAGCGGGAGGCCGGCGTGGTGCGGCTGCGCTACGGACTGCGCGACGGCAAGCCCCGCACGCTGGAGGAGATCGGCCAGATTTACGGGGTCACCCGGGAACGAATCCGGCAGATCGAGTCGAAGACCATGTCGAAGCTGCGCCACCCCTCGCGCTGCGAGCGCCTGCGCGACTACCTCGAGTAATGAGCCGAGGCAACGGCGCACAGGATCACGCGGGTGGTAGAGGTGGCCCCGCGTGGCTCCGGAGGAGTTCCGGCGAAGGCCGGGCAGTGGGTGCCCGTAACCACATGCTCAGCGTGAACAGGCCGCTGCCAGGGTGAGCACAGGCGCGCTCGGCGACGGAGGAGCCAAATTTCTGAGGGCGGGCCCCGGAGGGG
>DASYBQ010000272.1:0-11678 GCA_036500625.1 Pseudonocardia sp. | reverse complement strand
CACCCAGCACCAGGAGGCCGAGGACCGCGAGGAGATGCTGCGTACCGACATCGCGTTCCACGAGGCGATCGTGAAGGCGAGTCGGAACGCGTTGCTGGTGGAGAACTACAACCAGATCATCGGCGAGCTCACCGAGTGGCGATATGAGAGCTTCGCGGTGCCCGGGGTGTCCATCCGCTCGGCGCGCGAGCACGGCAAGATCGTCCGCTACCTGCGCAACAACGACCCCGGTGGGGCTCGAGTGGCGATGAACGGCCACCTGCAGCGGCTCTACGACGAGCTGCCGGACATCGTCGACGAGCCGCTCGACACGACGGTGAGCGGGGCCGAGCTCGAGCCGGAATGGCGGCATCGACAGAGCCTTGAGTAAGCCACGAGCAAACCCCGGGTAGCGCGTGTTGCCAGATGAGGAGATGATATCCGCCGGGGACGGCGATTGGCAGCACAGTGACGGGTGTCCTGGCGGCGGTCATCGCGGCGATAGCGGCGCTTCTGTTGCTGCTCGGACTCATGGTTCCAGTGGTCTATTTGTTACGCCACCGGCTGCGTGGTTGGGCGCAACAATCATTAGCCCAAATAGCCGGCCCGGCCATAATCCGTTCGCTGCCGCCCCGCACCGCACTGCAGGCGATCCTGGCACCGCTGTACGGTGAGACCGGCGCACGTGACGTGCTGGTCGGCGTGCTCGGCGGCGCCGGCCGCGACCCGGATGGCGGTGACACCGCGATCAGCCGGACCGCTGACGTCTACTTCCGGCTGCAGTCCATCGACGATGATACCTGTCGCAGCGAGTCAAGCTGGACCTACGAGTTCTCCGGCGTTCGCAACAGCCACCTCCTGGTGATGTTCGGTACGCACGACCGGGCGATTGCCGCCGCTGTGACCAGCGAACGGATCTACCCGCTCTACGAGCTGTGGGTGTTGAACAGCGAGGACGAGCTGGAGGATTTCGTCGGCACCCTGCGCGCCACGGTCGAGCTCGGTATCAGCTACCTCGACCAGCACGGAACGATGCACACCGTCCCACCCCGTGCGCAGCAGGGTGAGGAGGTGGTGCTGCGGCAGTATCAGAAGTTCGTGCGGCTACCGGACGAGATGAACCAGGGGGACCTGCGCATCGTCCAGTTCGACCTGTACGACCTCGCCGACCCCGATCACGTCGTTGAGTCGGTGGAGAGCCTGACCCTGAAGGCCTCCAACAACAGCACGAACCGAGGGCACTTCATCTGGTCTGTGCCCTTCCCCTGCTTTGTCCGAGATGTGGTTTTCGACGTCAAGGGCCTGCCGAGAGACACCGAGACGCTGGCCTACATGGTGGTGACGTCCGCCGCCGGGTGGTATCGACTCGCGCTGCGACGCGAGTGGATGATTATCGAAGACACGTTCCGGCTCACCCTCAACGCCTGGCTGCTGTCCGGCCACAGCGTGACGCTACTCTGGCGTCCCGTCAGTCCGGAGGAGTCGGAGCATGCGCCTCGCTTTCGATGACATTATCCGCGTGCACGCCAAGTTCGGGTCTGCCAGCGAGATCATCGAGCAGCGGCGAGCTGTCTACCAACTGCCGACCGAGCTGCTGGCGGAGCACGGAAGCGGTATCGCGGATCCCGATGTGCTGGACAACCCGATGACGCGTGGCAGCCTCGGCGCGGTGCTCTCCGGCATGAGATCTTACGATCGGAGTGCGCTCCGGCCGGTTGCGGAGCTTGCCGTCGAACCCGTGATGGTGGCCGGGTGCATCGTGCGGGTGGCCGGGTCCGTGTCCGCCCCCGACGTCCTGGCCGATGCGGTGGATCGGATTGGCGCCGAGCTGGGCCGCCACGGCTCCATCGCGCGACCGCTCACCGTGCTCACCTCAGACCGGCCGGCTTTCGCTTCCGGTTACCGCCGGTTGCGCGACGGTGTGGAGTTGGCGGTGGGGGTTGCGCCGGGGCTCGCGCTGGACCTGCTGGCACATGTCGCCCTGTTCGCGATGCTCGAATCGGACAGCTCCAGCAGGCTTGGCTCGGCATCGGTGCGCGAGTACCCAGGGGTGGTTCTGCTGCCCGCCCCGATTTCGACAGTAGAAGCGGCCGAGGCGCTGATTCACGAGGGCGCGCACCAGAAGTTCTTCGACCTGGCGATCACCCGGGCGATCTTCGGCCCTGACCAGTACACGGCGCCGAGGTTCGCGCCGAGTTGGGCGGCCACCGCAGCGATGCGATCCTGGCCGTTGGAGCAGACCTTTGCTGCTTTTCACGCCTACTGCTGTCTCGCTGCGTTCTTCGACGCGGTGCGACGGTGGCCCGAGCACCATCCGGTAGCCCCATCGCTGCTGCCGGTGGCGGCGCCTCGTGCCGCCGAGATCGGGGAATGGCTGGCGCGCCACGGCCGTTTTCTCGGCCACGACGGGCACGTCCTGCTGGAGGGCCTGCTCGGCCGGCGCGGCGCACAGCTGGAGTCTGGCCAGGAGCCGCCGGCGGATGTCCTGGCAGGCGGCGGTCGGGTGATCGCACGGGAGTTCGGCGACCGGACGCTGGTTGCACGCCGAGGAACGCCGGTCGACCTTTCCTGGGTGCCGACCAGAGCGCCGAACCCGTCGACCTGATGTCCTTCCGTTCTGTCAGCTGCTCGTGACGCTGCAAGCGGGACCATGTGCCCCGGCCGAGCTAATTGCTTCGATAAAGAGGTGACCTGTGCCGTTGAGCGTCGTTGCTCAGCACAGGGGGCGCTACCGTCTCCAACCACAATGATTGTGGATCGCTCCAGCCGGTCCATTGAGAGAGGCGCGCCCCGAATGTCGGTTGGCCCCGGTAACGAGCAGGTACGGCCCGCGCCGCCCCACCCCATCACCTGGTTTTCCCCTGATCGACCGGTGGATGGCACGGTCTTCGTGCGTCCCGAACCGGCAACATCTGGCATTGGGCCCACCCAACCGGAGACCCCCTCGGGCCGCTGAAACGCGACCCGAGCATTCGGCTACCAGTCGTGCACGGTGCCGTCGAGTAGGCGGTTGGTGGGCAGGTAGGCGGGCTCGTACTCGTACTTGGCCGCCAGGTTCTCGTCGACGTGCATGCCAAGCCCCGGCTCCTCCAGAGGGCGGATGCCGCCCTCGGTGAACTCCACCGGCAAACCGAACACGGCGGTGGTCTGCTCGCTGTGCAGCATGTACTCCTGGATGCCGAAGTTGTGTATCGCCAGGCCGAGGTGCGCAGCTGCGGCCAGCCCGACCGGCGACACGTCGGTCGGGCCGTGCATCCCGGATTTCACCTGGTACATCGCGGCGTAGTCCAGGATCCGGCGCACCCCGGTGATGCCGCCGCCGTGGGTGATCGGCGAGCGCACGTAGTCGATCAGCTGCTCGCTGATCAGCGTCTGGTAGTCCCAGACCGTGTTGAACACCTCGCCGATGGCCAGCGGCGTCGTGGTGTGCTGGCGCACCAGCCGCAGCGCCTGCTGGTTCTCCGCCGGTGTGACGTCCTCCAGCCAGAACAGGTCGTACGGCTCCAGCGACCGGCCCAGCTTCGCCGCCTGGATCGGGGTGAGCCGGTGGTGCGCGTCGTGCAGCAGCGCGAGGTCCGGGCCGAACTCGCCGCGCACCGCCTCGAAAACCGACGGCACGTGACGCAGGTAGGCGCGGGTGTCCCAGGTCTCTTCGGCGGGCCGCGCCGAGCGGCGCGCCGGCTCGTAGTCGTAGCGGCCGGCGCCACCGGATGCCGCGCTGGAGGCCACCCCGTAGACCGAGGCGAAGCCGGGCACCCCGGTCTGCACCCGGATTGCCCGGAACCCGAGCTCGAGGTGCTCGCGGATCGAGTCGAACAGCTCCGGCAGCTCCTGGCCGCTGGCGTGGCCGTAGACAAGGCAGCGCTCCCGGCTGGCCCCGCCGAGCAGCTGGTAGAGCGGCAACCCGGCCACCTTTGCCTTGATGTCCCACAGCGCGGTGTCCACCGAGGCGATGGCGGCCATCGCCACCGGCCCGCGCCGCCAGTAGCCGCCCCGGTAGAGGTACTGCCAGGTGTCCTCGATGCGGTGTGCGTCGCGGCCGGGCAGCAGCGGGGCGACATGGTCGCGCAGGTAGCTCGCGACCGCCAGCTCCCGGCCGTTGAGGGTGGCGTCACCCCAGCCGACCACCCCGTCATCGGTGGTGATCTTCAACGTGACGAAGTTGCGGCCGGGGCTGCTGACGATCACCTCGGTTCTGTCGATGAGCACAGCGGACTCCCTTCCCGGCCGACGCCTGTGGCGCGAACCTAAGGTCGCGCCCCTCGGTGCGCCACCCCATTGCCGGTTGTCGCCATCTGGGCGGTCCCTGGCTGTCCGGGGGCGGGCGCACGGGCAACTTTCCGGCAACGGGTTGCCAAGGCACCCGCCCCGGCCAGACGATCCGGGTATGTCCACTGGCACCGCCGCCGCGCCGACCGCCCGCGCCGCCCGAGGTGGCCGCACCCCACTGCGGCCGCACGAGGATCGACTGCTGCCCACCGACCCCGGCCAGCGGGGCATCGCGCGGCGGCTCTACGACCAGGTCCGCGACGTGGCGCTGGTCTGCCCGCACGGGCACATCGACGCGGGCCTGCTGGCGCGGGACACCCCGTTCACCGACCCGGCGGCGCTGTTGGTCACCCCGGACCACTACGTGACCCGGCTGCTGCACGCGCACGGGGTCCCGCTGGAGCAGCTCGGCCTGCCGGCGGCCGGTGCAGGAGCTGCGCCGCCCCGCGAGGTGTGGCGGGCGTTCTGCGCGCGCTGGCACTGCTTCCTCGGCACCGCAACCCGCGGCTGGCTGGAGGCGGAGCTGCACGACGTGCTGGGGGTGCGGCTGCAACCGTCCGAGCAGACAGCCGACGAGCTGTACGACCAGATCAGCCACGCCCTGGCCCAGCCGGGCCTTCGCCCCCGCGCGCTGTACTCCTCGTTCGGCATCGCGGTGCTGGCCACCACCGACGACCCGGCGGACGACCTGCGCCACCACCGGACACTGGCCGAGGACCCCAGCTGGAGCGGTCGGGTCATTCCCACCTTCCGCCCGGACCGCTACCTCGACGCCGCCGCCGCCGACTGGCCGGCCGCGCTGCAGCGGCTGGGCGCCGCGAGCGACATCGACACGTCCAGCTACCCCGGGTTGGTCGCCGCCCTGGAGGCGCGGCGGGCGCACTTCCGGGCCAACGGGGCCACCGCGACCGACCACAGCGCCCGCGACCCTCGGATGGCGTTCCTGGCACCGGCGGATGCCAGCCGGCTGTTCGACCAGGTGCGCCGCGGCGAGGCCGATGCGGCGGCGCAGCGGCTGCTGTCGCGGCAACTGCTCGGGGAGATGGCCCGGATGTCCGCCGAGGACGGTCTGGTGCTGGCCCTGCACACCGGCGTGCTGCGCAACCACCACACCCCGACCGGGGCGCGGTTCGGCGGCGACACCGGGCACGACATCCCGCTGCGCACCGAGTTCACCGAGAGCCTGCGCCGCATGCTGCAGCGGTTCGGCACGAACCCGGCGTTCCAGACGGTGTTGTTCACCCTGGACGAGACGGTGTTCTCCCGCGAGCTGGCCCCGTTGGCCGGCTTCTACCCTTCGGTGTACCTGGGTGCGCCGTGGTGGTTCCTGGACGCCCCGCGCGCGATGCGCCGGTTCCGGGACGCGGTCAGCGAGACCGCCGGGTTCTACCGAGGCGCCGGTTTCATCGACGACACCCGCGGCTTCTGCTCCATCGCGGCCAGGCACGACACCGCGCGCCGGGTGGACGCCGGCTACCTGGCCAGCCTGGTCGCCGAGCACGTACTGACCGAGCAGGACGCGGCGGACGTGCTGCACGACATGCACGACGCCCAACCCCGAACGGCGTTCCGGCTGTGACCCGGCGGCTGGACCGCGCCGCCGCCAGGGTGCCGCCGCCGGCCCCGGTCCGGGTGGTGCACCTGGGACTGGGCGGGTTCCACCGCTCCCACCAGGCCTGGTACACGATGGCTGACCCGGAGTGGGGCATCGCCGCGTACACCTTCCGCAGCGCGGCGCTGCCCCGAGCGCTGACCGAGCAGGACGGGCTGTACACGCTGCTGGTGCGCGGCGAACGGGATACCGCGCAGATCGTGTCGTCGATCAGCCGGGCGCACCCGGGGGCCGACCGCGACCAGTGGCTGGCCGACGTGGCCAACCCCGAGGTCGCGGTGCTCACGCTGACCGTGACCGAGTCGGCCTACCAGCCGGGCCGGCCCGGCGAGGACAGCGCGGTGGCGCGGCTGGTGGCCGGCCTGCGGTACCGGTGGCGGACCGGTGGCCCGCCGCTGGCCGTGGTGCCCTGCGACAACGTGCCGGAAAACGGGGCGGTGCTGCGGCGCTTGGTGAACACCACCGCCTCCGACGACCCGGACTCGGCGTTCCCGGCGTGGCTGGCTGGCGCGGTGTCCTTCGTGGACACGGTGGTCGACCGGATCACCCCGGCCAGCACCGACACCGACCGGGCCACCGCCTCGGCGCTCACCGGGCGCGAGGACGCGGCGCCGGTGGTCGCCGAGCCGTTCACCGAGTGGCTGCTGGCCGGCGATTTCCCCGCCGGCCGCCCCGAGTGGGAGCGGGGCGGGGCGGCCGTGGTGGACGACGTCCGCGCCTACCAGCAACGGAAGCTGTGGCTGCTCAACGGGGCACACACCCTGCTGGCCTACGGCGGACTGGCCCGGGGGTTGGGCACGATCGCGGAGGCGGTCGCCGACCCCGAGCTGTCCGCGCTGATGGAGACCTGGTGGGACGTCGCGGCCCCACACACCGGCGTTGCCGCCGAGCAGCTCACCGAATACCGGCAGCGGCTGCGTGCCCGGTTCGCCGCCGCCGGCATCCGCCACCAGCTGAGACAGATCGCGGCGGACGGCTCGGCGAAGATACCGGCCCGGATCCTGCCGGTCCTGCGCCGTGAGCGGAGCTTCGGCCGGCCGCCGGCGCACAGCGTTGTCGCCGTGCTGGCCGGGTGGCTGGAGTACCTGCGCGGCCCGGAGGTGCGCGACGCGCGCGCGGCCGAGCTGATCCCGCTCGCCACCGGCCCGGACGCGGCGGCCGCGGTGCTCGGTGCGCTCGACCGGGAGCTGGCCCAGGACACGGGGTTGCTCCGCTTGGTGCGCGAGGCGGCAGACGACCTGTCCCGCCGGAACGCCCCGCGATAGCTCGCCCCGAGGTGCTCAACCCCCGGAATAGCTCAGTGGTGCACAACGCGGTCTCGGGGATCAGTACGGCCCGCACAGAAGCGGTCAACCGCAATGCAATGCATTGCGAAGGGGTAGGCTCGGGTCGCGCGAGAATTGATGTGGACCGAGGAGAACGAGATCCACGCCGGTACCTACTCGTGGTCCTCACCGAAGCCTGCGACGGGCGCGACTAGGTGATAACCGCACGTGACATGGACGACGACGAGCGCCGCACCTTCCGGCGGAAAGCGAGGTGACCCCGATGGACAACAAGACGATGCTTGAACTGCGCGATCACTACGACACTCAGGGCACTGCCCCGGAGATGGAGAACGGCACCTGGGAGACCGAGGTTCAGGCCGACCCCATGGGCACCACTTCGCTCAGGCTGCCCAAATATCTGCTCGACTGGGTTCGTGCCCAAGCCGAGTCCGAACAGGTCAAACCCACCGCCCTGATCCGGCACTGGATCGAGGAGCGCCGCGCCATCGGCAACCCTCCAGAAGACGTCACCACGCGGCTGAAGCGACTCGAAGACGTGGTGTTCGCACAGCGCCAGCAGGCGGACTAACACCAGGTCAGCGCTTGCCAGGTGGTGACCGCGGCCGCGGTGAGTACCGGTTTGCCCAGTAGCCGCTTCAGCTCACCGAGTAACTCGGTGGTGCGCAATGCTGACCCCGGCGGCTCATTGTCACCTTGACCTGGGCAGTTCCGCGGAGCCAAGTTGCCATTGCAAGCATGGTGCCGCGGAGCCGCATTGCCCAGTTTCGGGGTCGGCGGAGGGGTCGCCTGACGTCTCCCCGGTCGAAGCCATTCACGGCGTGACCGGCTACCCGTGAGCGAGCCGTTCGGTCCGGGCCCGCATGGTCGCGTGCCGAGGGTCGGAACGCGGCAGTGTCGCGGTCAGCTGCTCGGCCAGCTCGACATCGGATGCACCGGTGTCGGTCTCGGCGAGCAGCCACATCGCCTCGACGTCGCCCGAGTCCAACACGGCCCGGCGCAGCGTGGCGGCCAGCAGCTCACGCTCGTCGATCACCGAGGGCGCCTCGGAGCTCGGCAGCAGCTCGCCCCGGTAGCCGGCGGCCGCCGCGCGGACCTGGCCGGCGCGCAGCGACTCACGGACGGCCAACCAGTCCGCGGCCAGCTCGGCGTCCAACCGGTACGGCCCGGAACGGACCACCGTGGTGCCGAGCTGCGCACGCAACCGGTGCACCTCGGCGCGTGCGGTGACCGGGTTGCCCCGCTCGCCGTAAATCCCGGTGGCCAGCTGCTCCGCGCTCACCCCTGCCGGGTGCAGGGCGAGCAGGGTAAGCATGTCGGCGTGCCGCTGGGTCAGCCGCAGCCGGCGCCCGCCCAGCTCGGCGCTCGGTCCGTGGCCGAGGAACCGCAACCGCAGGTGGGCGGCGCTGGACGGCGCGATTGTCCGAACCCGCTGCTCGGCGCGCAGCAGATAGCCCTCGACCAGCGGCTCCAGCACCGCCGCGCGCCCGTCCGGCAGCGTCAACCCTGCGCCGGGCTGGGCCGGCAGACTCACCCGGGGCACCGCAAGCCAATCGCGCGGCTGGCTGGCCAGTACCCGCCCGGACGGCGTGACCAGCGCGCCGAACCCGCCGCCCAACGCGGCCAGCGTCGGCGCGCAGCGGGCCCGCAGAGCCTCGTCGCGGGCCTGCATCCGGAACCGCAGCTGCCCCTCGGCGAGCTTCGCGGCCGCGCCGACCAGCGCCATGGTGGACGGGTGGAAGCTGCGCACCGGGCCGGTCACATCCACCACGCCGACGACGCGCCCGGTGTCCGGGTCGTGCACCGGGCACGCCGCGCAGGTCCACGAGTGGTAGGTGCGCACCAGGTGTTCGGCCGAGTGAATCTGCACCGCGAGACCGGTGGCCAGCGCGGTGCCCATCGCGTTCGTGCCGATCGAGTCCTCCGACCAGCGGGTGCCCTCCACCAGCCCGACCTTGTCCGCGCCGCGCAGCACGTCGTAGCGACCCTCGCGCCACAGGATGTGCCCCTCGGCGTCGGTCACGATCATCATGTGCACCGCCTCGTCGGCGATCGCGACCAGCGTCTCGCGCAGCAGCGGCAGCGTCTCGGCCAGCGGGTGGTCCGCCCGGATGTCGGCCATCTCGGACTGCTGGAACACCATCGGCGGGCCGGCGCCGCGTTCCGGGTCGATATCGGCGGCCAGGGACCGGGTCCACGACTCGGAGACCACCGGCCGGGGCGGGCCCGGTGCCGGGGCACCACTGAGCACGGCCTCCCGGATCTGGGCGAGCTGGCGTGCTCTGGCCACCGGATCCGTGGTTCGCGTCGTCGGTAGGCCCATCCGCTGCTGTCCCTCCTCGGCGGCCTACGCGGCCGAGCCGGGTCAGCATCCATTCTGCGCGGCAGCTGTGCAGGGAGCAACCCTGGTGGCGGTCCGCGATCGCGACGCCACCGTCGGCGAGTGCAACGTGGCTGCAACCCCTGTGTGCCTAGCGTCACAGGTGGTTGGCTCTGCTCGCGACATGAAAGGATGATCATGGCCAAGTACGCGGCTCCGGGACAGTCGGACAGCGTAGTTTCGTTCAAGCCCCGTTATGACCACTTCATCGGCGGCGACTATGTGGCCCCGGTGAAGGGGCAGTACTTCGAGAACCCGACACCGGTCACCGGCGAGACCTTCACCGAGGTGGCCAGGGGTACCTCGGAGGACATCGAGGCGGCCATCGATGCCGCCGAGGGTGCCGCGCCGGCATGGGGCAAGACCTCGGTCGGCGAGCGCGCGAACATCCTGAACAAGATGGCCGACCGGATCGAGGAGAACCTCGAGAAGATCGCCATCGCGGAAAGCTGGGAGAACGGCAAGGCCTGCCGGGAGACCCTTGCCGCGGACATCCCGCTGGCCATCGACCACCTGCGCTACTTCGCCGGCGCGATCCGGGCGCAGGAGGGCAGCCTTTCGCAGATCGACGAGGACACCGTTGCCTATCACTTCCACGAGCCGCTCGGCGTGGTCGGGCAGATCATCCCGTGGAACTTCCCGATCCTGATGGGCATGTGGAAGATCGCCCCGGCGCTGGCCGCCGGCAACGCGGTGGTGCTCAAGCCCGCCGAACAGACCCCGGCCTCGATCCACGTGCTGCTTGAGACCGTCGCCGACCTGCTGCCCCCTGGCGTGCTGAACATCGTCAACGGTTTCGGTGTGGAGGCCGGCAAGCCGCTGGCCAGCAACAGCCGGATCCGCAAGATCGCGTTCACCGGTGAGACCACCACCGGTCGGCTGATCATGCAGTACGCCTCGGAGAACCTGATCCCGGTCACCCTTGAGCTGGGTGGCAAGAGCCCGAACCTGTTCTTCGACGACGTCGCGCAGGCGCAGGACGCGTTCTACGACAAGGCCCTCGAGGGCTTCGCGATGTTCGCGCTGAACCAGGGCGAGGTCTGCACCTGCCCGTCCCGGGCACTGATCCAGGGCGGCATGTACGACGACTTCCTGGCACAGGCGATCAAGCGGACCGACCAGATCAAGCAGGGCGACCCGCTGGACACCGAGACGATGATGGGCGCACAGGCGTCCAACGACCAGTACGAGAAGATCCTGTCCTACATCGACATCGGCCGCCAGGAAGGCGCCAAGATTCTCACCGGTGGCGAGAAGGCGGATCTGGGCGGCGGGCTGTCCGGCGGCTACTACATCCAGCCGACGATCTTCGAGGGCAACAACTCGATGCGGATCTTCCAGGAGGAAATCTTCGGCCCGGTCGTCTCGGTGGCCCGGTTCTCCGACTACGCGGACGGCATCAAGATCGCCAACGACACGCTCTACGGCCTCGGCGCCGGCGTATGGTCGAGGGACAACAGCATCGCCTACCGGGCCGGTCGGGACATCCAGGCCGGTCGGGTGTGGGTCAACAACTACCACGCCTACCCGGCGCACGCCGCCTTCGGTGGCTACAAGCAGTCCGGGGTCGGCCGGGAGAACCACAAGATGATGCTGGACCACTACCAGCAGACGAAGAACCTGCTGGTCAGCTACTCGCAGAATGCCCAAGGTTTCTTCTGATGGGGGTTTCTTCCGATGGCTGATTCGCTGGACACCGTCGAAACGGCGGGGGAGGCTGACCCGCTGGCTCAGGTACCCGAGGTACCGCAGTCGGGCACCGCGCGGGTCGCGCTCACCCCGGCCGCCGCGGAGCTGTTGGTCAAGCTGACCGATATCCACGGTCCGCTGATGTTCCACCAGTCCGGCGGGTGCTGTGACGGCAGTGCGCCGATGTGCTACCCGGACGGCGAGTTCAAACTCGGCGGCTCCGATGTACACCTCGGTGACCTGCACGTCGACGGGTTGGCGCCGATCGGCTTCCACATGTCCGGCTCGCAGTTCGGGTACTGGAAGCACACCCACCTCACGGTGGATGTGGTGAAGGGACGCGGTTCGGGGTTCTCCGTGGAGGCCCCGGAAGGGGTCCGGTTCCTGATCCGGTCCCGGCTGTTCACCGACGAGGAATCGGCTGAGCTGAATGGCTAACGCCCCGTGAGTGTTGGGGGGGGGG
>DASYBQ010000271.1:0-21793 GCA_036500625.1 Pseudonocardia sp. | reverse complement strand
TACCGCCGTCGCTCTGCGCGGCCGGGGTCCTGGCGCCGATGCTGCCCATCCGGGAGAACGGGTAGACGATCCACCGAGCTTTGCCGACCACGTCGGCCAACGGCACCGGTCCGTCCCCCTGCGCGCGGGAGTCAACCGAGTTGTTGCGGCTGTCACCCATCATCCACAGCGTGCCTTCCGGCACCTTCACCGGTCCGAACGGTTGCTGCTGGGCCGGGCCGAACTCCGGGGCGTAGTAGACGAACGGCTCATCCACCGGTTTGCCGTCCACCAGCAGCCGATTGCGGTCGTCGCAGCAGGCCACCGTCTGGCCGCCCACCGCGATCACGCGCTTGATCAGGTCTGTCTCGCTGGAGGACTGAATCCCGACCGCCGAGGCGACCGACTGCAGGCCCCGCACGATCGCGCTCTTCGGCTTGGGCGTCTGTTGCAGCTCGGAGTTGTTCCATGCCTCCGGCCGGGAGAACACCAGGACGTCGCCCCGCTTCGGCTCGCCGAACCGGTAGCTGATCTTGTCGACCAGCACCTTGTCGTTGGTGCAGCCGGTGCAGCCGTGCAGCGTGGTCTCCATGGAGCCGGACGGAATCCCGTAGACCCGCACGACGAAGGTGGGCACCAGGATCGCTAGCAGCACGATGCCGATCGCGGTGGGCAGGGACCGGACCAACCTGGCCCGGCGGGTGCGGCCCTTGCCGGCGGCCTTCCCGCCCTTGGCGGGTTTGGACTCGGACGACTTGGCTTGGCGTGCCGCTTCCTCAGCCACGTCCACCGCGTCGGGTGTCCCGGACTTGGGTCGGCCAGTCTTTGGCATCACAGAGCATGAATAGTACCCACGGAACCCGATGTCTATTCACCCGACCCTAAAGGGCGCAGGTCCACCCCGGCGAGTGATTTGATCACCGGCGCGACGCACAGAAAGTAGAAGTTTATGGGGCAGATCGAAAGGGAAAACGCGGACTATGAACAGCGTCACACTCGTTTTGGTGATCGTCATAGTTGTGATCGTCCTGGCCGTTCTCGGCATGGTGGCGATGCAGCAGATGCGCAAACGCCGCTCCGAGCAGTTGAAGGAGCGGTTCGGCCCGGAGTACGAGCGCAGCGTCGCCGGGTCCGACAACAAACAGGAGGCCGAGAACCAGCTGCGGGAGCGGGAGAAACGCCACAAGGACCTGGAGCTCCGTGACCTCGACGAGGGCCAGCGCCGGCAGTTCGACGAGCGTTGGTCGGACCTGCAGCGGGACTTCGTGGACGACCCCGGAGGCGCGGTGCGCGGGGCCGACCGGCTGGTCGTGGATGTGATGTCCGCCCGGGGGTACCCGGTGGACAAGTTCGACCAGCGGGCTGACGACCTGTCCGTCCGCTACCCCTCGATGACCCAGCACTACCGGGAGGCTCGACGGATCGCCCAGGCCAACGAACAGGGCAGGGCCAGCACCGAGGATCTGCGTGGCGCCGTGACCAACTATCGGTCGCTGATCGGCGAACTGGTGCACGACCAGGACGCCGGTGGCTCGGGCGATCGGGCCGGCAACGCCGCACAGTCGCGCCAGGCGGACGGGCGTGAGCAGCACGACAACAGCCAGACCCAACGTCGGGAGAACCAAGCATGAGCAGCACGGACCAACGCGGTAGCGACTACACGGGCGCTGAGCCGGGTTACGGCACTGGCGGCGTGCCCGCCGCCGACGGCCGCCCGGCCACCGAGCACGCCGCAGGCGGCCCGAGGGTCGACCAGCATGCCGAGAGTGGCGCCCTTCCGGACCACGGCTCGGCGGCTGGAGCGCCGGCGGCTGGAGCGCCGGCGGCTGGAGCACCGGAGGCTGGAGCGCCGGTGGGCGGTGCGCCGGTGGGCGGTGCGGCGAACGCACGGCCGGCGGACGGCTCGTCCGGGCAGCCGCTCGGCCCGTCGGGAAAGCTGATCGACACCCGCAACGCGGACGACTACCGCGCCAGGTGGGACCAGCTCAAGGGCCAGTTCGTCGACCAGCCGCGCGACGCGGTGCACAGTATCGACGGGCTGGTCGGTGACGTGCTCGAGGAGCTGCAGCGGGTCTTCCGCGAGCAGCGCCAGGAGCTGGAGCGGGGCATCGGCGACGACAACACCTCGACCGAGGACCTGCGTGTCGCATTCGGTCGGTATCGGGAATTCTTCGAGAGGCTGTTGTCCCTGTGACTGGCCCTGCGACGGCCCGCTGAAAACCCATCCATAACAAAAACTAGCCGGCCCAACGTGTCAACGTTGGGCCGGCTCTATTTTGGCTCCGCCAGGTGGCCCTATAGATTAGGCCACTTGCCGGCAGCGACCTGAATCACCCGTCAGTGTCCGCCGTGTAGCCGACGAATTTGTCTCGGAGTGTCCTCTTCGAAAATTTGCCGACGCTCGTCTTGGGAACCTCGTCGATGAACTCGACGGCATCCGGCAGCCACCACTTGGCAACCCGCGGTTGGAGGAACTCGATGACCTCGGCGGCGGTCAGCGACTCACCCGGCTTGAGCACCACGCAGGCCATCGGCCGCTCCACCCACTTCTCGTGCGGGATGGCGATGACCGCGGCCTCCGCGATCTTGGGATGTGCCATGATCTCGTTCTCCAGCTCGACCGAGCTGATCCACTCGCCGCCGGACTTGACCAGGTCCTTGGTGCGGTCCACCAGTCGGATGAAGCCGTAGCGGTCCGAGGTGGCGACGTCGCCGGTGCGCAGCCAGCCGTCCTCGGTGTATGCCGAACCACCGCCCTCGCCCCGGTAGTACTCCTTGGCGATCCACGGGCCGGCCGCCTGGATCTCACCGCTCTGCTCGTCGTCCCAGGCGGCTTCCTCGCCGGTGTCCGGATCGACGAGGCGCAGCTCGACCAGCGGCACGGGTTGGCCTTGGCGGGCCCGCACGGTTGCCCGCTGCTGTTCGGAGAAGCTGTCGTGTTGGCTGCGCGGGGTGGACATGGTGGCGACCGGACTGGTCTCGGTCATGCCCCAGGCGTGCAGCAGCGGGAAGCCCAGCTTCTCCCGGTAGCTCTCCGAGAGCGACTTCGGCGCGGCGGAGCCGCCGCACAGGATGACCCGCAGGTGCGAAAGGTCGTAGCCGTCGAGCAGTGGCAGCATGCCCATCCAGATGGTGGGCACGCCGCCGGTCACGGTGACCTTGTGCTCGGCCAGCAGCGAGGCGACCGCCTTGGGGTTCATGTTGGGCCCGGGGAAGACCATCGAGGAGCCGGCGAGCAGGCAGCCGTACGGCAGGCCCCAGGCGTTCGCGTGGAACATCGGCACGATCGGCAGCACCACGTCCCGCTCGGACAGCGCGGACCCGTCGGCGACCAGCGTGACCAACGAGTGCAGCACGGTGGAGCGGTGCGAGTAGACCACGCCCTTCGGGTTGCCGGTGGTGCCCGAGGTGTAGCACATCGCGGCCGCGGTGTTCTCGTCCTCGATGTGGAACCGGCCGGTGAACGGCTCCGACTCGGCCAGCAGCTGCTCGTAGTCCAGCACCCGGGGGTCGTCGGGGATCTCGGCGTCGGCGCCGTCGTCGATCACCACGTAGTAGCGGACGGTCCGCATCTCGCCGGTGTGCGGCCACAGCAGCGGCAGCAGCGAGCGCTCCACGAAGACGATCTCGTCCTCGGCGTGGTTGGCGATGTAGGTGAGCTGGTCGGGGAACAACCGGATGTTCAGCGTGTGCAGCACCCGACCGGTGCACGGCGCCGCCAGGTACAGCTCCAGGTGCGCGGCGCTGTTCCATGCGAACGTGCCGACCCGCCCGTCGGGACTGATGCCCAACCGGTCCAGTGCGGTGGCAAGGCGGCGCACCCGCTGCGCCCATTCGGCGATCGTGGCGCGCCGCTGCCCGTCGGCCGTGGCGGTGACGATCTCTTTGTGCCCGAACAGCTGTTCCGCGCGGTGGAACACGTACGGCAGAGCAAGTGGTCGATCCTGCATCAGTCCGAGCATGTGCTCTCCAGTAGCGTCGATAGCGGCGTCCGTCCCCGTCCCCCGTGCGCCGTCGCGGCCAGCCGCGACACGCCAAGGCAGGCTACCCTGGGCCAGCCCGAGGCGGCACCGTCACGAAGATCCGGCGGACGGCCGGCCTTGGATGGGCGAAGAGCGCGCCCGGGTGGCGCAAATCCGGGGTCCGGCGCGATCGGTGACTATCCTGCTGGGCCATGGTCCGTCCCACAGTCTGCCTCGACGTGGGTTCCGGCTGGGTCAAGGCGCTGGGTATCGACGCCGATGGGGAGCCCACGGGCTGCGCCCAGCACCTGACCACGCAGCACGACCTGCTCGAAGGGGTACACGCCGCGGCGACCGCGGTCGGCCTTGACGGGCCGCTGACGCCGCGCCGAACCCTGGAGTCCGGCACCGAACTGCTGGCGTGTTCCTCGGCCGGCGGCGGGTTGCGCCTCGCCGTGGTCGGCGAGGAACGGTTGACCGCGACCGAGGCCGGCTACCAGGTGGCCCGCTCGGCCGGCGCGCGGGTGGTGCACGTGCAGGCGGGGCTGTTGGAGCCCTCCGGGGTGCGGGCCCTTCGCGCCAGCCGCCCCGACGTGGTGCTGTTGCTGGACGGCTCGGACACCGCCGCCGAGCAGACCCTGCTGCGCAACGCCGCCCGGTTGGCCCGCTCCCGGGTCCGGGCGCCGATCGTGCTCGCGGCGCGCGGCTCGGTGCGTACCGATGCGCTGGCGCTGCTCAACGCCACCGGGCGCCGGGTCACCGTGTCCGCCGAGGTGCTGCGCTCCGGCGGGGGGTTCAGCCCGGACGCGGCGCGTTCGGCGGTCGCGGCCCTGCACACCCACCACCTGGTCGGCGGCCGCGGCTCGGCCACCACGGCGCGGTTCCGCCGGCTGGCCCGCCGTCCGACCCCGGACGCGGTGCGCCGGGGCGTGTTGGAGTTGGCGAGGGCTCGCGGCCCGGCGGCCGGCGCGGTACTGGTCGTCGACGTCGGGTTCTCCACCACCGACGTGTACTCGGCGGTGGACTCGTCGCCCGGCGCCGAGACGGACACGGTGCGTTGCACGGCCGAGGCGGACCTGGGTATGCGGCCCAGCTCACAGGGCATCCTGGTGGAGGGGCAGGCCGAGGGGCTTGTCGACCCGGTGGAGGCGGACCTGCTGGCGCCCACCGTGCGGCGCCTGGCCGAGGAGACCGACTTCCTGCCGGAGGACGCGGGCGGGCGCGCCGAGGACCGGCGGCTGGCTGCCCTTGCCGCGGTGCTCGCGGCCCGGCGGCACCTGCGGGCAACCGGCCCGCTCGGCTCGCCGGGTATCGGGCTGGTGGTGCTGACCGGCGGCGTGTTCCGGCAGCCGGACCAGGCGGCGCTGGCCGCGATCCGGTCCACGCTGCGCAGTGACGTGACGCTGCGTGAGTACTTGGACGGGTGCCCGGTCGCGGTCGATGACGGTTTTGCGCTGGCCCCAGCCGGTTTGCTTGCGATGCGCGGCCGGGACAAGGAGGCGCGCACCGTGCTGGACGCGGCGCTGAATTTTTAGCGGGTTTCGCGCTGACGTATCCCGACGGCAGGCCGGAGGCCTGCCGTCGGGATACGTGGCTCCTCCGTCGCTAGCGCGCTGGTGGCCGCCTTGGGAGCGGCCTCTTTGCGTTGGGTGGGTTGTTGTGGACATGCACTGCCCGGCCTTCGCCGGAACTCCTTCGGAGCCGAACCCGCGGGGCCGGCTTCTCACGCCCGCGTGGTTCCGTAGCGAGACCCGCCTTCGGAGCCTTGTGCCGGGGCCGAAATGCGCGGAACATGGCTGGCCGCCCGCGAGTTCCCGTTTCGGATCTTGCTTGGTACGTGCGCCACGGAGGAATCACCGTCGTCAGTGCACTCTTTTACCCGGGAGGCATAGTCATGACCGCACCGCCCACCGATGATCAGCCCTACTCCGACACCGTCGCCTACGGCAATGGGCCCGGTGACTCGGTTACCGACGCCGCCGAGAACGCCGCGACCACCCACCACACGATCACCCTGGGCGGGAAGGAAGTGCCCTATACCGCCGTCGCCGGCCACCTGGTGACGGTGGACCCGAGTAGCTCGAAACCGGCCGCGAAGATGTTTTACGTTGCCTTTACCGCGGACAATCCGGAGAAAACGGACCGACCGGTCACGTTCTTCTACAATGGCGGCCCCGGTTCATCGTCGGTCTACGTACTGCTCGGCTCTTTTGCCCCGATGCGAATCAAGACCAGCATGCCGGACTTCACCCCGCCGGCTCCTTATACGCTGGAGCCGAACCCGGACAGCTTGCTCGACCGCAGCGACCTGGTATTCGTCAACCCGGTCGGCACCGGCTACTCCGCGGCGATCGCGCCGGCGGTCAACAAGGACTTCTGGGGAGTCGACAAGGACGCCGGCTCGCTCACCCAGTTCGTCAAGCGCTACCTGACCCGCTACGACCGGTGGAACTCGCCGAAGTTCCTGTTCGGCGAGTCCTACGGCACCGCCCGCAGCTGCGTACTCGCCTACAAGCTGCACGAAGACGGCGTCGACCTGAACGGGGTCACCCTGCAGTCGTCCATTCTGGACTACGGCAAGGCCGGCAGCCCTGTCGGCCTGCTTCCCACGCTCTGCGCCGACGCCTGGTACCACAAGAAGACCACGGTGAACCCGCCACCGGTAGACCTGCCCTCATTCGAGAACGCGGTCGTGCCGTTCGCGCGGAACGAGTATGCACAAGCGCTCGCCGCATTCCCGGATGCCGACCCGGCGACCGTGGCGACGCTGAGCAGCTACACCGGTATTTCGCCCGTGGTGCTGACCAGCTGGGAGGGTCTCGACGTCGCGGACGCGGACAGTCGGGGGACATTGCATTTCCTCACCACTCTGATGCGCCCGGAAGGCAAGGTGCTGGGCGCCTACGACGGTCGGGTGCTCGGCGTGGACACCGGTATTGCCGCCACGATCGACCCGTTGTCCGGCGGCAATGACCCCACGATGACCGCGGTCAACGGTGTGTACACCGCCATGTGGAACAGTTACCTCGAGGACGGCCTCAAATATACCTCGACGTCGTCGTTCACCGACCTGAACGACCAGGCCTTCGAGAACTGGGACTTCGGCCACATCGACCCGACCGGCGCGCAGAAAGGCAAGGACGTCAACGGGAACATCATCCTTTATACAGCGGGCGACCTGGCGGCAGTCATGGCGCTCAACACCGATCTGAAAGTGCTCTCGGCGAACGGTTACTACGATTCGGTGACACCATTCGCGCAGACCCGGACCGATCTGGAGGACATGCCACTGACGGATGCCACCGTCCGGCGCAACCTGACATTCCGGTGCTACCCGTCCGGCCACATGATCTACCTCGACGGCGACTCACGGACCGCGCTCAAGGCCGACCTTGCCGCGCTGTACGACAGCACGGTGCGGGACCGGCCGGCGATCCAGCGGGTCCGCGCGCTGCAGCAGGAACCCCGCCCCACCGGGGAAGGCGCTGGTAGCTGACGGTGATATCGCGCCGCCGCCGTGGGCGCCTTCCAACGATCGTCGAGGTCAGCGGGTGACGGTTGCTGGTACGGGTTGACCGAGCACACCCTGCAATGAACCCGATTGGCCCGGTAGCGTTGCCCGCGACACGGAACAGAGGAGGACATTCGGAGATGGGTGCACCTACGACCGACACAGACCGCTCCGGGGGGCGGTTCGACAGCCGCAACGGCCTGGACTTTGCGGTGGCGGACCTGGCGTTGGCCGAGCTGGGGCGCAAGGAGATCCGGCTGTCCGAGCACGAGATGCCAGGACTGATGGAGCTGCGGCGGGAGTACGCCGAGGCTCAGCCGCTGCACGGTGCGCGGGTATCCGGATCGCTGCACATGACGGTGCAGACGGCGGTGCTGATCGAGACGCTGGTCGCGCTCGGCGCCGAGGTGCGCTGGGCGTCCTGCAACATCTTCTCCACCCAGGACCCGTCCGCCGCCGCGGTGGTGGTCGGCCCGCACGGCACCCCGGAAGAGCCCAAGGGCGTGCCGTGCTTCGCCTGGAAGGGCGAGTCGCTGCGGGAGTACTGGTGGTGCACCGAGCAGATGATCACCTGGCCGACCGGGGACGGCGGCACCCAGGGCCCGAACATGATCCTGGACGACGGCGGCGACGCCACGCTGCTGGTGCACAAGGGCGTGGAGTTCGAGACCAGCGGCGCGGTGCCGAACGCCGACGAGACCGACGCCGAGGAGTACGGGCTCATCCTGGACACGCTGCGGGCCTCGCTCGCGGTCGACCCGGGCCGCTGGACGAAGGTCGCGGCGGAAATCCGGGGCGTCACCGAGGAGACCACCACCGGGGTACACCGGCTGTACCAGTTCGCCGAGCGTGGCGAGCTGCTCTTCCCGGCGATCAACGTGAACGACTCGGTGACCAAGTCGAAGTTCGACAACAAGTACGGCATCCGGCACTCGCTGATCGACGGGATCAACCGGGGCACCGACGTGCTGATCGGCGGCAAGGTCGCGGTGGTCTGCGGTTTCGGTGACGTGGGCAAGGGCTCGGCCGAGGCGCTGGCCGGGCAGGGCGCCCGGGTGGTGGTGACCGAGGCGGACCCGATCTGCGCGCTGCAGGCACTGCTGGAGGGCTTCCAGGTCACCACGCTGGACAAGGTGATCGGCCAGGCCGACATCGTCATCACCACGACCGGAAACAAGGACATCGTCACCACCGAGCACATGGCCCGGATGAAACACCAGGCGATCTTGGGCAACGTCGGCCACTTCGACAACGAGATCCAGATGGCCGCGCTGGCCAAGATCCCCGGCATTCAGCGGATCACCATCAAGCCGCAGGTGGACGAGTGGGTGTTCCCGGACGGGCACTCGATCATCCTGCTGTCCGAGGGTCGGCTGCTGAACCTGGGCAACGCCACCGGCCACCCGTCGTTCGTGATGTCGAACAGCTTCTCCAACCAGACGATCGCGCAGATCGAGCTGTTCACCAAGCACGACCAGTACAACAAGGACGTCTACCGGCTGCCGAAGATCCTGGACGAGAAGGTGGCCCGGATTCACGTGCTGGCCCTCGGCGCGGAGCTGACCAAGCTGACCAAGGACCAGGCCGAGTACATCGGGGTGGACGTAGAGGGTCCGTACAAGCCCGAGCACTACCGGTACTGATCCCGGCACCCGACACAGCGCCAGGCCATGCCGCCGGGTGACGGGTGGGCGCGGTGCGCTCGCGGCCACCGGCACTGGGGCGTGTACGGCGCGGCAGGTTTGCTGCTGCGCCACCGCGACTCCGGCGGTGTGGACTGGCTGCTCATGCAGCACCGGTCCTGGTGGAGCCACCACGGTGACACCTGGGGCCTGCTCGGCGGTGCCCGGATGCCGTCCGAGACCGCCGAGCAGGCCGCCGGCCGGGAGGCATGGGAAGAGGCGTCGCTGCCGTGCTCGGCGTACTCCGTGCTCGGGCACTACGTGGACGACCACGGTGGCTGGTCCTACACGACGGTGCTCGCCGAGACGGGCGAGCGGCTGACGCCCGGCGCGCTGAACGCCGAGTCGCATGAGGTCGCCTGGGTGCGCCGAGAGGATCTGGGCCAACTGCCGCTACACCCGGGATTCGCCGCCAGCTGGCCATCGGTGCGTGCGCGGCTCCGGCGGCGGTGAGAGGCACAGGTGTTGCACCGATCCTTCGCGTGCAACAACGGCGGTATGCCTACTGCGCGGCCCCGCCACATGATCACCGAAACCGGCGAGATCAGCGAGGCGCTGGCCGATGCCGCCGTCCGCTGGCCGGGCCGCACCCCCGCTGAGCTGCTACGCCGTCTGGCGGCCGAGGGGCACGCTGCCCTGCGCGAGTCCGTGCAGGCCGAGCGGGCGGCGGTCGCCGAGACCAGCGGGATGCTGACCGGCGTGTACCAGCCGGGCCACCTTGCGGAGCTGCGCGCGGAATGGCCCGCGTGACCGTGCTGGACGCCTGCGTACTGACCGCCCACCTGGATGAGGCGGATGCGCACCATCAACGGGCCACTCGCCTGCTGGAATCGTTGGCCGGCCGCGCGAAATCAGTGAGCGTGCTGACCCGGGCCGAGGTATTGGTGGCGCCGGCCCTCCTCGGCCGCCGGAGGACGGCCGAGGAAAGCCTCGATCGGCTGCGGGTGCAGACCAAGGAGCTGTCCGCCCCGGGGGGCCAGCTTGCTGAGCTGCGCGCACGCACCGGCCTGCGCATGCCGGACTGCTGCGTGCTGCTGACGGCCGAGACCAGCGGAGCTGAGTTGGCGACCTTCGACGAGCGGCTGGCACGGCTGGCCGCTGCCCGAGGGGTGACGGTTCGGACGGAGTAAACGGACGGCTGACCGGCGCGCTGGCCCGGCCGGTTACCGTGACGGCCGTGGGGCGGCTGGTGGTGATCGAAGGGCTGGACGGCGCGGGCAAGCGGACGCTGGCCGACCGGTTGTGTGCCGAGCTTGTCGAGCGCGGCGCGACTGTGCACCGGGCGGCGTTCCCGCGCTACACGACCGACGTCTACGGCCCGCTGCTGTCCGACGCGCTGCACGGGCGACTCGGTGACCTGACCGACTCGGTATACGGCATGGCGCTGCTGTTCGCACTGGACCGGCGCGCGGCGGCCGGTGAGCTGCGCCGGGCGCTGGCGTCCCGCGACGTGGTGCTGGTGGACCGGTACGTGGCGTCCAACGCGGCATACGGCGCGGCCCGGCTGCACCAGCGCGGCGATGGGGAGTTCGTCGACTGGCTGCGTGCCCTGGAGCTGGACCGGTTCGAGGTGCCGGCACCGGATCTGCAGTTGCTGCTGCGGGTGCCGCGCTCGGTTGCCGCAGCCAGGGCCGCGCGCCGCGAGGCGATGGATGCCGCGCGCACCCGGGACAGCTACGAGTCCGACGACAGCTTGCAGCGGCGCTGCGGCGAGGTCTACGACCAGCTCGCGGCGGCATCCTGGTGCGGCCCGTGGCGGGTGCTGGACGGCGCCGACGGCACGGCACCGGACGCCGACCTCGACGTCGCCGATCTGCTGACCGCCCCATAGCGCCGGCGTGCCGCAGGCCGGCTGGTTACTGGTATCCGCCGGTGACGGTGGTGCCGGTCGAGTCGTGCGCGCTGTTCGTCTCGCCGGGGCAGGCGGGGGTGGACTGGCTGAAGTCGCCGATGCTTCCGTTCAGTGCGCCGTTGTTTGCGGTGCGGTTGAAGAACTTGACCTCGTAGTGCGACAGCGCGCTGGCGTTGCACGGCGGGAACGGCGGGCCGGTGTAGCGCTCCACCCATGCGACCTGCGAAGGGGCCAGCTGGCGGCCGCCGGAGGGGTAGTTCTCCACCGGCTGCAGGCCGGTGTAGCCGATGTCGCCGCCGCCGGTGAAGCCGAACTGGTTGGCGAAGTACCACTCGGGGTGAGTTGTGGCGGCGTTGATCTGCTGGTAGAAGCTCAGCTCGGTGACCCCGGACCCGGGGCCGGGTACGCTCCAGTAACCCAGCGGGGTGTTGGACGCATATGCGGGGGCGCTGCTCAGCAGCAGCCCGGCGACGCCGCGACCGTAACCAGTGTATAAGTATCCTGATATAACGCCTTTGGGATGTTTGCGCAGTACCAGGAGCTCCGTCGTCAACCCTGGGTGACAGGCTGGCCGATGGGCCAAGCCAATGGGTGACGCAGCCGAGGATCTCCGGTGATCGGGCGATCAGCTGCTCGGGCACCGGCTCCGGGGCGGCCAGGAACGACCGCACCCAGAGCCCGAGGCTGAACTCCCGGTCGGCGAGCCGGAACGAGTCGCCGGTGGGCACCACGTCCAGCACCGCAAGGCGGCCAACCGCGTCCGGGATGCCGTGCAGCAGCAGCGGCGGGCCGCCGCCGCCCTGCCGCCCGTGCACGGTGCTGGACCGGGTGGTGAGGTCGAACTCTTCGAAGCCGTCGAACGTCGGCGGCTCAGTTCTGGGTGACGTCGGTCAGCCTGCGCAGTTGGTCGGGATCGGCGGAGCAGGGGAACAGGATCAGCTCGTCGCAGCCGGCCTCGCCGAACTGGCGGACCGTCTCCCGGATCGCGGCCTCGGTGGTGAGCGCGCCGGCCACCACGTTGGCCGCGTAGTCGCCGAGGAACCCGTAGTAGTCGCGCAGGTAGCTCTCGGCCAGCGATTCGGCGTCCGGGGCCGAGCGCGTAGTAGGCGAGCGAGGCAAGGCGCGGCGAGCCCTGTTTGCCGGCCTTGCCCCATGCCGAGCGCACCCGGTCGGCGCCCTGCAGGAAAATCGGCAGCCCGCCCCCGCCGGCGATCCAGCCGGCGCCGTGCTCGACACTGCGCCGGATTGCCGCCGCGCCCATCCCGCCGATCAGCAGCGGCGGCCCGCCCTGCTGTACCGGCGCCGGGCCGACCGCGCCCGCGTCGCCTCGGTCCGCGCCGGCCCAGACCTCGCGGAACTCGGCCAGCTGGGCGTCGAACGCGGCGCCCCGGCCGTCGAAGTCGGTGGCCGTGGCGGTGTAGTCATCCGAGCGGCCACCGGGCGCGATGCCGACGGTGAGCCGGCCACCGGAGAAGCTGTCGATGCTGGCCAGTTGCTTGGCCAGCAGGGTGCCGTTGCCCCGGAAAGGCGCGATCAGGATGGCGGTGGTGAGCCGGGCGGCTGGTGACCGCCGCCGCGGCGGCCAGCGTCGGGATGGTCTCGTGGTTGCCGTATACCACCCGGTCCAGCGTGCCGAGGCTGGCAAAACCGGCCGCGTCGGCCTCGTGTGCCCAGGTGAGCACGTCCGCGCCGGTCGCGCCGAGGATGGTGGAAGGCAGTCCTGCTCCGAGATCCATGACTGCCAACCTAGCGGCGCCGCCCTCAATTTCGATCAACTCGCCGTCGGTGAACTCGTGCGGCAGCCGGCGGGTGCCGGTCGCGTCCAGCCGCCACGCGCAGACCTGCACCAGCCCATTCACCCCGACACTGCGTCGACACATCCGTCGCGGTTCCGCTGGGTGTCGAGATCGGTCATGCTCATCGTGTGGCGTTCTTGCAGCAGACCGCGTTGATCGTCGAGGACTATGACGAGGCCATTGCGTTCTTCGTCGACAAGCTGGGCTTCGAGCTCGTTGAGGATTCACCAGCGTCGACCAACGACGGACGGCCCAAGCGGTGGGTAGTAGTTCGACCAACGGGAGGTGAAACAGGAATTTTGTTGGCTCGTGCCGACGGCCAGTGTCAGCGGTCCGCGGTGGGCAATCAGTTCGCCGGCCGGGTCGGGTTCTTCTTGGAGGTCGCGGACTTCGACGCTGCCTTCCAGCGCATGACCGCCGCCGGGGTGCGGTTCCTCACCGAACCGCGGCGGGAGCCCTACGGCCGCTGCGCGGTGTTCGTCGACATCGCCGGTAACAAGTGGGACCTCCTGTCGCGGTAATCCGCCACAGAGAACAGAGCCCTGGTGGGCGGCCCGGCCTCATGAGCATCGGGCGAACCGGGCATCCTGACTGGATGACCGAACGCGGTGCCCGGGACGAGCTGTCCCGCACACCGCGGGCGCTGCGCACCGCCGCGCGGCTGCCCCAGACGGAGGCGGGCCAGCGGGCCGGCATCGGGCGGATCGAGGCCGGCTCCCGGCTGCCGCGGGGATTCCAGCCGAGCATGGTGTTCGGTCTGCTCCAGACCAAAGCCTACATCCGGACCGTGTTCACGCCCGCAAACGACCTTTCCGAGCAGGAGGCCGAGCGTGCGGCGGCGGGCCGGTTGGAGCGACAATGCGTACGCAACTACGCCGGCATCCTGATCATCTGGGACCGGATGTTCGGCACCTTCGCCGAGGAGACGCACCGCCCGACCTACGGGCTGACCACGCCGGTGCGCAGCTACAACCTGTTGACCCTGCAGTTCGGCGAGTACGCCGCGATCGTGCGCGACCTGCGTGCGGCCCGGTCCTGGCTGGATCGGGGCGGCCACCTGTTCGGCCCGCCCGGCTGGCGCCCAGCAGACGGAGCCTGACTACTTCGCCGGCCCGGATGCCGACCGGGACGCCGACCCGGCGCCGTGCGCGAAGCCGGCCGACTCGTTGCCGCGCGCCGGCCGCGACTGTTCGGCCAACCGGGGCAGTAGCGCGGCCAGGTCGGCCAGCAGCATGTCCGACATGTCGTGGCTGAAGCCGTTGCGGATCACGATGCGCAGCGCGGCAAGGTCGGTGCGGTTGGCAGGGAAGGTGTACGCCGGGACCAGCCAGCCGTTCTCCCGCAGGCCGGCAGACACGTCGAACACCGAGTAGCCGGTGATGTCGCCGTGCAGCGTGAACGCGAACACCGGCAGTTCGCCGCCGTCGGTGAGCAGCCGGAACGGGCCGAGCTTCGCTATCTCGCCGGACAGCCGGGTGGCCACGTCACGGCAGCTCTGCTGCACCCGCCGGTAGCCCTCGAAGCCCAGCCGCAGGAAGTTGTAGTACTGCGCGGCGACCTGCGCGCCCGGCCGGGAGAAGTTCAGCGCGAAGGTCGGCATGTCGCCGCCGAGGTAGTTGACCCGGAACACCAGCTCCTCGGGCAGCGCCGCCGCGTCCCGCCAGATGATCCAGCCGACACCCGGATACACGAGCCCGTACTTGTGCCCGGAGGTGTTGATCGAGGCCACCCGGGGCAACCGGAAGTCCCACGCCAGCTCCTGGTCCAGGAACGGCGCGATCATCGCCCCGGACGCCCCGTCGACATGCACCGGCACGTCGATGCCGGTCCGCCCGGCCAGCTCGTCGAGCGCGGCAACCACGTCGGCGACCGGCTCGTAGGACCCGTCGAACGTGGAGCCGAGGATGGCCACCACGCCGATGGTGTTCTCGTCGACCAGCTGGACCGCCTCCTGCGCCGAGAGGGTGAACCGGTCGCCGTCCATCGGCACGTAGCGCGGCTCGACCTCCCAGAAGTTGGCGAACTTCTCCCAGCAGATCTGCACGTTGATGCCCATCACGATGTTCGGCCGGTCCGAGGGCTTCCCGGCCGCGCGGCGGGCCTGCTGCCAGCGCCGCTTGAGCGCAAGGCCGGCCAGCATGCAGGCCTCGGAGGAGCCGGTGGTGGAGCAACCAACCGCCTGGCGCGGCTCGGGCGCGTGCCACAGCCCGGCGAGCATCCGCACACAGCGCTCCTCCAGCTCGGCGGTGCGCGGGTACTCGTCCTTGTCGATCATGTTCTTGTCGAAGCACTCGGACATCAGCCGGGTGGCCTGCGGCTCCATCCAGGTGGAGACGAAGGTGGCCAGGTTGAGCCGGGCGTTGCCGTCCAGCATCAGCTCGTCGTGCGCGATCTGGTAGGCGATCTCCGGGTCCATCCCGTTCGCGGGCAGCGAGTACTTCGGCACGCTCACCGGCTCCCGGGTGAACACCGGGTTCACCCCGAGGCTGGGCCGGTGCGGGCGGCCGGGGTGCGCCGGGTGGTGGTCCGGGTGCGTCAGCGGCATGGTGACGACGGTACTGCGGATGCCGGTGCGTGCCACGTGCGTGCTGAGAGTCCGCACTCAGGTGTGCTGGGAGTCTCGACTCGGCGTGCTGAGGGGCCCGACTCGCGGGTTGGGTTCAGGGCGCTCCTATGCCATGCCGACCAGGTCGGCGCCCCAATGTTCGATCTCGGCTTCCAGGTCGAGCGGCGCCACGGCCAACTTGCCGCGCATCGCCTCGGTCACCCGATCGAGCGGTACCAGCCAGGAGACCTCGAACTCCAGTCCGTCCGGGTCCTTCGCGTAGAGCGCCTTGGTCGTCACGTGGTCCGACGCGCCGACCAGCGCGCCGGCCTCGCGCAGCCGGGTGGCGTGCTCGGCCAGCTCGGCGAGGGTGCCCACTGCCCAGGCCAGGTGGTAGAGCCCGACAGCGCCCTTGCCGGCGGGGGAGGGCGCCGCGTCCGCGCCGAGCGCGAACAACCCGAGGTCGTGGTCGTTGTCCGACTCGGCGGCGCGAAGGAAAGCCGCGCTGGGCAGCCGATGGACCACCCGGAATCCGAGCACGTCGCGGTAGAAGGCGATGCTGCGCTCGACGTCGCGGACGTAGAGCACCGCGTGGTTGAGCCTTCTAATACCCATAGCCCAGGCTAACCCCGAATGGGACGGGTGCGACGATAAGTCCATGAAGCCGCGTGTGCTGGTAGTGGACGACGATCCGGCCCTGTCGGAAATGTTGTCCATCGTGCTGCGAGGGGAAGGCTTCGACACCGCCGTCGTCTCGGACGGTCCGCGTGCGCTGCCGGCGGTCCGCGAGCTCCGTCCCGATGTCGTGCTGCTGGACCTGATGCTGCCGGGGATGAACGGCATCGACGTGTGCCGGGCGATCCGCGCCGAGTCCGGGGTTCCGATCGTGATGCTCACCGCGAAGAGCGACACGGTCGACGTGGTGCTCGGCCTCGAGTCCGGCGCGGACGACTACGTGATCAAGCCGTTCAAGCCGAAGGAGCTGGTCGCCCGCATCCGGGCCCGGCTGCGGCGCACCGACGCGGAGCCGGCCGAGCTGTTATCCATCGGCGAGGTCAGCATCGACGTGCCGGCGCACCAGGTCGTCCGGGACGGGGCACCGATCTCGCTGACGCCGCTGGAGTTCGACCTGCTGGTGGCGTTGGCGCGCAAGCCGCGCCAGGTGTTCACTCGAGAGGTGCTGCTCGAACAGGTGTGGGGTTACCGACACGCGGCCGACACCCGGCTGGTGAACGTGCACGTGCAGCGGCTGCGTTCCAAGGTCGAGCAGGACCCGGAGCGTCCCGAGGTGGTGCTGACGGTGCGCGGTGTGGGGTACAAGGCCGGCCCACCGTGACCAGGCGATGCCGCCGACCGCTGGGATGACCGCGCGATCGGTGGCTGACCGGGCCGGTGCGCTGGCGTTGGGGGTGCCGGGCGCGCGGCGGATGGTCGGCACGCTGGCGGCGCTGCGGTACTTCGGCGTCGAGGTCGGCCTCGCGTTCGCGGCGGCGTGGCGGCGTTCGCTGCAGCTGCGGGTCGCGGTGAGCACGCTCGCGCTGTGTTCCGGCGTGGTGCTGGTACTCGGCCTGGTGCTGCAGACCCAGATCGCGGACCGCCTGGTGCAGGGCAAGGTCGCGGCGGCCCGGCTGCAGATGGAGACGGCCGCCGCCGTGCTGGAGCACGACCTTTCCGGTGTCAACCCGGACGACAGCAACGTGCAGGGCACTCTGAACAAGGCGCTGGACCGGCTCAGCATCAGCACGCTGACCGACCAGCCCAGCGCGCAGAACGCGGGGGAGTTCCGCGCCGTGCTTGCCACCTCGTCCAGTCCCGACGGCAGCGGCGCGGCGGCCGGCGCGCTCAACACCATCCCGATGGACCTGCGGCACGCCGTGCAGGGCGGTGTGATGGCCCGCGAGTTCGGCGCGGTGGCCGGCGTGCCGATGGTGATCTACGGTCAGCCGGTCCGTACCGCCGGGCGCGACCTGCAGTTCTACCTGCTGTTCTCGATGGCCGCCGAGCAGCGGACGCTGGAGCTGGTGCAGAGCACGCTGTTCGTCGGCTGCGTGGTGCTGATCCTGCTGCTGGCCGCGGTGACCAGCCTGGTGACCCGGCAGGTGGTGCGCCCGGTGCAGCAGGCCGCCGATGTGGCCGAGCGGTTCGCCGACGGGCACCTGGAGGAGCGGATGCCGGTCAAGGGCGACGACGAGGTTGCCCGGCTTGCCGAGTCGTACAACGAGATGGCCGGCAGCATCCAGAGCCAGATCCGCCAGCTGGAGGAGTTCGGCGCGCTGCAGCGGCGGTTCACCTCCGACGTCAGCCACGAACTGCGCACCCCGCTGACCACGGTGCGGATGGCCGCCGACGTGCTGCACGCCAGCCGCTCCCAGTTCAGCCCCGGCCTCGCCCGCTCGGCCGAGCTGCTGGTCGACGAGCTGGACCGGTTCGAGGCGCTGCTCGCCGATCTGTTGGAGATCAGCCGGTTGGACGCGGGCATGGCCGAGCTGAGCGCGGAGCGCACCGATATGCACAGCGTGGTGGCGCACGCGACGGACGCGGTGCGCGGCCTCGCCGAAGAGAGCAACACCCCGCTCGAGCTGGACGTGCCCACCGGGGTGTACGCGGAGATCGACCCGCGCCGGGTGGAGCGGATCGTGCGCAACCTGGTGGCCAACGCGATCGACCACGGCGAGTGCCGGCCGGTGCGGATCACGCTGGGCTGCGACGAGCGCTGTGTCGCGGTGCTGGTGCGCGACCACGGGTTGGGGTTGCGGCCCGGTGAGGCCGGCCTGGTTTTCAACCGTTTCTGGCGGGCGGACTCCTCGCGGGCCCGGCGCAGCGGGGGCACCGGGCTCGGGCTGTCCATCAGTCTCGAGGACGCCCGGCTGCACAGCGGCTGGCTCCAGGCCTGGGGCGAGCCGGGGCGCGGGGCGGCGTTCCGTCTCACCCTGCCGCGCCAGGTGGGCACCGAGCTGGAGGGCAGCCCGCTGCCGCTGGTACCGACCGACGAGCCGCTGGACGAGCCGCCGCGCCGGCAGTCCGAGCAGCTCGACGACACCGCGCACGGCGAGGTCCGGCCCGGTGAGCTGCCGGTCGTGCGGCCGGCCGACCCCGGCAGTGGCCCGGACGGGTACTACGGCGCGGAGCAGGACACCGAGGCGGCCAGCACCGGGGAACCCCGGTGAGCCCGCCGTGCCCGCGCCGTGCCGCGTCGCCGGCCACCGCGCTGGCCCTGCTGCTGGCGGTGCTGTTGCTCACCGGCTGCGCTTCGGTGCCGGACTCGTCCCCGGTGCAGGTGCTGCGCCAGGTCACCGAGGGCGACGGGCCCGCGCTGCCACCCGGCCCTGCGCCCAACTCCAGCCCGCTCGACCTCGTGCGGGGCTTCGTCAACGCCTCGGCAAGCAGCGACAACCGGCATGCCGCCGCCCGGCTGTTCCTCACCGGGCAGGCGCAGAGCTGGGACGACGCGGTGCCGATCACGGTGATCAATGACCAGCTTGCGCTGAACTACGGCATCCCGCCGGGGCAGGACGACCGCGCGCAGGTCCGGATGCGGGCCACCCAGGTCGGCCGGCTGAACCGGGACGGCAGCTTCGTGCAGGACGAGGCGTCGATCGACCTGGACTTCCAGGTGGCCAAGGACGGCGGGCAGTGGCGCATCGCGGCGGCGCCGAGAGGTGTGGTGCTGCGGCTGCCAGACCTGAGGGCCAACTACAAGCCGGTCACGCTCTACTTCATGGACCCGGTGCAGCACGTGCCGGTGTGCGACCTGCGCTACCTGGCCTCCAACCCGCCGCGCTCGTTGCCCTCCCGGGTGGTGGACACGCTGCTCGAAGGCCCGTCCTCGGCGCTGGCCGGCGCGGCGGTCAGCGCCATCCCCAAGACCGCCCACCTGCGTTCGAACGTGACGCTGGGGCCCAACGCCTCGGTGTCGCTGGACATGACCGAGCTGGGCGCGCTCGACGAGGGGCAGCGGCGCCTGATCGCCGCGCAGCTGGTGCTCAGCCTTGCCGAGGTCAACGTCGACCTCGTGCACCTGACCGCCGACGGGGCCCCGCTGATGGCCGGGCACCCCGACCTGTCCCGCGAGATGTTCGCCGACATCGACGGCGACGACGACCCTCGGCCGGACGTGCCAGGGCTGGCGGTGATCGCCGGCCGGGCCCGGATGCTGGACGGGGTTGCACTGGGCGGCCCGCTGGCCGGCCCTTCCGGCGACGGCAGCTACGCGCTGACCTCCGCGACCACGTCCACCGACGGCCTGCGCCTCGCCGCGGTGAACCGGTTGGACGGGCGGCAGCTGGTGGTGGGCCGGCTGAACGGGCCGCTGGCGCAGACCGGGGTACGGGCCACCGCGCTGACCCGGCCGACCTGGACGCCGACCGGCACCGAGGTGTGGACGGTGCGCGACTCGCTCAGCGTGAGCCGAGTGGTGTTCGACCAGGCCGGCAACGGCTCGGTGCAACCGGCCGACGCCGGCGCACTGAACGCGCTCGGCCCGATCAACGACCTGCGCATCTCCGGTGACGGCATGCGGGTGGCCGCGATCGTCGGTGGCCAACTCGCGGTGGGCGCGATTTCCCGCTCGGCCTCGAGGCAGGTCAGCATCGGCAACGTGCGGGTGCTGCGGCCGATCGAGCTGACCGACCTGACCGGGGTGGACTGGCGGGCCGACGACCAGCTCGCGGTAGTGGGCAAGCGCCCGGACGTGGCGGTGGCCATCGTCTCGGTGGACGGCATGGACTTCCACCCGTTGCCGTGGAACAACCTCACCCCGCCGCTGTCCGCCGTCGCGGTCGCGCCAGGCCGCCCGCTGCTGGTGAGCGACCAGAACGGGCTGTGGAGCTACGGCGCCGACGAGGTGGGCACCTGGCGGCAGATCGCCGGCGGCACCGGCGCCGTGGCCGGCTACCCCGGCTGATCGACCGGCTACCCCGGTTGGTCGGCCGGCCGGTGTTCCAGCTGCAGCTGCTCCTCGGTGTCGAGGAAACCCAGCGACCGGTACACCCGGACCGCCGAGTAGTGCGGGTCGGTGACGATCACCAGGGTGTGCACGTCGGCGCGGCGCAGTATCCACTCGCCGGCGTGCTGCACCAGCGTGCCGGCCAGACCGTGGCCCCGGTGGTCGGGGTGGGTGTCCACGCTCTGGTAGCGGGCCAGGCCGGAGCCGTCGGTGAACACCCCGAGGGAGGCGACCATGTCGTCCCGGACGAACGCGCCGAACCAGCCGCCGTGACCGGCCTCCTGCGCAGCGCGCAGCCCGGCGCGCTTGCGCTCGGCGAACACCCGGTACTCCTTCTGGTTCTCGCGCTGCAGGTTGTTGGCCACCGTCAGCTCGAGCGCGGCGCGCCAGTCGGCGTCGGAGCGCAGCAACCGGCACTCCGCCTGGGTGTTCGGCCTCGGCGGCGGACGCAGGGACTGGGCGGTGAGTACCGCTCCGCGCTCCAGGTGCAGCCGGGCCTCGGCCAGTTCGTCGGGTTCACCGCCCGGCCCGCCCGGCTCGTCCACCCCGAACGCCAGGTGGTCCGCCTCGGGGAACTCGGCGCGGAAGACGGCGAGCCAACCGGGCACGGAGCCCGGTTCCAGCGGTCGGTCGCACAGCACGAAGTTGGCCCAGCGGAAGGTCGGGTTCGCCTCGGTGCGGACCACCCGGTAGCCGTTCCGGTCGGTCACCTCGGCTCCCTGCAGTCGCAGCAGCGCCAGGTCGGTGCGAAAGCCCAGCGCGATCGGCGCGTCAGCCATCCGAGGGTCCGGTCGCGGGCGGCGCGGGTTCCCGCCGGGGCAGCAGCACCAGTTTGCCGACGTTGCACCGGTCCTCGATGAGCCGGTGCGCCTGCCCGGCAGCATCCAGGGGCAGGACGCGGTCCACCGGGGCACGCAGCCGGCCGGCCCCGGTCAGCCGCCACAGCCGCTCGCGGTTGGCCAGGTAGGCATCGGTGCGCCGGGTGGCGAAGTGCGACATGTTGAAGCCGATCACCGTCCGGCTGTGCACCCGCAGGCCGTTGGCGTCCACCGGCCCGCCCTCGGCGCTGAACGTGACCAGCCGCCCGAACGGGGCCAGCGTGTCCAGCGCCCGCGCCTGCACGTCCCCTCCGACACCGTCCAACACAACGTCCACCGGCGCCAGCTCACCCAGCTCGTGGTAGCCGAGCACCTCGGCGACTCCCAGCGCGTGCAGCGCCTCGATCTTCCGCCGGGAAGCACCCGGGCCCACCGCGCCGGCCACCCGGCCGGCGCGGAGGACGGCGGCCAGCTGGACCGCCAGCTGGCCGGTGGCCCCGGCCGCCGCGGTGACCAGCACGCTTTCACCTTCCAGCAGACCTGACGCGCCGAGTGCTCCGAGCGCAACCTGCCCGCCGCGCACCGCGATCACGGCGGTGTGGTCGTCGACGTCGTCCGGCACGGCGGCCAGCACGGGCACCGCCACCACGGCGTACTCCGCGTAGCCGCCGGCGAAGGCCGGCCCGGCGGCCCGCTGCCCGAT
>DASYBQ010000270.1:0-33156 GCA_036500625.1 Pseudonocardia sp. | reverse complement strand
CCGGCATAATGAGCGACCCCGCACCGTGCTACCGAGAAGTGAAGTGCCCTGATTGTGAACAGTTCAGACGTATGATCAGTCCGTACGTACGCCGGCAGCGACTCGCCGTAGAGCTGCAGCGGCTGCGCGACGACGCGGGCTTGACCCACGCCGAGCTGGCCAAGCGCATCGACGAGTCGCGCATGAAGATCACCCGGCTGGAGAACGGCCGAGTCATCCGCGACGGGCAAGCGGTGGTCATGAAGGTCATCGATGCGCTCGGCGTGACCGGCGAGCGGTGGACCGCCTTGATGGACATGGCACGTGACGCCACCCAACGTGGCTGGTGGGCCTCCTACGGGACCGCGATGGGGATCCGCCAGAGCTTGTACGCCGACCTCGAGGCCGGCGCGGCCGGTATCCGGGAGTTCCAGCCGTTCATTCCCGGGCTGTTGCAGACACCGGAGTTCGCCCACCACCGACAGCTCGCCGGCCCGGAAATCGGACCGGTGACCTACCAGCTCGAACGCGCCGTGGAAGCACGTCAGAGTCGGCAGCGCATGCTGCGCCGCCCGGATGGACCGAGCTATGAGGTCATCCTGGACGAGGTAGCGGTGCGACGCCTGGCTGCGCCTCCCGCCGTCTTCGCGGCCCAGGTGGAGCACCTGATCGGGCTCGCTGCCGAGCCGCGTGTCGAAGTGCGGGTGCTGCCGGTCGGCGCCCGCATCGAGGGGTACGTGGTGCCCCGCTCACCGTTCTCGATCTATGACTATCCCGATACCCAGGACCCACGGATCGTCGCGGTGGACACTGTGACCACCGACGTCGTGCTGAACTCGATGATCGAGACGGATCAGGTCGCGCGCTACGCCAACCTGTACGACCGGCTGCGGCGGGCGACGTTGACCCCCCGAGGACAGCACCGCGTTCCTCCGTGTCATCGCCACCGAACTCACCCACACGATCGACGAATCAGGAGCTGAGTGATGCCCGCGTTCGGACCCTGGCGGAAGTCGCCGTATTCGAATGACGGCGACAACTGTGTCGAGGTGGCGATATCCAGCAACGGCCGTGTCGGAGTGCGGCACTCCAAGCGGCCCGAACAACCACCCATGATCTACGACCGGGACGAGTGGGCGGCGTTCCTGGCCGGTGCCCGGGACGGCTTCTTCGACCTACCGGCCGACACATCATCGACGCCGCCACGCGACGACTGCCAGTGACCGGCGGCGCCGCTCAGGCCAAAGCGGCGGCGAGTGCCTTGTTGACCTGGTCGACCTCGACGAGGAAGCCGTCGTGGCCGCGCTCGGACTGCAGCACCACCGGGTCGACGCCGAGCATCTCGGCAAGCTCGACCTGCTGGTGCGGCGGGTAGAGCCGGTCGGAGTCCACCCCGATCACGGTCGGCTCGGCGCGCAGCCGCCGCAGCGCGGCCCGGGACCCGCCCCGGCCCCGGCCGATCTCGTGGCTGTTCATCGCGGCGGTCAGTGCGACGTAGGTGCCCGCGTCGAAGCGGGCCCGCAGGCCGTCCTCGGCGTGCTGCAGGTAGGACTGCACGGCGAACTGGCCACCGCGCAGCGGGTCGAGACCACCCTGCCAGGCCCGGCCGAACCGGGTGTCCACCTCGTGCGCGGTCCGGTAGGTCAGATGCGCGACCCGCCGGGCGAGACCCATGCCGACGTGCGGCCCGACCGGATCGTCGTAGTAGTCGCCGCCGAGCCAGTGCGGGTCCGACCGGATGGCGTCGATCTGTATCGAGCAGGTGCCGATCTGGTCCGCGCTGGCCTCCGCCGAGGCGGCCATCACGATCATCCGCTGCACCCGCTCCGGGGCGCACAGCGCCCACTCCAATGCCCGCATGCCGCCCATCGAGCCACCGGCCACTGCCGCCCAGCGGTCGATGCCCAGCGCGTCGGCGAACCCGAACTCCACCGCCACCTGGTCGCGGATGGTGGTCACCGGCCAGCGGCTGCCCCACGGCGCGCCGTCCGGGGCCGGCGAGGACGGCCCGGTGCTGCCCTGGCAGCCACCGAGCACGTTCGGGCAGACCATGAACCAGCGGTCGGTGTCGAAGCCCAGCCCTGGCCCGATCACGCCCTGCCACCAGCCGGCACTGGGATGCCCGGGCCCCGGCATGCCGGTGGCGTGGCTGTCACCGGTCATCGCGTGCAGCACCAGCACGGCGTTGTCCCGCGCCGGGGACAGGGTGCCCCACGTCTCGTAGGCCAGCCGGACCCCGGCAAGCTCGCCCCCCAGCTCGAGTCCGATGCCGGGCAGCTCGACGAACCGCCGGTCCCCCACCGGGTCGCCTTCGCGCCACGCCCCGGTGACCGGCCAGGTGACGCTGTGCGGTACCTGGCTCGCTGTGGTGCTCACCGCGCCGCCCGCCGGGAGCTGATCACCCCGGTGTCGAATCCGGCCAGGTGCAGGCCGCCGTGGAAGCGAGCGTGCTCGATCTTGAGACAGCGGTCCATCACCACGGTCAGGCCGGCCGCCTCGGCGCGGCGCGCCAGCTCGGGTGCCCACAGGCCGAACTGCAGCCACCAGGCCTTCGCGCCGACCGCGAGCACGTCGTCGAGCAGCGCTGGTAGCTCTTCGGGGCGGCGGAAGGTGTCCACCAGGTCCGGTACCACCGGCAGCTCGGCCAGCGACCTGTACACCGGCCGGCCCAGGATCTCGGTGGCGTTCGGGTTGACGAAGTAGACGTCGTAGTCGGTGCTGGCCAACAGGTAGGTGGCCACGAAGTTGCTCGGCCGGGCCGGGGTCGCGGAGGCTCCGACCATCGCCACCGACCGGGTGCGGCGCAGTAGTGCCAGCCTTTCACTCGGCTTCGGACCGGTCCACTCCCGCTGGCTCATCCCGCCTCCTTGGTCGCGGCGGCGAGCGCCTGGTCGAGGTCCCAGAGGATGTCGTCGGGGTCCTCGAGGCCGACGCTGATCCGGATCAGGTCCGGCGGGACTCCTCCGGCACGCAGCTGCTCGTCGGTCAGCTGCTGGTGGGTGGTCGAGCCGGGGTGGATGACGAGCGTGCGGGCATCCCCGACGTTCGCCAGGTGGCTGCACAGCTCGACCGACTCGATGAACGTCTGCCCTGCCGCCCGGCCGCCGCGCACCCCGAATGCGAACACCGCGCCCGGACCGAGCGGGGTGTAGCGGGCCGCCCGGTCGTGGTGCGGGTGGTCCGGCAGGCCGGCCCAGCGCACGTAGGACACCCGGGGGTCCGCCGCCAGCCACTCGGCGACGGTCCGGGTGTTGGCCAGGTGCGCCTCCATCCGCTGCGGCAGCGTCTCCACCCCCTGCAACAGCAGGAACGCACTGTGCGGGGACAACGCAGGGCCGACGTCGCGCAGCTGCTCGGAGCGCAGCTTGGTCAGGAAGCCGAACTCCTGAAAGTTGCCCCACCAGCTCAGCCCGCCGTAGGACGGGATCGGCTCTGTCATCTGCGGGAACCGCCCGCTGCCCCAGTCGAACCGGCCGGACTCGATCACTACTCCGCCCAGCGTGGTGCCGTGCCCGCCGAGGAATTTCGTCGCCGAGTGGATCACGATGTCGGCGCCGTGCTCCATCGGCCGGCACAGGTAGGGCGTGGTGAGCGTGGCATCGATGACCAGCGGCAGCCCGGCGGCGTGCGCGACGTCGGCCAGCCCTGCGATGTCCGCGACCTCGCCGGACGGGTTCGCGACCACCTCGGCGAACACCAGCTTGGTCTTCTCGGTGACGGCGGCGGCGAAGTCGGCCGGGTCGCCGCCGCCGACGAACGTGGTGTGCACCCCGAACCGGCGAAGCGTGACGTCGAGCTGGGTGATGGTGCCGCCGTAGAGGCCGGCGGCGGCCACGATCTCGTCACCGGCACCGGCAAGGCAGGCGAAGGTGAGGAATTCGGCTGCCTGGCCGCTGGCGGTGGCCACCGCGCCGAGGCCACCTTCCAGGCTTGCCAACCGCTCCTCCAGCGCCGCGACGGTGGGGTTCGCGATTCGGCTGTAGATGGTGCCGTACTTCTGCAGCGCGAACAGGCTGGCCGCGTCCGTGGTGTCGGTGAACACGAAGCTGGTGGACTGGTAGATGGGGACCGCGCGGGCCCCGGTGGTCGGGTCAGGCGACGCGCCGGCATGCACCGCGCGAGTCCGGAAGCCCCATTGCCGGTCCGCCATCAGTTCCTCTCGCCGCGGCTCATACCATTTCCTATCACATAGGTCAGCTTTCGCGCGTGGTGCGCTCAGCCACCTCGATCCGGGGTGAGCCGTACCGGGCGCGGACCCGGGCCTGTAGATCCGGGTCGGTGCGCGGTACCGGCTCCAGGAAGATCTCGTCCAGATCCGGGAACTCCGCGCGAAGCTCGTTGTCGATCCGCACGCAGGCGTGCTCGAGGTCGCTGGTGGTCACCGAGTCCACGAAGTCCAGCCGGGCGCACACCAGTACCCGGTCCGTCCCGGTCAGCATGGTGAGCAGGTCCACCACGATCTCCACCTCGGGCTGGTCGTTGAGCCGGTGCCGGATGGCGGCCAACAGCCGGGGGTCGGCCTGGCGGCCGATCAGCAACCCCATGTTGGTCCGGCCAAGCGCATAGGCCACCGCGACCAGCAGCAGCCCGATGAGCAGCGACGCCAACCCGTCCCAGACCGGCGACCCGGTCAGCTGGGTCAGCCCGATACCACCGAACGCGAGCAGCAACCCTAGGATCGCCGCGCTGTCCTCGTAGAGCACCGTCTTGACCGTCGGGTCGTCGCTGCGCCGCAGGTAGGGCAGCAGCTCGAGCCTGTCCTTTTCCTTTTCGCCACGAACCTGGCGGATCGCCTGGGCCAGCGAGGCCCCCTCCAGCACCATGGCCACGGCAAGCACCACGTAGGCCACCAGCACGTCCTGATGGTCCTCGGGGTTGCCGGTCAGCGTGTGTATGCCCTGGTAGACGGAGAACCCCGCGCCAGCGGTGAAGATGGATACCGCGGCCAGCAACGACCAGAAGTACCGCTCCTTGCCGTAGCCGAACGGATGGCTCCGATCGGCCGGCCGGGCCGACCGACGCAACGCCGCGAGCAGGAACAGCTCCGTGCCGCAGTCCGCGATGGAGTGCGCGGCCTCGGACAGCATCGCCGCGCTGCCGGTCAGCACGCCTGCCGCCACCTTGGCGAGCGCGACGCCGAAGTTTGCACCCAGCGCGAGAAGCACGGTCAGCTTGCTCTCACCCTGCTGTTGGTCGTCCTGATCCGATTCAGTACCCATCGGCTCCGAGGCTAGTCTCAGCTACCTGCGCCGGGGGTATCGAGGTGTTCGTGGAAGAAGGCGACCATCCGGCGGTGCGCGTCCTGGGCGCTGGGCTCGTGGTAGCCCAATCGAAACGGGGTGTAAGGGCCGACCATCTCGAGGAGCCGGCCAGGCGCTCTGGAGTAAAAGGAGTGGCCGGCCTGCGGATAGACCTTGACGTCATGCGGCACACCCAGCTTCTCGAGGTTGTCCGTGAGTCGCGCCGGGTCTTTCTTGAGGGTGCGGTCCGCCTCGCCGTAGCTGGCCACCACCGGGCAGGAGTTGCGCATCTGTTGGGGCGCGACCCCGTAGAACGGCGCGCTGGCCCGGTAGTCGCCGGTCATTGCGAGCAGCAGGGCGAAGCCACCGCCCATGCAGAAGCCGATCGCGCCGATTCGCTCCGGGTCCACCCCGGGTAGCCCGACCAGGTGTCGCCGGGCGGCTTCCAGATCGTCCAGCGGAGCGCCCGCGCCGCTCAGCAGGGTACGCAGGCACCGCGCGATGCAGATCGGCTTGGCGCCCCGGGCGAGCAGGTCCGGGATGAGCACGGTCCAGCCCTCGGCGGCCAGGTCGCGGGCGACCTTGGCCATCTCCTCGTTCATCCCGAGCGCCTCGTAGATCATCAGCAACCCCGGCCTCGGCTCGGCCGCCGGGCCGTCCGGCGTGGTGAGCACGCCGGGCATGGTGAAACCGTCGTCGCAGCGGAAGGACACGTCGGTCTGCATCCGGCGACCTTACTTCGGCGATACCCGGACCAGGCCCTCCTGCAGGGCGGTGGCGACCAACCGACCGTCCTGGGTGAAGAACCTGCCGGTAGCCAGGCCCCTGGCGCCGGACGCCACCGGGGAATGGCACTCGTACAGCAACCACTCGTCGGCCCGGAAGCTCTGGTGGAACCACATCGCGTGGTCCAGGCTGGCCCGGTTGTTCGGCTTCTCCGCCTCCGCACGCCCGTGCCGCGCCAGCACCGAACCGAGCAACGTCAGGTCCGAGGCATAGGTGAGCAGGCAGACCTGCAACAGCTCGTCGTCAGGCAGCGTGCCGTCCGCGCGCATCCACACCCGCAGCGGCTCGTCCGTCGGCACGAACTCAGGCGACCACAGCGGCGCCCCGACATAGCGGATGTCCAGCGGCCGGGGCAACAGGTGGAAAAGGCCGGGCTCGACACCCAGCCCGGCGATCAGGGCACCGGTGTCCGGCAGCTGCTCGGGGCCGGGGATGCCGGTGGGCATCGGCTCGGTGTGCTCGAGGCCCGGCTGGGCGAGCTGGAAGGACGCGGACAGCGAGAAGATCGGTTGGCCGTGCTGGATGGCCATCACCCGCCGGGTGGTGAAGGACCGCCCGTCGCGTACCCGGTCGACCTCGTAGACGATCGGGATCGCCGGGTCGCCGGGCCGGATGAAGTAGGCGTGCAACGAGTGCACCCCACGGTCCGCCGGCACGGTGCGTCCGGCGGCGACCAGCGCCTGGCCGGCCACCTGGCCGCCGAACACCCTCGGCGGCGACTCCACCGGGCTGACCCCCCGGAACAGGTTGACCTCGATGCGCTCAAGGTTCAGCCGGTCGACCAGCTTGTCGAGCACCTTCTGGCCACGCGGCACACCGTCCACGCCGAGCTCGGTGTCCGGGCCGGTAGTCAGCGGGGCCTGGGTGTCCGACGCCATGAGTCCGCACTCTGCCTTACGCCGGGACCGGTCAAGCGAGATCCTCCTCGCCGAGGCGGTGCACCCGGATCAGGTTGGTCGAGCCGACGGTGCCGGGCGGCGAGCCCGCGACCACCACGACCAGATCACCCGGCTCGGAGCGTTCGATGCTGAGCATGGCGGCATCCACCTGCCGCACCATCGCGTCGGTCGAGTCCACCTGGTCGACCAGGAACGTCTCGGTACCCCAGGTCAGGGAGAGCTGGCTGCGGACCGCCTGCACCGGGGTGAAGGCCAGCAGCGGCAGCCGGCTGTGCAGCCGGGCCAGCCGCCGCACCGTGTCTCCGGACTGGGTGAACGCCACCAGCGCACCGGCATCCAGCCGTTCACCGATGTCCCTGGCCGCATAGGACAGCACGCCGCGCTTGGTCCTCGGCACGTGGTTCAGCGGCGGCACACCGTTGGTCCCCGAGCCGACCTCCACGGCCTCGACGATCTGCGACATGGTGCGCACCGTCTTGATCGGGTAGCGGCCCACGCTGGTCTCGCCGGAGAGCATCACCGCGTCGGCGCCGTCCAGCACCGCATTGGCGACGTCAGAAGCTTCGGCCCGGGTCGGCCGGGAGTTGGTGATCATCGAGTCGAGCATCTGGGTGGCCACGATGACCGGCTTCGCGTTCTCCCTGGCGATCTGGATGGCCCGCTTCTGCACCAGCGGGACGTTCTCCAGCGGCAGCTCGACGCCCAGGTCACCTCGGGCGACCATCACGCCGTCGAAGGCCAGCACGATCGCCTCGAGGTTGTCCACCGCCTCGGGCTTCTCCAGCTTGGCGATCACCGGCAGCCGGCCGCCGCCGACCCGGTCCATCACCTGGTGCACGCAGTCGATGTCGGCCGGGCTGCGCACGAAGGACAGCGCGATGAAGTCCACCCGCAGACCGAGCGCGAACTCCAGGTCCGCGATGTCCTTCTCGCTCATCGCGGGCACCGACACGTTCATACCGGGCAGCGAGAGGCCCTTGTTGTCGCTGATCGCGCCACCCTCGGTGACCCGACAGACCACGTCGAGGCCTTCAACGGCCGATACCCGCAGGCCGACCTTGCCGTCGTCGACGAGCAACCGGTCGCCCGCCCGGGCGTCGTTCGCCAGCCCCGCGTAGGTGGTGGACACCCGGTCGTGGGTGCCGGCCACATGCTCGACGGTGATCCGTACCTCCTCGCCGGTGCGCCATTCGACGGGCCCGGTGGCGAAACGGCCCAGCCGAATCTTGGGACCCTGCAGGTCCCCGAGGATGCCGACCGCCCGGCCTGCCGCATCGGCGGCCTCCCGGACGAGCTCGTACACCCGTTTATGGTCGTCCCGGTCGCCATGGCTGAAGTTGAGCCGGGCAACGTCCATGCCGGCCTCTACCAGGTCACGGATACGTTCCGGGCTCGCGGTGGCGGGGCCGAGGGTACACACGATTTTCGCGCGGCGGGTCACGTCGCAACAGCCTAGACCTCGCCGGATCCGCGTCTACTACGACGAGATGAACTCCCCCGAGGACCACCCGATACCGGCGGTAATCGCGTCACCGGAGCGGCTGGTCGCTCGGCCCGACGTGGTCGCTCAGCCACTCCATGAGCGGAGTCAACGCCCGCCAGCCCTTGGCGACCTGTTCAACGAGGTCAGGGGCCAGCAGAAAGTCCTCGCCCGGCCAGCGCCGCCAGGCGTAGAGGGAGCGGTGGCGCAACAGCTCCAGCCTCGGGTGATCGGCGGGGACGCCGCGCGGCCGGGTTGCCAACTGGTCGCCGGCGGTGGTGAACTCCATCTTGCGCAGCTGCGCAAGATGATTGCGCAAGGTCTCACCCCGGCGCGCCTCGTCCACCGCCACCCGGTAGCGGTTCACCTGGTCACCGGCCATCCGGTAGTACCCGCCGGCGATCATGACTCCGTCGGAGTCGGCCTGCACGTAGTAGCCGGAGGTGTAGCCGCCGCAGTGCGTCTTGTACGGGGTCTTGTCCGCGCTGAACCGCAGGTTGCGATAGGGGCGGAAGATTTTCCCCGCGCCGAACTCCGGCTCCAGCTCGGCCAGCAGCGCCCGCATGGGCGCGCGCACGTGTTCCTCGTACACCTGCTTGTGGTCGGTCCAGTAGGCCTTGGAGTTGTCCGCCTCCAGGCCCTCGTAGAAGTCGACCAGCCGATCACCGAACCCGGCAAAGCCCATGCGCGCAGGTTATCGCTCAGACTCCAGTCCGGGACAGCTGTTCTCCGGCCACCCGATCGTGTATAACGTTCGACAATCGATTGCCACGCTGCGCGAGGAGTGTCGTGTCTGGGAGCATTTCGGATGGCGTCGCGGAGTCGTCGCGGCCCCGGTTGCCCGAGGAGTATTTCCGGGTGCCGGGCTCGGCACGCATCTGGAGCTACTGGATGAGCGGCAAGGACCCCTACCCGGTCGACCGTTCCGCCGGTGACGCGGTGGTCAAGGTGTATCCGGACATCGTGACGATGGCCAAGCAGTCGCGCCAGTTCCTGATCCGCGCGGTCCGGGTGCTGGCCGGCGAGCTGGGCGTACGCCAGTTCTTGGACATCGGCACCGGGCTGCCGACCATGCAGAACACCCACGAGGTCGCCCAGTCCGTCGCACCCGAAGCTAAGATCGTCTACGTGGACAACGACCCGGTCGTGCTGGCTCACGCACGCGCGCTACTGGTCAACACGACCCCCGAAGGCGTCACCCACTACATCGACGCCGACTGCCGCGACCCAGAACGGATCCTTGCCCAAGCGCGCGAAGTTCTGGATTTCGACGAGCCGGTCGCGGTGATGTTCATGGGTGTACTCGGCCATGTCGACGAGTTCAAGGAGATGCGGTCGATCGTCAGCCGGGTCATGGCGGACGTCTCCCCGGGCAGCTACCTCGCGCTGTGGGACAGCACCAACACCAGCGCGGGGATTGTCCAGGGCCGCAAGCTCCTAGAGAAGTTCAACTTCCAGTACGAGCTGCGCAGCGTCGCACAACTGGCCGCGTGCTTCGGTGGCCTGGAAATGCTGGATCCCGGCCTGGTGCCGATCACCCGGTGGCGGCCCGACCCGGCACGGATCGGCGAGACTCGGCCGGTTGACGCCTTCGGCGGCGTGGCGCGAAAGCCCTGACCAACTTGTTTAGTCGGCGGTGACGAGCGTCTTGAGCACGTCCTCACCGTATTTGGCCAGCTTGTTCTCTCCGATCCCGCTGATCCCGGCGAGCTCGTCGAGACTCGACGGCATGCGGGTGGCGATCTCGCGCAGCGTGGCGTCGTGGAAGATCACGTACGCGGGGACGCCCTGCTCCTTGGCCGTCGCGCCGCGCCAGGCACGCAGCCGCTCGAACACCGGAGCCGCCTCGGCCGGCATCTCCACCGAGGGCGCCTTCGGTGCGCGGGACCGGGTGCGGCTGGCCGCGGCCCGTTCCGGGTCGCGGCGCATCATCACCTGCCGCTCGCCGCGCATCACCGCACGGCTCGCCTCGGTGAGCTGGTAGGTCGAATGGTTGGTGTCCACCGACAGCAGACCCTGGGTGATCAGCTGGCGGGCCACGGCCCGCCACTCCCCGTCGGCCAGTTCGGCGCCGACCCCGAATACGGACAGCGACTCGTGGTTGAACTGTTCGACCTTCGGGGTGTGCTTGCCGCGCAGGATGTCGATGATCTGTCCGGCGCCGAAGCTCTGGTTGCGTTCCTTCTTCAACCGGGCGACGGTGGACAGCAGCTTCTGGGCGGCGACCGTGCCGTCCCAAGTCTGCGGCGGCGTCAGGCAGGTGTCGCAGTTGCCGCACGGCTCGCCCTGCTGCCCGAAGTAGTTGAGCAGCCGCACCCGCCGGCACTCGACGGTCTCGCACAGCGCCAGCATCGCGTCCAGGTGCTGGGCGAGCCGCCGCCGGTGCGCCAGGTCCCCCTGCGAGTCGTCGATCATCTTGCGCTGCTGCACCACGTCGGTGAGCCCGTAGGCCAGCCACGCGGTGGACGGTAGCCCGTCCCGCCCGGCGCGCCCGGTCTCCTGATAGTAGCCCTCAACGGACTTCGGCAGGTCCAGGTGCGCGACGAACCGTACGTCCGGCTTGTCGATGCCCATGCCGAACGCGATGGTCGCCACCATGACCACCCCGTCCTCGCGCAGGAACCGCGCCTGGTTCGTAGCGCGGGTCCTGGCGTCCAGCCCGGCGTGGTACGGCAGCGCGGTGATGCCCTGCCCGACCAGGAACTCGGCGGTCTGCTCCACCGAGTTGCGGGACAGGCAGTAGACGATGCCGGCGTCGCCGGGGTGCTCGGTGCGCAGCAGATCGAGCAGCTGGCGGCGCGGTTCGTTCTTCGGCGCGATGCGGTACTGGATATTGGGCCGGTCGAAGCTGGCCACGAAGTGCCGGGCCGCGCCATCGGGTGTCTCGGTGAGGTTGAGCCGGGTGGCGATCTCGGAGTGCGTGGCAGCGGTGGCGGTCGCGGTGAGCGCGATGCGCGGCACCGACGGCCAGCGTTCGTGCAGCTGGGACAGCGCCAGGTAGTCCGGCCGGAAGTCGTGGCCCCACTGCGCGACGCAGTGCGCCTCGTCGATGGCGAACAGCGAGATGGTGCCCCGGTCGAGCAGCCGCAGCGTCGACTCGACGCGCAGCCGTTCCGGCGCCAGGTAGAGCAGGTCCAGCTCGCCGGCCAGGAACGCGGCCTCGACCTCCCGGCGCTGCGCGGCGTCCTGTGTCGAGTTCAGAAAGCCGGCCCGGACGCCGAGCGCGGTGAGCGCGTCGACCTGATCCTGCATCAGCGCGATGAGCGGCGACACCACGACCCCGACGCCGTGCCTGACCAGCGCCGGAATCTGGTAGCACAACGACTTGCCGCCGCCGGTCGGCATCAGCACGAGGGCGTCGCCGCCGCCGAGGACATGGGAGATGATCTCCGCCTGGTTGCCCCGGAAGGCGTCGTAGCCGAAGACCCGCTTGAGCACGTCAGCCGGTGCGGAAGCAATGCTGGGGGGAGCCACGCCCCGATCGTAGGCCGCACCCGCCGGTCGCCGCGGCCCGAACCGGCCATTCGCCGCGACTGGCCGCCGGCGCTACGGTGGGCTGTGGCTGAGCTGGCCGGGCTCCGGTTGCCGTCGCCGCTGGTCGAGGTGCCGGACCAGGACTTCGCCTGGTCCGGGTACTGGTGAATCGCGATAACCTGGTTCATCCGCATCTGCCGGGCAACAAGTGGCACAAGCTGAAATACCAGCTCGACGACGCACGGGCAGCGGGCGCGACAACGCTGCTGACGTTCGGCGGCGCCTACTCCAAACCACATCAGAGCGGTCGCCGCGGCGGGGCAGTTGTTCGGGTTCGACACGGTCGGGGCGATCCGGGGCGAGGAGCACCCGTTCAACGACGGGCTCGCGGTCGCGGTCGGGGACGGCATGCGGCTGCACTACATTGGATCGCGCGAGCTACCGCCGCAAGAGCGACCCCGAGATGCATGACGCGCTGCGCACCCGGTTCGGCGAGTTCTACCTGATCCCGGAGGACGGCAGCGCTGCAACGGCGCTGGCCGGGTGCGCCGAGCTCGTCGCGGAGATCGACGAACCGTTCGACCTGGTCGTCTGCCCGGTCGGAACCGGTGGCACCCTCGCCGGCCGGGCCAGCGGCCTGAGCACCGGGCAACGCGCAGTGGACGAGGTCAACCGGCTGCACCAGGAGGCCCTCGGCCACCAACTCGACAACTGGCGAATCGACCACCGCTACCACTGCGGCGGGTTCGCCCGGCGTATCCCAGAACTCGACACGCTGATCCGACGCTTCCACGACCAGCACGGGATAGCCCTCAACTGGGTCTACGTCGCCAAGCGATGTTGGGCCTCTGTAACGCCATTTCCGAGAATGAAATTGCTCCCGACAGCGCCGTGGCCTTCGTAGTCACCGGCCCGGCGACGACTCCACCGACTCGGACTCGGTCGCGGGGTGCCCCGAGGTCAATGACCACCTACCAGACTGACGGCGGGTGACGAAGCCGAGGGCGGCGCGTCGGTCTCGGCGCAGGTCGCTGGGCTTGAAGACTGAGCGGATTTTCTGTGAGCAATGCCAGCGAGCAGGCTACTGCCATCCGGGCCACGCTTTACGTACCGTGCTGGCACTGTTTACCGACCTGGGCCACAGCTGGAGCCGATACGAGTCAGCGCCCACACTGATGGCTCTCAGCCCGTGGGCAGCGTATCCGCGCCCAGCTACGCGTACTCGGTACACTCCCGGATCGATCTGAACACTCACGCAGTCCTCGGGACCGCCGTAGGAGCTGCCAGACTCTTGGAACAGGAGTTGCCCGCTCGGGCAGTCCAGATCAACATCGACAACATGATCCCAGGAATTTTGATCGTTTGGTGGTTCTTGATTCCACTGCTCAACAGCCATGGGAGCATTGAAGTTGTTTTGGACCGGGCTGATAAGAATGATCAGCCCTCCGATTGACTCGACAAACGCATTAGACTCATGCGCCCGATCCATGCCGGCCAGTACCGCATCGGTTCCTGGAGTGAAGCCCGAGGCGGGATCGAAAATATTGACCTGGAAATAATCGATATGGACCGTAAGGTCGAATCGCTTCGTTGGTTCGATCATGAGGCGGCTCCCATATCAAACTCCCAGGCGTAGTCAAGCGTCACAGGACGGATCCTTAGCTACATCTTCACCAATATAGGGCCCTGAAGGTATGGAGTTCGTGCCAATTAGAACAACTCCATATTCTTCACCAAACACAATATTCTGCTGCTGGTAAGCTCGCGAAATTGTACCACCTTGGCAGTTCTGCTCACGCCGCGGAACTTCCTCGGTGCGTGCGCGCCTGCCCCCGAACAGCCCGCCTTGCCGGCTGGAAGCAAAAGGATACTCGTCACACGAGCCATCCCGATATTTCTTGACGAACATCATGCACGAAGCAGTGTAGTTCACCTGGCGTTGCGCTGGGTCAACGCGATTCAGAACCATCGGATAGTCTTCTTCGCTAATCGCCTTGTTTATATTTCGTGCGATAAATGGCATCTTCATGGCATTGATAACTACAACTTTTGCGCCACTGCACAAGCCTGACATGTCTCCGCTAAAGTTCTGCCTCTCCGTACACTGCCCCTGTTCTTTGATCCCACGGCGAGACTGTTCGTAATATTCGATCGCAGCGGGGCCAGTGAGCACCTTTCCGGTCGCAGTCAACGCCTCTACGCCACCGTAACGATTATCTGCGGCCGAGGCCTGCCCAACAGTTAAGGACATAGTGAGCAACACGACGGCCAGCGCGCCGGCCAGGCAATGGCCACGACGGAACAGTTTTTTCAAGACGGATCATCTCCCCCACGGGTTTACCCAAGCTAGGAGCATGGAACTCCGCTAAGAACAACGAAAGAGAGTCGAGCTGGGTCTGCGGAATCCCTGATCGTCCACATGTGGGTGTCATCAGAGCCAATCAATTTGCGAAATCAAGCAAATTGTCGCACGATCGGTAATATCCGCCGCGCTGTAGGCGTCATCATGCAAGAGGTCTACCCCATGTAGGTGTTGAGGCAGGCAGAGGGCCAGTAGTCGGATCGCTCGGCTCCCACGGGGAGTATGTGGCCCGTTCACAATCGCGCTCGGTGGACGACTTCACCAGGCGATCTATTTCGATGACGGTGATATCACTGCCATCGCATGACCAGGTCAGGAGACGACGAGGGGTAACGCGGTCGGGTGCACCGGGGACGGGAGGCGGGATGAGCCGGTGAGGTGCGTGTCCACCGCGTGTGCCACCGCGCGGCCCTCGGCGATTGCCCACACCACCAGGGAGGCGCCGCGGTGCGCGTCGCCGCAGACGAACACGCCGGGACTCTCGGTCTGCCAGTTCGGGCCGCAGCTCAGATTGCCCCGAGGCGCCCGCTCCAGCCCGAGGCCGTCCAGCAGCGGCATGTCCTCGACACCGGCGAAACCGATCGCCAGCAGCGCCAGGTCACACGGCAGCTCGATGACTTCGTCGGATACCGGCAGCACCTCGCGGCGACCGGTGGAGGGGTCCTTCCGCACCGTCACCTTGCGCAGCTGCACCGCCCGGACCTGGCCGTCACCGTCACCGAGGAACCGTTCGACAGCAACCTCGAACTTTCGCTCGCCGCCCTCCTCGTGCACCGGGTAGGTGCGCAGTACCCACGGCCAGGTCGGCCACGGCGACCGGTCGAAGTCGCGTTCCTCCGGGGGGCGCGGATACTGGTCGAGCTGGTGCACCGAGGTCGCGCCCTGGCGCAGCGCGGTGCCGTAGCAGTCCGCCGCGGTGTCGCCGCCGCCGATGATGACCACGTGCTTGCCCGCTGCCGAGATCGAGGTGGGCCCGTCGCCCTCGCACTCCCGGTTCGCCGGCACCAGGTGCTCCATCGCCAGGTGCACCCCGCCCAGCTCTCGGCCGGGCAGTTCGGGCGCGTCCCGGCTCTGCAGCGCGCCCACCGCGAGCACCACCGCGTCGAACTCCGCGTGCAGCCGGGACACCGAAAGGTCGCCACGACCGGATCCGCCGACCTCGCAGCTGGTGACGAACCGGGTACTCTCGGCCCGCATCTGCTCCAGCCTGCGGTCCAGCACCGCCTTCTCCATCTTGAACTCGGGGATGCCGTAGCGCAGCAGACCACCGAGCCGGTCGTCCCGCTCGAACACGGTGACGTCGTGACCAGCGCGGGTGAGTTGCTGGGCGGCGGCAAGGCCCGCCGGGCCGGAGCCGACCACTGCGACTCGCTTGCCGGAGGCCAGCCCCGGGTTCTGGGTGACCACCAGATCCCGCTCCCAGGCCACGTCCGCGATGGACTGCTCGACCCGCTTGATAGCCACCGCGCCACCCGCGGCAGGGGTGAGTGCCAGCACGCAGGCCGACTCGCACGGTGCCGGGCAGAGCCGGCCGGTGAACTCCGGGAAGTTGTTCGTCGCGTGCAACCGGTCGCTGGCCTGCGCCCAGTCGCCCCGGCGGGCCTGGTCGTTCCACTCCGGGATCAAGTTGCCCAGTGGGCAGCCCGCCGAGCCGGAGTGGCAGAACGGGATGCCGCAGTCCATGCACCGGGTGGCCTGTCGCCGGGTCTCCTCGAGCGGCTCCGGCGCGGTCTGGTCAAGGTAGACCTCGTGCCAGTCGTGCACCCGGTCCGGCTTGGGGCGCTTGGCCGCGTCGACACGCCGGTAGGTCAGGAATCCACGTGGATCAGCCACGAGCCGCCTCCATGATCGCCTCGTCCGGGTCCCGGCCCTCGGCGTTGGCCAGCCGGATCGCCTCCAGCACCCGCCGGTAGTCCCTGGGCATGATCTTCGTGAACGCCCGGGAGCGCCGTGGCCAGTCGCCGAGCAGCGATGCCGCCACCGTCGACCCGGTCAGCTCCTGGTGCCGGCTGACCACGCCGTGCAGGAACTCGAGGTCGGACTCGCCGGGGGTCTCCAGCTCGACCAGCTCCGGGTTGACCCGGCCGGGGTCCAGCGCGAGCACGTAGGCGGCGCCGCCGGACATGCCGGCCGCGATGTTGCGCCCGGTCTCGCCGAGCACCACCACGGTGCCGCCGGTCATGTACTCGCAGGCGTGGTCGCCCACCCCCTCCGCCACGGCCAGTGCGCCGGAGTTGCGCACGCAGAACCGCTCACCCACGGTGCCACTCAGGAACATCTCGCCGGCCGTGGCGCCGTAGCCGATCACGTTCCCGGCGATCACCTGCCGTTCGGCCTGGAACTGGGCGGCCGGGTCCGGCCGGACGACCAGCCGGCCGCCGGACAGCCCCTTGCCAACGTAGTCGTTCGCGTCACCACGCAGCTCGATGCTGACCCCGCGCGGCAGGAACGCCCCGAGGGACTGGCCGGCGGACCCGGACAACCGGATCCGGATGGTGTCGTCCGGCAGACCCTCGCCGCCGTAGCGGCGGGTCACCTCGGCGCCGAGCAGGGTGCCCACGGTGCGGTTCACATTGCGCACCGGCAGCTCGAGGTGGACCTGGTGCGCGTCCTCCAGCGCGGCCTCGGCGAGCTGGATCAACGTCTGGTCCAGTGCCTTCTCCAGGCCGTGGTCCTGCTCCCGGACCTGGTGGCGCGGCGCCCCCGGAATGTCCGGCACGACGAACAGCGGCGAGAGGTCGAGGCCGCTGGCAGCCTTCCAGTGCCGCACCGCCGTGTCGGTGTCCAACAGCTCGGCGTGCCCGATCGCCTCGTCCAGCGACCGGAAGCCCAGCTCGGCCAGGTACTCGCGGACCTCCTCGGCCAGGAAGCGGAAGAAGTTCTCCACGAACTCGGCCTTGCCGGTGAACCGCTTGCGCAGTTCAGGATCCTGGGTGGCCACCCCTACCGGGCAGGTGTCCAGGTGACACACCCGCATCATCACGCAACCGGCCACGATCAGCGGCGCGGTGGAGAAGCCGTACTCCTCGGCGCCGAGCAGCGCGGCCACGATGACGTCCCGGCCGGTTTTCATCCCTCCGTCGGCCTGCACCACGATGCGGTCGCGCAGCCCGTTGAGCATCAACGTCTGCTGGGTGTCGGCCAGCCCGATCTCCCACGGGGCGCCGGCGTGCTTGAGCGCGGTGAGCGGCGCCGCGCCGGTGCCGCCGTCGTGCCCGGAGATGAGCACCACGTCGGCGTGCGCCTTCGACACCCCGGCCGCCACGGTGCCCACCCCCACCGAGGACACCAGCTTGACGTGGATCCGGGCCCGTTCGTTGGCGTTCTTCAGGTCGTGGATCAGCTGGGCCAGGTCTTCGATGGAGTAGATGTCGTGGTGCGGTGGCGGCGAGATCAGCCCCACGCCGGCGGTGGCGTGCCGGGTGCGGGCGATCCACGGCCAGACCTTGTTCGGCGGCAGCTGGCCGCCCTCGCCGGGCTTCGCCCCCTGCGCCATCTTGATCTGGATGTCGCGCGCGTTGACCAGGTACTCGCTGGTCACCCCGAAGCGCCCGGAGGCCACCTGCTTGATCGCGCTGCGCCGCTTGACGTCGTAGAGTCGGTCGGTGTCCTCGCCGCCCTCGCCGGTGTTGGACCGGGCGCCCAGGTTGTTCATCGCGATCGCCAGCGTCTCATGCGCCTCGGCGGAGATGGAGCCGTAGGACATCGCGCCGGTGTTGAACCTTTCGAGGATCGCCTCCACTGGTTCTGTTTCGGACAGTGGGACCGGCGCCCGTTCCCCGGACTTGAACCGGAACAGCCCGCGCAGTGCCCCACCCTCGGCGGCCAGCCGGTCGCACTCGGCGGTGTAGTCGCGGAACACCTCACGTTGGCCGGTCTTGGTGGCATGCTGCAACAGGAACACCGTCTCCGGGGTGAACAGGTGCAGCTCACCTTCACGGCGGTAGGCATATTCGCCGCCCACCTCCAGCCGCCGGTGCACCCGCTCGGTCGGGTTCTCCGGGTAGGCCCTGCGGTGCCGCGCGGCCACCTCGTCGGCCAGCACATCCAGCCCGACCCCACCCAGCTGTGACGCCGTGCCGGTGAAGTACTCGTCGACCAGCGCGGTGGACAGCCCGATCGCCTCGAAGATCTGGGCCGCGGTGTAGGCGCCCACGGTGGAGATGCCCATCTTGGACATCACCTTGAGCACCCCTTTGACCAGGGCCTTGACGTAGTTGCGGATGGCCGAGGCCGGATCGATGCCGGTGATGTCACCGGAGCCGATCATGTCCTCGATGGTCTCGAAGGCCAGGTACGGGTTCACCGCCGCGGCCCCGAAGCCCAGCAGCAGCGCCGCGTGGTGCACCTCGCGGCAGTCGCCGCTCTCCACCACCAGCGCCACCCGGACCCGCTCCCGCTGGCGGACCAGGTGGTGGTGCACCGCGGCCGTGAGCAGCAGCGAGGGAATCGGCGCCATCCGGTGGTTGGAGTCCCGGTCGGACAGCACCAGTACCCTGGCGCCGTCCGCTATCGCCTCCGAGGCCTCGCTGCGTACCCGGTCCAGCGCGTTGGCCAACGCCTTCTCCCCGCCGTCCACCTCGTAGAGGCCGCTGAGTACGGCGGCGGCGAAGCCGGGCAGGTTGCCGTCGTCGTTGATGTGCAGGATCTTGGCCAGCTCGTCGTTGTCGATGACCGGGTAGGCCAGCCGCAGGTGGCGGCAGGAGGCGGGGGTCGGCTCCAGCAGGTTCTGCTCCGGGCCCATCACCCGGGCCACACAGGTGACGATCTCCTCCCGGATCGCATCCAACGGCGGGTTGGTCACCTGGGCGAACAACTGGGCGAAGTAGTCGTAGAGCAGCCGGGGGCGTTGGGACAACGCGGCGACCGGGGTGTCGGTACCCATCGAGCCGATCGGCTCGGCGCCCTTGGCCGCCATCGGCGCGAGCAGAATCCGCAGCTCCTCCTCGGTGTAGCCGAAGGTGAGCTGGCGGCGCAGCACCGACTCGTGCGGCTGCACCACGTGCTCGCGGGCCGGCAGGCTGGCCACTTCCAGCAGACCGGCGTGCAGCCACTCGTCGTAGGGCCGTGCGCCGGCCAGCGCGGACTTGATCTCCTCGTCGTCCACGATCCGCCCCAGCGCGGTGTCCACCAGGAACATCCGGCCTGGACGCAGCCGGCCCTTCGCCACCACCTCGCCCGGCGGGACGTCGAGCACGCCGGACTCGCTGGCCAGCACGACCCGCCCGTTGGCCAGCTGCCACCAGCGGGCGGGGCGCAGCCCGTTGCGGTCCAGCACCGCGCCGACCACCGTGCCGTCGGTGAACGTCACGCAGGCCGGCCCGTCCCACGGCTCCATCAGGCTGGCGTGGAACTGGTAGAAGGCACGCCGCGCCGGGGACATCTCGGCGTGGTTCTCCCACGCCTCCGGGATCATCATCAGCACCGCGTGCGGCAGCGCGCGCCCGCCGAGGTGCAGCAGCTCGAGCACCTCGTCGAAGGACGCCGAGTCCGAGGCTCCCTCGGTGCAGATCGGATAGAGCCGCTCCAGGTCACCCGGGATGAGGCCACTGGCCAGCAGCGCCTCACGGGACCGCATCCGGTTCCGGTTGCCCCTGATGGTGTTGATCTCACCATTGTGCGCCACGTAGCGGAACGGGTGTGCCAGCGGCCAGGAAGGGAACGTGTTGGTGGAGAACCGGCTGTGTACCAGCGCGATCGCGGACTCCAGCCGCTCGTCGGTGAGGTCTGAGAAGAACGCCGGCAGCTGGTGGGTCGTCAGCATGCCCTTGTAGACCAGCGTGCGACTGGACAGCGAGGCGAAGTAGGTGCCGCAACCAAGGCTCCCGGTCTCCGACTCGACACGTTTGCGCAGGCAGAAGGCGAGACGATCCAGCTCGATCCCGGTGACCGCGCAGTCGTCAGCGGCCACGAAGAGCTGCGCGAACCGGGGCATGCAGCCCTGCGCGCCCGAACCGACGCCGGCCCCGTCCGGGTGCACCGGCAGGTACCGCCAGCCCAGCACCCGCAGCCGCTCCTGCGCGGCGATCCGTTCGACCAGCTCGACCGCCTCGGCGTGCGCGGCGTCCTCGACCGGCAGGAAGGCCAGGCCCACCGCGTAGGCTCCGGCCCCGTCGGGGCCCGGCTCGGGCAGCGGGAAGTCGACTTCGGCGCGCAGCAGCGCGTCGGGTATCTGCACCAGGATCCCCGCGCCGTCCCCACTGGTCGGCTCGGCACCCGCCGCGCCTCGGTGCTCCAGGTTGGCCAGTGCGGTCAGCGCATCCATTACGACCGAGTGGCTGCGCCGGCCGTGCGAGTCCGCGACCATCGCCACACCGCAGGAGTCGTGCTCAGCCGCTGGGTTGTAAAGGCCCTGCGCCCTCGGTTGGCTGGAAAAGATCACCGCGAGTACCTCCCTCGACGCTGTCGGATCGACACGTCGGGACTACGGTGGCCCGTGGATTTCCGCGACTGTAACAGCCCGGAAACAGGGCAGCTGCTGGTGTCACCAGCGATGACGCTCAACCGTGACGACCCCGCGAAAGGACGCCGCGCCGCGCAATCCGCCGAGTCGATTCCGGTCAGCAGCCTGCCATGGCAGCATCACGCCGACGAGATGCGCTCTATTGACGATACGGCAGGTTCGACATCGACGCCGCGGCCGACAAACGGCCATACGTCAGTCGGGTACCGAGTCCGGCTCCCCTGGCGCCGACGCGGCGGCCGGCGACTTCCGGGTGGACCGCACGCTGCCGGGGTCGGAGCCGCCCCCGGCGGCCACAGCCGCGGGGGCGGGTTCCTCGCCCGGACTCGGCTCCCCCGGGCCGGGCGGCAGCACCTCACGCGGCCGGCGGACCGCCACCAGGTAGGCAACGGCGGCGAGGAATACCACCGCGGCGACCACCACGTTGATCCGGATGTCGCCGAAAACCCGGGTCGCCGGGTCGGAGCGCATCTGTTCGATCCAGAACCGGCCGGCGGTGTAACCCGCGACGTACAGCGCGAAGGCCCGCCCGTGACCGAGCCGGAACTGTCGGTCCGCCCACACCACCAGACCGGCGACCAGCAGGTTCCACATGAGCTCGTAGAGAAAGGTGGGATGCACGACGGCGATGGGCGTCGAGCCCACCGCGACGCCACCCAACGGGTCCGGGATGGCAGTGCCGGGCATCACCCGGGTGTAGATCTCCAGACCCCACGGCATCGTGGTGGGGCCGCCGTAGAGCTCCTGGTTGAAGTAGTTGCCGATCCGACCGATCGCCTGCGCGACCACGATGCCCGGTGCGACGGCGTCGGCGAAGAACGGCAGCGGCAGGCCACGCCGTCGGCAGCCGATCCAGGCGCCCACCGCGCCGAGCGCGACCGCGCCCCAGATGCCCAATCCGCCGTTCCAGATCTTCAGGGCGTCGATCGGGTGGCCACCCGGCCCGAAGTAGGTCCGCCAGTCGGTGGCCAGATGGTAGAGCCGACCACCGACCAGGCCGAACGGCACCGCGAACACGGCAACGTCCAGCACAATGCCCGGCTGGCCACCACGCGCGACCAAGCGACGGTCGCCCCACCAGATAGCCACCACGATCCCCGCGATGATGCACAGCGCGTAGGCCCGGATCGGGATCGGCCCGAGGAACCAGACACCTCGGCTGGGGCTGGGGATGTTGGCCAGATACCCGGTGGCCATGGTCAGCGCGGTCACGGCGCCACCGTACCTGGGCGAATCTGAGGCTCCGGTGTTCCCCCACAGGTTCGAGTGCGCATCGGTGTCGAGTCGGTCAAGCCGGTGTAGTGACCGGCCGGCGCACCCCGCCGGCCAACTCCTCGGTCAGCTCGCGCAGCTGTGTCTCGCCGTGGCCCGCGGCGGTGACGAGAGCGGAACCGACGATCACCGCATCGGCGAAGCCCGCCACCGTGGCGGCCTGCTCGCCGGACCGCACACCGAGGCCCAGCCCGATCGGCAGCCGGGTGTGTGGGCGGCAACGCGCCACCAGCTCGGCCGCCGCCGAGCCGATCGAGTCCCGGGCACCGGTCACCCCCATCACCGATGCCGCGTACAGGAATCCGGAGCTCGCCGCCGCCGTGCTGGCGATGCGCTCCTCCGTCGAGGACGGCGCGACCAGGAAGATTCGGTCCAGCCCGTGCTTGTCCGAGGCATCCAGCCACTCGCGCGCCTCGTCGGGCACCAGGTCCGGTGTGATCAACCCGAGCCCCCCCGCCGAGGCCAGGTCGCGGGCGAACGCGTCCACCCCGTAGCGCAGCACCGGGTTGTAGTAGCTCATCACCACCGCGCGGCCGCCCGCTGAGGCGACCCGCTCCACCACCGAGAGAACGTCGGAGATCCGCGTCCCGCCGCGTAGCGCGGTCTGCGCGGCGGCCTGGATCGTCGGCCCGTCCAGCACCGGGTCGGAGTAGGGCAGCCCTATCTCGACCAGGTCGGCACCGGACTCGACGAGCGCCCGCAGCAACCGTGCCGAGTCGTCGACGGTCGGATAGCCGGCCGGCAGGTACCCGACCAGCGCCGCGCGGCGTTCGGCCCGGGTAGCGGCGAACAGCGCCTCCAGCTCACGCACCGGTGTCCTCGGTGCTGCCGTCGGTGTCGACAAGGCCGAACCACTTCGCGGCGGTGTCCATGTCCTTGTCGCCCCGGCCGGACAGGTTGACCAGGATGATCGCGTCCGGCCCGAGCTCGCGGCCCAGCTCGAGTACGCCGGCGATCGCGTGCGCTGACTCGACCGCCGGGATGATGCCCTCGGTGCGGGCCAGCAGCGCGAACGCGTCCATTGCCTCCGCGTCGGTGACCGGCCGGTACTCGGCGCGGCCGATGTCCTTGAGCAGCGCGTGCTCCGGGCCGACGCCCGGGTAGTCCAGCCCAGCCGAGATCGAGTGCGACTCCAGGGTCTGCCCGTCGGCGTCCTGCAGCAGGTAGGACAGCGCCCCGTGCAGCGCGCCGGGACTGCCCTCGGACAGGGTCGCGCCGTGCCGCCCGGTCTGCACCCCGTCGCCGCCCGGCTCGTAGCCGAGCAGCCGCACACCGGGGTCGTCGAGGAAGGCGTGGAAGATGCCGATCGCGTTGGAGCCACCGCCCACACAGGCCGCGACGGCGGTGGGTAGCCGCCCGCAACGGTCCAGCACCTGTTCGCGGGCCTCCAGCCCGATCACCCGGTGGAAGTCGCGCACCATCACCGGGAACGGGTGCGGGCCGGCCACCGTGCCGAGCAGGTAGTGCGTGGAGTCCACATTGGTGACCCAGTCCCGCAGCGCTTCGTTGATGGCGTCCTTGAGGGTGCGCGAGCCGGTCTTCACCGAGATGACCTCGGCGCCGAGCAGCCGCATCCGGGCCACGTTGAGTGCCTGTCGCTCGGTGTCCACCTCGCCCATGTAGATCACGCAGTCCAGGTCGAGCAACGCGGCGGCGGTCGCGGTGGCCACCCCGTGCTGCCCGGCACCGGTCTCGGCGATGACCCGGGTCTTGCCCATCCGCTTGGTGAGCAGCGCCTGCCCGAGCACATTGTTGATCTTGTGGGAGCCGGTGTGGTTCAGGTCCTCCCGCTTGAGCAGGATCCGCGCGCCGCCGGCGTGCTCGCCCAGCTTGGCCGCGTCGGTCAGCGGGGAGGGGCGGCCCGCGTAGTCGCGCTGCAGCCGGTCCAGCTCGTTCAGGAACTCCGGGTCGACCCGCGCCTTCTCGTAGCACACCGCAAGCTCGTCCAGCGCGGCGATCAGCGCCTCCGGCACGAACCGGCCGCCGTAGCGGCCGAAGTGCCCGTGCTCGTCCGGTTCGTGCCGGCTGCGGGTGGCGACTCCGGTGCTGGCCGTGGCGGTGACCGTGTCGCGCGCGGTCACCGGACGGCTCGCGAGCAGGAAGGGTGGAACCCGGCCGCGACCAGCTTCGTCACCGCGGCGCGCGGGTCACCGCTGGTCACAAGGCCCTCGCCGACCAGCACCGCATCCGCCCCGTACCCGGCATAGGTGAGCAGGTCACCCGGGCCGCGCACGCCGGACTCGGCGACCCGCAGGATGTCGGCCGGCAGGCCGGGGGCCAACCGGGCGAACACCGAACGGTCCACCTCCAGGGTGTGCAGGTTGCGCGCGTTCACCCCGATCAGAGCGGCGCCGGCCTCCAGCCCCCGGTCCGCCTCCTCCTCGTTGTGTACCTCGACCAACGCGGTCATGCCGAGCGACTCCACCCGGTCCAGCAGCGAGGCGAGCACGTTCTGCTCCAGCGCGGCCACGATCAGCAGCACCAGGTCGGCACCGGCCGCGCGGGCCTCGTGCACCTGGTACGGGCTCACCACGAAGTCCTTGCGCAGGACAGGGACGTCCACCTCGGCGCGTACCGCGACGAGGTCGGCGAGCGAGCCGTTGAACCGGCGTTGCTCGGTCAGCACGCTGATCACCCGGGCGCCCCCGGCGGCGTACTGGCCGGCCAGCGCGGCCGGGTCGGCGATGGTGGCCATCGGGCCGCGCGACGGGCTGGCCCGTTTCACCTCCGCGATCACGCCGATGCCCGGCTCGCGCAGTACGGCCATCGCGTCTCTTGGTGGCGGCGCGGCCAGCGAGTTGCGCTTGACCTGGTCGAAGGTTATCGACAACTCCCGCTGCGCCAGATCTTGCCGGACGCCATCGAGAATCGACTCCAGAACGCTCACTGCCGGCGCCCCGCTTCAGTGCGATCGGCTTGTGGGCTCCGCTCGCTCACGGAGGCGATCCCCCCTTCCGGGACCGGTCGCACGCGGACCGGCAGTCGTTGGGTTGGCTCCGAGGTGGTCGGTGAAAGAAGTTGTACGCATGCTAACCGCGCGCGGTCAGCGTGTCGGCCCTGGGTCCGTACCCGGTGCGCGCAGCGTCGGGTCGTCGCCCGAGTCGAGCGCGGTCCACCACTCGCGATCCGGGTCCGGGGCGGCGCGCGCGGTGGCCGGAGCCCCGTAGCGCCTACCCATTCCCGGCATGACCCGAGCCCAGCACACCGTGCCCACACCGGCGAACAGCAGCAATACCGCCGCCAGCGCGGCCAGTAGCGGCGCGCCGGTGCGGAGAGGTACACCGATCGGGACCGCGTCGGTGCTCGGCGGGGTGACGACCGCCGCCGAGCCGGGCCCGAACAGCACGCTCACCGCCAGCCAAAGTGCCCATCCACCGCCGAGCGCGACCAGTACACCGAGTACCCGGCGCACCCGGCTGCCGGTGGCGAGCAACGCGGCGACCGCGGCCACCGCCGCCAGCCCCAGCGCACCCAGCTCGGGCCGCAGCTGGGCACCGGTCACCGGCACGGTGACCGGGCCGCGCAGCGAGCCGGCGAAGTCGACACGCAGCCACACCGTCCTGGTGCAGACCCACAGCAACAGCCCCGCCAGCAGCAGCGACAGCACGGTGACGGCAAGTCGGCGGGCCGGGCTCACCGCCCGTCCGGGGCAGGCATGTCGTGGTCCTGCTCGGGCCGGGTGAGGGTCTGCGCGGTAGCGATGGCGGACAGCACCGCGCGGGCCTTGTTCAACGCCTCGGTGTCCTCGGCGACCGGGTCGGAGTCGGCCACGATGCCGCCGCCGGCCTGTACGTAGGCCCGTCCGTCACGGATCAGCGCGGTGCGGATCGCGATGGCGGTGTCGGCGTCCCCCGCGAAGTCGAGGTAGCCGACGATGCCACCGTAGAGACCTCGCCGGGTCGGCTCCAGCCGCTCGATGATCTCCATCGCCCGCGGTTTCGGCGCACCGGACAGGGTGCCGGCGGGGAAGCATGCGGTCACCGCGTCGAAGGCGTTGCGACCCCGCGCCAACCGCCCGGTCACCGTGGAGACCAGGTGCATCACGTGGCTGTAGCGCTCCACGTCGAAGAAGTTGTGCACTTTGACGGTGCCCGGCTCGCACACCCGGCCGAGGTCGTTGCGACCGAGGTCGACCAGCATCACGTGCTCGGCGCGTTCCTTGTCGTCGGTGCGCAGGTCCTTCTCCAGGAGGATGTCCTCCTCCTCGGTGGCACCGCGCCAGCGGGTACCGGCGATCGGGTGGGTGGTCGCCTGCCCGTCCCGTACGGTCACCAGGGCCTCCGGACTGGAACCCACGATGTCGAACCGCTGGCCCCGCGCGTCGGCCAGCCGCAACAGGTACATGTACGGGCTGGGGTTGGTCGCCCGCAGCACCCGGTACACCTCCAGCGAGTCCCCCGAGATGTCCGCCTCGAAGCGCTGCGAGACCACCACCTGGAAGGCCTCCCCGGCCAGGATCTCCTCCTTGGCCGCCTCGACCGCGGCGCAGTGCTGCTCCAGGGTGCGCCGGCGCTGGAACTGCGGCTGTGCGTGCCGGTACACCGCCACCGTGGACGGAGCCGGAGCGCAGAGCCGCGCCGTCATCCGGTCCAGCCGGGCCACCGCGTCGTCGTAGGCCGCGTCCACCCGGTCCGGGGTGTTGTCCCAGTTCACCGCGTTGGCCAGCAGCGTGACGGTGCCCTCGTGATGGTCCAGCGCGGCCAGGTCGGTGGCAAGCAACATCACCAGCTCCGGCAGCCGCAGGTCGTCCTCGGCGAGGTCGGGCAGCCGCTCTAGCCGCCGCACCACGTCGTAGCCGAGATAACCGACCATCCCGCCGGTCAGCGGCGGCAAGCCGGCGAGCGGCTCGGTGCGCAACTCCTCGACCGTCTCGCGCAGCACCGCCAGTGGGTCGCCGCCCGTTGGCAGGCCGTCCGGTGGTGCACCCAGCCAGAGCGCCTCCCCGTCGGACTCGGTCAGCGTCGCGGCGCAGTGCGCCCCGACGAAGGACCAGCGCGACCAGGACCGACCGTTCTCCGCCGACTCGAGCAGGAACGTGCCCGGCCGGTCGGCGGCAAGCTTGCGGTAGAGCCCGACCGGCGTCTCGTCATCGGCCAGCAGCCGGCGCGCGACCGGGATGACCCGGTGGCCGTCGGCCAGCTCGCGGAACTCCTCGCGGGTGGGCGAGACGACACCCAGCGTCCCGGCCCGCACCGAACTCGCAGTCATGACCCCATTGTGCCGGGCGGGCCGGCGCGCGGGGCGGCGGCCGCGCCGCCACCGGCCCTCAGGCGCGCGACACCTCGTCGACCGGCGCGGTGAGCAGCACGTCCGCGTCGAAGCAGGTGTGCTCGCCGGTGTGGCAGGCCGCGCCGACCTGGTCCACGGTCAGCAGCACGGTGTCGCCGTCGCAGTCCAGCCGGACCTCGAGCACCCGCTGGGTGTGGCCGGAGGACTCGCCCTTCACCCAGTAACACTGCCTGCCGCGGGAGAAGTAGGTCGCCTTGCGGGTGGTCAGCGTCCGGTGCAGGGCCTCATCGTCCATCCACGCCACCATCAGCACCTCGCCGGTGCCGTGCTGCTGCGCGACGGCGCACACCAGCCCATCCTGGTTGCGTTTCAGCCGCCCCGCGAGGGTGGGGTCCAGGCTCATCTGGCGTGCTCCTCACTGGCCGAGTTCAGTGGCGCCGCAACGGTCGAGCCGACCGGCTGTGGACCTTCCTCATTGTCGACCGGTTCCGGTTCCGACTCCATCGAGGGTTCCGGCCGAGGACTCAGCTCCGGCTCGGCCGCCGCCACCGGCTCGGCCGCCGCCACCGGCTCCGCATCCGCTGTTGGTTCGGCCCGCACCGCTGGTTCGTGCTTCGCCGCAACCTCGGAGTCGGTCTCTGCTTCGGGCTCGGCGGCTGACCCGGGCTCGGGGTGATGTGCCGTGCGCGGCTCGGGCTCGACAGCCGTACCGGGGTCGGTCGAGTCGACCCTCGGCTCACGGCCGGTATCGCCCAGCGGCACCGGGTACTCGGCCTGTTCGGCGGGCTCGAGGGCTTCCTGCTGCCGCTGCTCCCGGACGCTGAGTTGGAACAGCAGCACCAGGGCATACCCGTGCGCGACCGCCAGCAGTGCCGAGCTACCGCGCAGCCACCACGGCCCGCTGCGCAGCAGCACCAACAGGTGCACCAGCGCGCCGAAGATCGCCAGAGCCTGGGCGACCGGCCGCACCGGGTACCAACCGGACAACAGCACGGCAGCGATGAACAGGTCGGTGACCAGCAGCACCAGCGGCAGCGTGAGCACATCGACGCCACCCTCGGTCGCCAGCCGCAGCGCACCGAAACCGACGAACAGCACCGCCAGCCCAACCAGCGTCGCCGAGGCGACGCGCTGGGCGCTGCTGCCCGGTAGCCGGCTCACCGGACCTCCACCAGCTCGGCCCGCAGCGCGTCCTTGACCTCGCCGATGCGCAGCTGCCCGAAGTGGAACACGCTGGCGGCCAGTACCGCGTCCGCGCCGGCGGCGACCGCCGGTGGGAAATGCGCGAGCTGCCCCGCTCCCCCGCTGGCGATCACCGGCACGTCGATCACCGCGCGGACCGCCGCGATCATCGGCAGGTCGAATCCGGCCCGGGTGCCGTCCGCGTCCATCGAGTTCAGCAGGATCTCGCCCACCCCGAGCAGCTGGCCACGCTCGGCCCACTCGATGGCGTCGATGCCGGTACCCCGGCGCCCACCGTGCGTGGTGACCTCCCACCCCGACGCGGTCGGCGCGTTGCCCTCGGGCACCCGACGGGCGTCCACCGAGAGCACGATGCACTGCGCCCCGAACCGGCGGCTCGCCTCGCCAAGCAGCTCCGGGCGGGCGATCGCCGCGGTGTTGACGCTCACCTTGTCGGCACCGGCGCGCAGCATCCGGTCCACGTCCTCGCAGGAGCGGATGCCGCCGCCGACGGTGAGCGGGATGAACACCTGCTCCGCGGTACGCCGCACCACGTCGACCATGGTGGCGCGCTCCGCCGAAGACGCGGTGACGTCCAGGAAGGTCAGCTCGTCGGCACCCTCGGCGTCGTAGACACCGGCCATCTCCACCGGGTCGCCCGCATCCACCAGATCGGCAAAGTTGACGCCCTTCACCACCCGGCCGTTGTCCACGTCGAGGCAGGGAATGACACGCACCGCGACCGCCATCCACCCACCCTAGGTGTCCGCCGATCGGTGGACACCGGCGGTCCGGCCAACGGATCTTCGACACCGAACACCGTCGACACCGGCCCGGCGCCGGGTCAGCTGGCGACGGACTCGGGCACCTCGACACGCAGCCCGGACAACGCCGAAGGCAACGGGCCACAGTGCAGCACACCGAGCCGCTGGGTGGCCCTGGTGAGCGCCACGTACAGCTCGGCCGCTCCGGTGCGGGAGCCGTCCAGCATCCGCTCCGGCTCGCAGAGCAGCACCGCGTCGAACTCGAGGCCCTTGGCCGCGTGCGGGGTGAGCACCGAGGCCCGGCGGGAGAGCCCGGTGGGCAGCAGCGTGCCCGGTGGCGCGATGACCGCGCAGGTGCCCTCCCCCACCTCGGCGGACAGCTCGGCAACCGCCGCCCGCACCGCGTCGGCCAGGCCGTCGGCCGCTACCTGGCGGGCCCACGGCGTCACCCCGGTGCGGCGCACCGAGGCAGGCGGCGCCAGCTCGGGATCCACCTCGGCGAGCACCGAGGCGGCCACGTCCATGATGTCGGCCGGGGTGCGGTAGTTGACCGCAAGGCGCCGGTAGGCCCAGCGCTGCGGCACGTGCTCGTCCAGCATCGCCGACCAGGACCGCGTGCCGGCCGGCGACTCGCGCTGGGCCAGGTCGCCGACGACGGTCATGGACCGGGTCGGGCAGCGCCGCATCAGCGCCCGCCAGTCCATCTCGGACAGCTCCTGGGCCTCGTCCACCACCACGTGGCCGTAGGTCCAGTTCCGGTCGGCGGAGGCGCGCTCGGCCAAACTGCGCAAATCCAGCTCCTCCTGGCGCTCGGCCAGTGCGTCGGCAGCCATCAGGTCGACCGCGCGCAGCACCTCGGAGTCCGGGTCCTCCTCGGTGTCCAGGATTTCCAGCACGCCCTCGGCGTAGTCCAGCTCCTCCGGGTCGGCCGGTAGCTCGTCCTCGTCCGGGTCGGCCGGGTTCGCATAGTCCGACGCGCGTTCCTCGGTGCCGTCCGAGCCGAGCATGTCCACCGCCTCGTCGAGCAGCGGCACGTCGGATACCGTCCAGGGCCGGCCCGACGGCCGGTACAGCCGCTCCCGGTCCGCCTCGGGCAACATCGAGGCGGCGACCGCCAGCCGGTCCGGCGAACTGAACAGGTCGGCGAGCAGCCGCTGCGGCGTGAGCACCGGCCACAGCGCGTCCAGCGCGGCGGCCAGCGCGGGGCTGCCGGACAGCTCCGCCCGCACATCGGTGGTGAGGTGCTCGGCCAGGCCGTCGTCCTCCTCCGCCTCGCCCAGCTCGGCGGCGACCTCCGCGGCGAGCGGGTCGGGCTGTTCCGGGTGCAGCCAGCCCGCGCCGATTTTCGCCACCGCCCGCAGGGTCAGCGCCTCGATCACGTGGTGGTCGAACACCGCGCGGGCCTGGTTGTGCACCAGTCGGCTGGCCCTGGCCGCGTCCCTGGCCATGCCGGCGATCTCCGTGTCCAGCCACAGCGTGACGTCGTCCAGCTCGATCTCGATCGGCTCGTCCCGGTCCGGAACCCGCTGCCGGTCCAGCACGGCGGCCTCCAGCACCTCGAGCACCACCGCGCCGCCCTTGATCCGAGCCGCATCCGGGTTGTCCTGGCGGCTGGTGCGCACCCCCGGCAGCAGCGAGCCCAGGGTGGCGAAGACGACGTCGGTCTCGCCGAGCGCCGGCAGCACTCCACTGACGTAGTCGAGGAACCCGGGGTTCGGGCCGACCAGCAGCACACCTCGCCTGGCCATCCGTTCCCGGTGCTCGTAGAGCAGATAGGCCACCCGGTGCAGCGCCACCGCGGTCTTGCCGGTGCCTGGGCCACCCTCGAGGACCACGACGCCGGTGGAGCCGAGCCGGATCACCTCGTCCTGGGCGGCCTGGATGGTGGCCACGATGTCCCGCATGCCTTCGCCGCGCGCCTCGTTCACGGCGGCCAGCAGCGCGGCGTCCGACCCGTCCGACCCGCCGCCGGCCGCCGGGTCGACCCGGTCGCCGAACGGCTCGTCGGCGAAGTCGACCAGCGCCCGGCCCCTGCTGCGGAATCGCCGGCGCCGCGAGATTCCCTCCGGATTTGCCCCGGTGGCGGTATAGAACGGGCGGGCAATGGGCGCCCGCCAGTCGATCAACAATGCCGCACCGACCGACGTGCCGGACTCGTCCTGCTCGGTCAGGCCGATCCGGCCGATGTGCAGCGGCCCGTCCCGCTCGGTGTCGATCCGGCCGAAGCACAGTCCGCTGTCGGCCACTCGGAGCCGGCGCTTGCGGTCCGACCAGGTGTCCACCGCGGCATCCCGCAGCCAGCGGGCCTCCAGGCTGGTGTCGCCGCTGTCGCTCAGCGCCGAGTCCAGCGCCTTGGACACCCACACCCGTTCGGCGTCGAGGCGTTGGTACAGGCGGGCCACGTAGGCCTGCTCCATACGTAATTCATTTTCGTGGTGCGTGTTGGACAAAGAGACCCCGCATCCGCTATAGTTCGCACCGAGTTCGGTATCGGCTATTCTTCTTTAATAATAGCGGGCGAAATGAATGTCAGTCGGCAACCGCGGCAAGAGCGTCGCGCAGGGTGAACCGGCCGGCATAGAGCGCCTTACCCACGATGGAGCCCTCCACCCCGTCACCTGTCAGCCCGGCCAGCGCGACAAGATCGGCCACCGTGGACACTCCGCCGGAGGCGATCACCGGCGCGTCGGTAGCTTTGCAGACCTCACGCAACAAATCCAGGTTCGGGCCGCGCAATGTGCCGTCCTTGCTCACATCGGTCACCACATAGCGGGCACAGCCGTCGGCATCCAGCCGGGCCAGCACCTCCCACAGGTCGCCGCCGTCGGAGGTCCAGCCCCGCGCGGCCAGCCGGTGGCCCTGCTCGGTGATCCGCACGTCAAGGCCGATGGCGATCCGGTCGCCGTGCTCGCTGATGGCCCGCGCGCACCAGCTGGGGTTCTCCAGCGCCGCGGTACCCAGGTTCACCCGGGCGCAGCCGGTGGCCAGCGCCCTGGCCAGCGACTCGTCGTCCCGGATTCCGCCGGACAGCTCCACCGCGACATCCAGGCGGCCCACCACCTCGGCCAGCAACGGTGCGTTGGACCCCCGGCCGAACGCGGCGTCCAGATCGACAAGGTGCACCCACTGCGCACCCGACTCCTGCCAGGCCAGCGCGGCCTGCAGCGGGTCGCCGTACCCGGTCTCGGTTCCCTCGGCGCCCTGCACGAGCCGGACCGCCTGGCCGTCGGCCACGTCCACGGCCGGTAGAAGTACGAAGCTCACAGGTCAGGAGCCTAGCGCCGGCCCCAACCGGCTTCCCGGCCCGGTGGCGAAGTGACGTGTCCGCTGGAGTCAGCCGGCGATGTCGCGCAGCCAGTTGCGCAGCACCGTCGCGCCGGCGTCACCTGACTTCTCCGGGTGGAACTGGGTGGCGACGAGTGCACCGTTCTCCACAGCGGCGACGAAGTCCTCACCGTGGTTTGCCCAGGTCACCAAGGGTGGCTGGAACGGCGGATTGGTGACCAGCTGCCAGTCGCGCACCGCGTAGGAGTGTACGAAGTAGAACCGGGTGCCCTCGTCAATGCCGGCGAACAGGGCGGACCCGGACGGCGTACGGACGGTGTTCCAGCCCATGTGCGGCAGCACATCGGCGTGCAGCCGCGCCACGGTACCCGGCCACTGCCCGCAGCCCTCGGTGCGTTCGCCGTGCTCAACGCCCAGCTCGAAGAGCACCTGCATGCCAACACAGATACCCAGCACCGGCCGGCCGCCGGCGAGGCGCTGGTCGATGATCTTGTCACCGCCGACGGCACGCAGCCCCTGCATACAGGCGGCGAACGCGCCGACGCCGGGCACCACGAGGCCATCGGCGTTGACCGCCGCATCCACGTCCTCGGTTACCTCGACCTCGGCCCCGGCCCGCTGCAGCGCCCGCTGCGCGGAACGCAGGTTGCCCGAGCCGTAGTCCAGCACGACGATCCTCGACACGCCACCAGCTTAACCGAACGATCTCCGGCCACTGAGCGCCGCGACCCGGAGGCCACT
>DASYBQ010000269.1:0-6082 GCA_036500625.1 Pseudonocardia sp. | reverse complement strand
TAAGGATCCGGGTGGTTTCATCATCACGATCCTGTTGGGCATCGTGGGTGCGTTGCTGGGTGGTTTCCTGGGCAAGACGTTCTTCCATGTGACCAGGGGTGGTTTCTTCGACCTGCGCACCTGGGTCCTCGCGCTGGTGGGCGCGTTGATCCTGTTGATCATCTACCGGCTCGTCTTCGGTCGCCGCACGCGCGCATAACAGTCGGGGGCCGCCGCCCCCAACATCCCCCGCAACTGCGTTGACCCGGCTGACGCCGGGACGGTCTTTCCGTTCCGCCGAAACAAGTTTCGGCGGTGGGGGCTCCGGCCCCAGCTGTCGGGACTAGGGGCGGAAGGCGGTGGCCGCGGCAAGGAACTGGGTGTTCTCGTCCTCGCCGGCGATGGTCACCCGTACACCGTCGCCGGCGAAGGGGCGGACGATTACTCGGTTGCGTTCACAGTGCTCGGCGAACGCTCCCGCGTCCGCACCGAGCGGGAGCCAGACAAAGTTGGCCTGCGACGGCGGCACGGTGAAACCGGCCGCCAGCAGCGCGTCGCGCACCCGCGCCCGCTCCGCCACCACGTCCGCGCAGCTGGCCAGCAGCTCCGGGGCGCAGTCCAGCGCGGCCGACGCGGCGGCCTGCGCGATCGAGCTCGCGCTGAACGCCGGGTGCACCTTGCGCAGCGCGGCGATCACCGGCGGCTGCCCGAGGGCGTAGCCGACCCGCAGCCCGGCCAGCCGGTACACCTTGGAGAACGTGCGCAGCACCACCAGGTTGGGCCAGTCGGCCAGTAGCGTCACACCGTCCGGTACATCCGGGTCGGTGACGAACTCGAAGTACGCCTCGTCCAGCGCGACCAGCACGTTCGGCGGCACCTCGGCGAGGAACGCGGTCAGCTCGGCGCGGCGCAACGCGGTCGAGGTGGGGTTGTTCGGGCTGCACAGGAAGATCATCCGGGTGTTCGGGGTGATCGCGGCGGCCATCGCCTTCAGGTCGTGGCGGTACTCCGCGTCCAGCGCCACCGGCACCGGGCGGGCGTTGCTGACCCGGGTCACGATCGGATAGGACTCGAACGAGCGCCAGGCGAATACCACCTCGTCGGTCGGCACGGCGCAGACGATCTGCACCAGCTGCTGACACAGCAGCACCGAGCCGCACCCCACCTCGACCTGATCCGGCGACACCCCGTGCCGCGCGGCCAGTTTCGCGGTGAGCGCGGTAGCGGCCGGGTCCGGGTAGCGGTTGCCGGCGGCGGCCGCCTCGGCGATGGCGGCCAGCACGGCGGGCGGCGGGGGCAGCGAGATCTCGTTGCTGGCGAGCTTGAGCGAACCCGGCACGGTGCGCCCGGCGGCGTAGGCCGGGATCGCGTCGAGATCGGCTCGGATCATGGCGTCCACGAGTAGCCACGGTATCCGGTTGGCCGTGGGCCGTTGACCTGGACCTACCGCGACATGGAAGGGTGTGTGCATGACCGATCCACGCATCGAGACCGTGCCGCTCGATGATGGCAGCGAACTGCGGCTGACCGTCGCCGAACCGGACGGCCCGGTGCGCGGCGGCATCGTCGTGTTGCACGAGTCCCGGGGCATGACCGACGTGACCCGCTGGCTGGTGCACAGCTTGGCGATGGAGGGCTGGCTGGTCGTCGCGCCACACCTGTACCACCGGGACAACACCGACGAGCTGGACGCCGACGACACCGACGAACAGGTGCGCGACCAGGTCAGCCGATTGACCGGGGCGAGCGTGATGGCCGACACGGACACCGCGTTCGGCTGGCTGGCCGAGCACGACATCGGCGCCGACCGAATGGGCATCATCGGTTTCGACCTCGGCGGCTCGGTGGCACTGGTGGTGGCCACCCGGCGCACACTGGGCGCGGTGGTCACCGTGGCCGGCAGCCCCATCAGCGAGCCGCTGTCCGCCGACCTGCCGTCACCGCTGCAGGCCGCGCCGGAGCTGACCTGCCCGTGGCTGGGCCTGTTCGGTGAGCGCTCGCAGGACCCTTCGGCGGCCGAGGTGCAGAAGCTGCGCGCAGCGGTGCTCGGCTCGGAGAAGGCCAGCTACGTCAAGATGTACCCCGAGGTGGACCACCGGTTCGACACCGACCCGGAGGTCGCCGAAGACGCCTGGGAACGCACCCTGAACTGGTTCGACTCCCACCTGCGCTGAGACCCATTCCCGGCGAAGCCTCCGGAAAGTCTCCGAAATGGCACGAGGGTGGTTCAGGGACATCTGGCGTCCCTGAACCACCCTCGTGCCCTTGTGGGTGTGGGGCGGGGTGAGCTTCAGTCGTGGTCGCCGTCACCGCCGACCGAGTTGCACTGCGCGACGTCGCCGCCCTGGCCGACCAACCCGAGCGAGACGCCGATCGGAAGTACGCAGTTGGCGTTCGAGTGGCCGCCGCCACCGTGCGACCCGTCGACGCCGTCGGCGAGCGCGCTGCCCGCGAACAACGCGGCCGATCCGGTAGAAATAGCCAGCACCGCGGCCGCCGTGGTGACTCGCCGAGCGAATTTACCCATCGTGTCTGCCTCCCCGTGTATCGTGTCCCGAGACCCTAATCGGCTCGGTGCAATACATATTCGTACTGGTAAATCGGCGACAGGTCTACGCGGAGTAATTCAATTCCTGGAGGATCACCCATGCGTGTGATTGAGTATCATTCTTGCTGGTGTGAAATATAAAAGGCACGACAAAGAAATCGTTATGGCCCGATGTGGTAATCGCCCCGGAAAACGACTGTACCCGGCGGTTCGCGCATTACGGCGCGAAGTGTCGCGGTCGGGTCCGGCCGGTCCTTCACCGGTCGGGCCGAGGATCCCGACACATCCGGGACCCTCGCCGCGACGGCTGTGCGACTGGCGGACGTGGGCACGGGTGGGGCTCGTGTACTCACTCGTGACATGCGCCGATAACGCACCGCCATGGTGTGACCTCCGGTCCGTCCCCGAGTGAAGTCCGCACGCTGCGTAGCATTTGTCACATCCACCTCACCCGTAACGGGATGACAATGTCAAGATCGTTGCCCTGTCCGGGTTGCGACCAACCCCGCCGGTCAGCTCGCTGTCACGTAGCGGGCCACCGACACAGCGGCCATGCTGGGCGGCATGAGCCTGGACAGCGACAGCGACAGCGACGCCGACGCCGCTCCCGAGCGGATCTGGACCCCGAACCCGGGGCGGGCACAGGCCAGCGCGCTCACCGCGTTCGTCGACTGGGTGGCCGCGCACCGCGGCGTCCGTGCCGCCGACTACGCCGAGCTGCACGAATGGTCGGTGACCGACCTGGCGGGCTTCTGGTCCGGGCTGGCCGAGTTCGCCGGGGTGATCTGGCACGACCGGCCGAGCGCGGTGCTGACCTCCCGCGAGATGCCCGGCGCGCGGTGGTTTCCCGGCGGCACACTCAACTACGCCGAGCACGCGCTGGCACCCGGGCGCGGCCGGGCGGACGCTGACGCCGCGGTGGTCTTCCTGCGTGAGGACGGTGAGCAGGCGCGGGTCAGCTACGGTGAGCTGCGCGCCCAGGTGGCGGCGGCCCGCGCCGGCCTGGTCGCCGCGGGGGTCGGGCGCGGCGACCGAGTGGTCGCACTGGCACCGAACTGCGTGCAGACGCTGGTCGCGTTCCTGGCCACCGCGAGCCTCGGCGCGATCTGGTCGTCCTGCTCGCCGGACTTCGGGGCCCGCGCGGTGCACGACCGGTTCGCCCAGATCGAGCCGGCGGTGCTGATCGCGGTGGACGGCTACTTCTACGGCGGCAAGAGCTACGACATCCGGGAGACCGTGGACGCGCTGCGCGGGCAGCTGACCGGCCTGCGCCAGACCGTGCTGATCCCGTACGTATCCGCCTCGGCGGCGCTGCCGGGCGCGGTGGCTTGGCCGGAGTTCACCGCCGAGGCGGCGGCGGCGCTGGAGTTCGAGCCGGTGCCGTTCGACCACCCTCTGTGGGTGCTGTACTCCTCGGGCACCACCGGGTTGCCCAAGGGCATCGTGCACGGGCACGGCGGCATCGTGCTCGAGCACATCAAGTCGGTCCGGCTGCAGTTCGACGTCGGCCCGGGCGAGCGGTTCTTCTGGTTCACCACCACCGGCTGGATGATGTGGAACCTGCTGCTCGGCGGCCTGCTGGTCGGCGCGACCGTGGTGCTCTACGACGGCAGCCCCGGCTACCCGGACCTCGGCGCGCTGTGGAAGATGGCCCGGGACCACCGGGTGACCGTGTTCGGTGTGTCCGCCGGCTATCTGCAGGCCTGCCTGAAGCAGGGGTTGCGGCCGCGCGACGATTACGACGTCAGCTCGATCCGGGCGATCGGCTCCACCGGCTCGCCGCTGTCCTCGGAGGGCTTCCGGTGGATCGTCGACGCGGTGGGCTCGGACGTCCAGATCATCAGCTGCTCCGGCGGCACCGAGCTGTGCACGGCGTTCGTCGGCGGCGCGCCGACCGTCCCGGTGTGGCTGGGTGAGCTGTCCTGCGCCGCGCTGGGTGCCGAGGTGCAGGCGTTCGACGAGGAGGGAACCGCGCGCATCGACGAGGTCGGCGAGCTGGTGCTGACTGAGCCGATGCCGTCCATGCCGGTGTTCTTCTGGAACGACCCGGACGGCACCCGGCTGCGCGAGGCCTATTTCGAGGACTACCCCGGCGTCTGGCGGCACGGCGACTGGATCAAGATCACCCCCCGAGGCTCGTCGGTCATCTACGGCCGCAGCGACTCGACGCTCAACCGGGGCGGCGTCCGGATGGGCACCGCGGACTTCTACGCCGTGGTGGAGGCCCTCGACGAGGTGGCCGACTCGCTGGTGATCGACACCACCGCGCTGTCCGGCACGGGCGGTGAACTGCTGTGCTTCCTGGTGCTCGCGCCCGGCGCCGCGCTGGACGACATCGAGCCGACGTTGCGCGCCGAGCTGCGCCGCGAGTTGTCCCCCCGGCACGTGCCGGACCGGTTCGTCGTCATCGGCGAGGTACCCAGGACGCTGAACGGTAAGAAGTGCGAGGTGCCGGTGAAGAAGATCCTGGCCGGGCACGAGGTGGACAAGGCGGTCAGCCGGGGCGCGCTGGCCAACCCCGCCGCGCTCGACCCCTTCATCAAGCTCGCCGCATCACGCTGAACTGGGACTATGCTCGTTGGGGGTACCGCTTTGGTTCTCAGCGGCGGGCCTGTGTAACCTAACGACCCGGAGGCCGAACGGCTTCGGGAGGCTTCGCCTAGTCTGGTCTATGGCGCCGCACTGCTAATGCGGTTTGGGGTCACCCCCCATCCCGGGTTCAAATCCCGGAGCCTCCGCGTAACGACTGGTCTAGGCTGGTCGACAACAGAACATGCGCTCGTAGCTCAACGGATAGAGCACCTGACTACGGATCAGGAGGTTGCAGGTTCGAATCCTGCCGAGCGCGCCACAAGTTTAGTGCTTCTACCAGCGACAACAGCCAGGGTAAGATCACCTCTACCCCCAGAAGTTGATCTCGGTCCACGGTCCGGTCCACCGGCTCTGTTACGTTCCGCGTGTGACCGCTCGCTCTGATCTGTCCGCAGTTCGTCAGCGTGGCAGTATCCGTCGCCGCGCCCAGTGTTATGAGGTCCGGGTATCGGCTGGCAACGACCCGTCGACCGGCGAGCGCATCAGCCTTGTCGAGAGCGTTCCGGTCGAGGGCTCCGGCGAGCGCGCCGAACGAGCTGCCTACACGAAGGCCGAGAAGCTGCGCACGAAGCTGCTCGCGGACGCGGACTCGCTCAAGATCGCGCGAACCAGGGCTACGGTCGGAGCGCTGCTCGAACGCTGGATGCAGCAGCACGAGATCGACCTAACCACGCGGGCGGTGTACAAGTCGCAAATCCGGATGTACATCGTTCCGAACCTCGGGGACGTGCCTCTTGCACTCTTCGTGCGCGATGCCGCAGCCCGGGTGGAACAGTTCTACAGCCGGCTGCGGAAATGTCGAGCGTTATGCGCGGGGAAGCCGTTCATCGAGCGCCATGCTCAGCAGGAGCCCCACGAGTGCGCGGCGGCTGGCTGCGCACCGCATGTGTGCAAGCCATACGCCGCGTCGAGCGTGCGCTCGATTCACGCGATCCTCTCCGGGGCTTGCAGCGCAGCGGTGCG
>DASYBQ010000268.1:0-1813 GCA_036500625.1 Pseudonocardia sp. | reverse complement strand
CCCCAATGGGGTCGGCCCTCTTTTTGTTTCACCACGTCTTCGTGCCGACGGGGCGCGCGGGGCGGGTGGAGACGCGCCCCGCGCGTCGTGACTCAAAGGGCGAGTCCCGAAGCGCGGTAGCGCATCCCACCGCCGCGCCGCGCACTACCGCAGCCGCAAAAGCCAAAGCCAACAGCGTCCGGCTCCGCCGGGCTCACCGCGTCCCACAGATGCAAACCTGCGACACCAGCCCCGTCGCGGCCACCAGCTCACCTACGTGGTCGTCCTAGAGATCCGTAGGCCGAGCGAGGCGAACTGCTCGAACGGGTGGTGGTAGCCGCGCTCGATGTGGTGCACGCCGTGCAGCACCGATGGCCGGTCGGCCACGGCCGCGGCGAGCACCGCCGAGAAGCCAGCGCGCACATCCGGCAGCTCCACCTCAGCGCCGCGCAGCTTTGACACGCCCCGGATGACCGCCGAGTGGGGCGCGTTCCCATCGTGGAAGCGGCAGGCAGGGCCGCCCAGGCAAGCCGCGAACACTTCGATCTCGCAGCCCATCTTTTGCAGTGCGGGCACGTACACGAGGCGGTTCTCGAACACCGTCTCGTGCAGCACCGACATGCCGTTAGCCTGCGTGAACAGCACCATGAGGGGCTGCTGCCAGTCGGTCATGAAGCCCGGGTGGGTGTCGGTGTGGACCGCCGCGGGCTGCAGGCCGCCAGGCGCGGACGCGGTGATCCACTCATCGGTGATGTCGAACTGGGTGCCCATCCGGGCCAGGGTCGTGATCGCGGTGACGAGCCGGTCCTGCGGACAGCCGTGCACCCGCACTTCGCCGCCGGTGATGAGGCCGGCGACCAGGTAGGAAAAGGCCTCGAGCCGGTCACCAGCCAGCCGGGTGGAGGCGGCCTTGAGCTTGGGGACGCCTTCGATGACGATGCGCCGGTCGGGGCTCAGTTCGATCTGCGCGCCCATCCGCTGCAAGAACAGCGCGAGCTCGACGATTTCTGGCTCGGTGGCGGCGTTACGCAGCACGGTCTTGCCCTCGGCGAGGACAGCGGAAAGTAGCACCGTCTCGGTCGCGCCGACGCTCGGATAGGGCAGCGTGATGCGCGCGCCATGCAGCCTGCTCGCCTTGGCGCTGATCCCGGTCGGCTCGTAGCTGACCTCGGCCCCGAGGGCCCTGAGCGCTTCGACGTGGAAGTCGACCGGCCGCCGGCCGATGGGGTCGCCGCCGACGAGCGGGACGAACGCTTCACCGGTCAGGTGCAGCAGCGGGCCGAGCATCAGGATGGGGATCCGGTTGAGGCCGGTGAACGCGTCGGGGACCTTCGGCCTCACCTCGCTACCCGGGGCGATCGTGATCTCCCCGTCCTCCCGGCCGACCAGGAAGCCGGCCGACTCCAGCATCGCCGCCGTGATATCCACGTCCCCGACCTGCGGGGCGTTGCGGATGACACTTGGCCCGCCACCAAGCATCGCGGCCACCATGTGCTTGGTCACGGCGTTCTTGGACCCGCGCACGGAGATGTCACCGCGCAGCGGCCCGGATGGCTCAACTATCCACGTTTGCGTCACGCCGTTCACGATATGTGCGATCTAGCGCACGGGCCCCGCTTTCGCGGAAGCGCGGGCAACGGGTCGCCCGCGCTGAGCCTGAGCCGAGAGCGGGCGGTGCAGGCAGGTCAATTTCGTCGGCTAAGCTGGGGTGTTCGTGACTCGTCGGGCGGTGACCATTTCTTGGACTGCCCTGGCCGTTGTAGGAACAGGGGTGGCTGGCCCTGTATGAGCAGCCACCATTGCTGTCCCCCTCGGGTGGCCAGGCGCTGGCGAC
>DASYBQ010000267.1:0-2817 GCA_036500625.1 Pseudonocardia sp. | reverse complement strand
GCTCGTCGACGAATGCGCCCTTCACCGAGTTCCAGCGCGCGGTGTACTCCTCGACCCGGCGGGCCGGGATCAGCCGCTGCAGCTCTGCGCCGCCGGCCCCACCCGGAGCCCCGGCGGTGGCCTGGCCGCCGCCCGCCGAGAGCAGTCGGTCGAAGAAGCTGCGGTAGCGGCCCAGGGTCAGGCGCAGGTCCTCGGTGGACGCTTCGCCGGTGTCCAGGTCGTGTTCGAAGTCGTGGCGTTGGTTGCCGAACACCTCGTGCAGCTCGTTGAGCAGCTCCCGCACCAGCTGATCCGCCTGCCCGACCGCCTGGCGGGGCTCATCGACGAATGCGCCCTTCACCGAATTCCAGCGCGCGGTGTACTCCTCGACCCGGCGGGCCGGGATCAGCCGCGCGGGCGCGCCCGCTCCGACGCCGGCACCGGCGCCGAGGGTCGCGGCGCCGCGCACATTCCCGGTGGCGTTGCCGCCCGCAACGCCGCCACCTCGGCGCTCCGTCGCGGTGTCGGCGCCGGTGCGCGCCGGGGGTGCGGCCGCTGTAGCAACGTCCTCAGGGTGGGCCCGTGAGTCGGGGGCGGCCGACGAGACGGGTGCACCGGCGGCACCGGCGTGCGGGGCGGCGGCGTCTGTCCTCGGGGCGTCTGCCCTCGGAGCGTCTGCCCTCGGGATGTCTGCCCTCGGGACGTCTGCCCTCGGGACGTCTGTCGTGGAAGCGGCGTGAGCCGGGGCAGTGCGCTCCCTCGGGTCCCTCGGGGAATCGGTGTCCCTGAGGGCAGCGGCGTCCGGGTCCCGGGTAGCGGAACCATCGGGCTTCGGATTCGCGAAGGCACCCTTGATCTTCTCGCGGACCTGCTTCATATTGGTTTTCAGCTCAGGGTCCTCGAGCGCTTTCCCCAGCGCTTCCGCCTTGGCCCTGAGCTCCTCGGCCTTGTTCGAAAACTTGTCTGCCATACCCATGCCATACCGCCTTTGCTCAACGCACCGAAGCCGGCGCTGCTACCCACTGAGTACCCACCCGCTGAACCCTTTGCACCGACGCCGGACTCCGGCGGGGGCCACAGTCACCTCGGGTGCCGCGTGGCCTTCGACCCAGTGGCCTTCGCCCCGGTTGCCTTCGCCCCGGAGGCCTTCGACCCCGGTGTGTTCCGTGCTGGCGGCGGTGTGCCGGAGGGTTGTCCCGCACCGCTGTCGAGCAGCGCCTCCACCAGCGACCGGTACGCGGTCAGTGCCTTTCGCTGCCGCTCGGTGTCCGCCTCGCCGGTGGAGGAGGCGGAGGCGTTCCGGGTGGCGCGGGCGGCACGGTAGTCACGCACGACCCCGGGGTGATCGACGGAAATATCCTCGGTGCGGCGGGCGAAGTCATCGACCGGGTAGCCTCGCCGCCGCATGATCTCGATGACCAACCGGTCCGCGCCATTCAGCGCGCGCGCCGGGGCGTCGACGAAACTCTGCTGAATCGTGTCCCAGGATCCCCGGAACCGGTCGTGTTCCTCCGCGCTGAGGTCCCGGATATCCAGCTTGTCGCGGCGTTGCTCACGATCCATCAGTGTGGTTTCCGCCGCCTTGCGGTCTCCGGTCTCGGCGACAAGGCCGGTGTACTCGTCGCCGAAATGCCGCTGCAGCCGCTCGGACCGCTTGCGGCGGTAGAGCAGGGCGCCCACCGCGCCGAGCGCGATCAGCAAGACAATCACGATGATGATCAAGACCTGCACAGTGTCCATCGCCGCACCTCCGTCGTGACGCGGCTCACAACCCGCGAGTAACCCGAAGGCTATCCCGCAACCGGCTCCGATCGCACCCCCTCGGAGGCAGCAGCCCCCCGACCGGCCCCGCCACGAACCACCGGTCGCAGGCAGGGCTATCGCGACCGTGGTCGAAGGTCGGATGAAGCGGCGCGGCGAAGCCGCTGAGATCAATCAGGTGGTGGCGTTGCCGCGCAGCAGGGCGTAGCGGTGTCTGAGGGCCGCATTCTTGTTGAGCGGGGTGGGGGCCTCGTCCGGGGTGATCCCGCTGGCGATGGCGATCGCGTTGAGCTTGCTGAACATTTTCACCAGGTGACACAGGCGTACGTCTTCGGGGTCGGTTGGGCGTTGGTCCGGAGCCAGCACCAGCGTAATGGTGCGATTGAGCCACCACGTGTCGGCGCGGAGTCCCGCGGCCCGGGTCGCCTTGTTCAGGCAATGGCGGATCGCGGCTGGTGGTTTTCCCCGCAATGCGTTGATCGCGTGCTCGCTGAGCGGAAACAGCCGCCCGTGTTCGTGCAGGTAGGCCAGTTCGAGCGCGCCCGCGTAGGCGTAGGTGCAGTACTCGCAGTCGTTGATAACTGATATCGCGACACAGAGCAGGTATGTACGTACCGGACCGAAGACCGCCATGGTGTGCTCATAGCGGCGCATGTTCCAGCCGAACCAGCACAACGCCCTGACCGCGCCGAGTTGGGCGACCACGGGTGCCATCAGTCTGGGCGGATAGCCCCACCGGCGTGTTCCGAGACTCTCCAGCATGCCAGTGACACCGCGGCGCAAAGCGCTCATCATCGAATCCCCCGCCCCTACCCGCGCGGGCCATCCGCTGAAGGACCTAGCACATTACCTCCATCGGGGGGCGGCAGGAAATCCCTCCACGCACACCGGCATGTGAACAACGAAATACCGTCTCTGCTGCCAAGTTTCTGGGGGTTTCCCGTGACTGGCCCACGGGGTGGCGGGTCGAACCCGTACGACATCCGATGGATTCCCGGCGCGCGGCTGTGTCGGAACCGGCTCAACGGTGCGAGACTCTCCGTGGTGGGCGTTCAGCTGGCAGGTCAGAGGGCTCGC
>DASYBQ010000266.1:0-44655 GCA_036500625.1 Pseudonocardia sp. | reverse complement strand
TAACCGCAAGTTTTCGGCGCGGCGGCTTGACACATCCATTCGAACAAGCCGCAGGACAAATATGATGATCACGATTGGACCGTTGGCCGGAGCTGATCGCCATGGGCCATCGCCGCGGTCCGGACGAACAGTCGTCCATGTGCGGCAAGTGGTATTCATTGCCGTCGAGCCCGGCATTGCACCGTGTCCGTTTCACGTCGCCCCCAGTCACTCTTGACTTGCACTTCTGGATCGAACAGGTGCCCCCATGGCTCGGCCTGTTCGTGTAGGTGAGCACGGTGACCGTCCGAGCCCAGCATGTCTCGGCGTCCTCAGCCTCGGCGAGGGCCTCGGCCCGGTAAATATCTCCTCCACCAGTACCGGGGCGGGCTGGTGGGACGGAACTAGTACTGCAGGGCCGGTAAGGCGAGTCGCCCCTGCGAGGCTCCGGAGGAGTTCCGGCGAAGGCCGGCGCTGTGAATGTCGGCAACCAGGGCGCCGAACCCTGGTGGCGGCACCCCAGGGTGAGCACAAGCGCGCTCTTTCGGCCGAAGGCGAACTTGCGGAGGCGGGCCCGAAGGGTCCCCGATCGGAAGTTCTCGCGCGAGAACAGGCCCTGAAGTACTAGTCCATGCCGACCGAGAAGCCCTCTTCGACGTCGCGGCGGGCATAGGAGCGGAACGCGATGTGGGTGTCGGTGTGTCGAACCCCGGCCACCTTGCTCAGCCGGCCGGCGATCACCTCGGCGAGCTGCTCGTGTTCACGTACCCGGACCACCGCGATCAGGTCCACGTTGCCGGCGCAGGAGTAGACGTCGGCCACGCCGTCCAGCTCGGCTATCTCCTGCGCGGTCTCCGGAATGTGATCGGCGGCGGCGTGGATCAGGACGAACGCGGTGATCACGGCAGCGGCTCCTTCGCGGCACAGGTGGTTGGATCATAAGCCTCGGCGCCGCCACCCGGATGTGTGCCACGCCCCGCGCGGCACACCGACGCACCGCACACAACAGTTGGTCGTGACACACAGGTCCGGACCTATGTGCGGCGACCTCTCGCGGGGTGTCGTTCGGGGCCCTCGGCGGCGTGTCCGGCTGGTACGGCCATCGCTCTGGCCAGCCAGCTGTTCCAGCGGCTGGCCCCGAACGCCGGTTCGGCCCACGGCGTGGTGCAGTGCACCAGGCGGGTGCCCGGGCGCTCCAGCCAGCGCAGCAGCACCCCCGCCTCTTCGGCCGGCGCGCCACTCAGCGGCCCGGGGCCGGGCCGGACGGTCTCCGCGCCTGCCCGCAGTGCCGCGACCACCGGCATGGGCGGCACGCCGCGCCGGGCCACCCCCGCGGCGGCCAGCCGGCCGTGCCGCAGCACCGCCAGCTCCCAGCCGCCCCGACCGTCCGGGTACGCGGCGACCAGCTCGGGCAGCTCGGTGAGCGCGGCGAGCCGCTGGGCCCGGCGCAGCGCGGTGAGCAACGCGGCCAGCCGGTCCCGCCGGGTCGCCGCGGCCTCGAAGCGCTGCGCCTCGCCGAGCCGGTCCACCTCGGCGGCGAGGGTGCGCAGCGCGGTGTCGGAGTGGCCGGCCACCAGTTCCTGGACCGAGACGACCGCCGGGGCGTACTCGGCGGCGCTCTGCCGGCCGGCGCAGGGCGCCGCGCAGTGACCCAGCTCCAGCAGCGCGCACGGGGTGCCCCGGGGGGCGCGTGCGGGAATGCGCTGCGAGCAGCGACGCACCGGCACCGCGTCCTGAATCGACTCCATCGCGGCCACCGCGTCGCGGCGGGACCGGAACGGCCCGAACGCGCCGTCCCTGGGCTGGCTGACCGCGGACAACCGGGGGAACGGCTCGTTTGTCAGTGTCAGCCACCAGGCCAGGTAGGGGGTGCGGGAGTGCCGGTTGAACCTGGGCCGGTGTGCGCCGAGCAGCCGCAGCTCCCGCACCCTGGCCTCCAGCGCATGGGCGCACTCCACCGCGTCGACCCGGATGGCCAGCCCGACCATGTCACGCACCCGGCTGCGGCGCTCGGCGGCGGTGAAGTAGGAACGAACGCGTCTGCGCAGGTCACCGCTAGTTCCCACGTAGAGCACCTCGTCCCGAGGGCCCCGGAACAGGTACACGCCCGGTGCGTTGGGCAGATGCTCGGCCAGCCCGCGTTTGCGCCGCTGGGCCGGCGTGGGCCGGCTGCCCGCGCGGCTGGCGGCCAGCGCGAGCAGCTCTTCGAGGCTCTGCACGCCGAGGTTTCCCACCCGTTCCAGCAGGGCGTGCAGCACGTGCACGGTGGCCCGGGCGTCGTCCAACGCCCGGTGTGTCGGCTGGACCGCACTGGCGAACAGCTCGGCAAGCGCGGACAGCCGGACCGAGGGTGCCTCATCCGGCGTGAGCACCGCCCTGGCCAGCCGGGCCGTGCACAGCACCGGTGGCTTCGGCCAGGCAAGGCCGTGCCGCTCGCACGCCGCGCGCAGGAAGCCGGTGTCGAACGGAGAGTTGTGCGCCACGAGCACCGCGCCGGCCAGGAACTCCAGCACCGAGGGCAGCACGGTTGCCAACAGCGGCGCGTCACTGACCATCGCCTCGGTGATGCCGGTCAGCGCGACCACCGAGGGCGGTATGCCGCTGCCCGGATCCACCAGCGTGGCCAGCTCGCCGAGTCGCTCCCCTCCCCGCACCTTCACCGCGCCGACCTCGGTGATCGCGTCCTCGGCCGCACTGCCACCCGTCGTCTCCAGGTCGAGCACCACAAAGGTGACCTCCCGCAGTGGCGTACCGACCTCGTCAAATGACAACTGCGTCATTCACCGCACGCTAAACGCCCCCACCGACGTTTCCCCGCAGCTGGCTAGCTTGTCCCGCGGATAACTCGCGAGTGTCGAGTGAGGCCATAGCGATCCTGAACGCTCACGGGGGCGTATGTCACCAGGGCTCAGGGGCTGGCGGTGAACCCCGCCACGGTGTCGCGCTCCGAGCCCTGGCGACGAGATCGTCGCCAGCTAGTTCTTCAGGACTGGCCAAATTAGCTTCGAGGGCTAGAAAGTAATGAGTCAACTAGCCTGGGTAGATGGTGGAGCGGGCGTGGACCGGCCTCCCCGAGCCGGTCCGGGCTCGGCTGGCCGAGGTGGCGTCGGTCGCGATGGGTGAGCTGCCTCGGGCCGACCTGCCTGCCACGCTGCGTCCGCTGGCCCGGTTCACCCCGACCAAGCGGGCCCGGTTGGGGGCTCGGGCGCTGCTCCAGGAGTTGGGGGAGTCGGCCGCGTTCCGGGCCGCCGTACTGGCCTGGTGGGCGGAGTACCGGCCCGGTGAGCTGACCGGGTCGGTCGAGGACCCTGTGGGCGGCGCGGCCGGTGCGGTGCTCACCGACGCGCCGGATGCCGACGAGCGGGTGGCGGCTATTGCCGAGCGCTCCGAGGTGGTGACACTGCTTGCCCAGCGGGACGCCGCGCTCGCGCGGGTGGAGAAGCTTTCCACCGAGCTGGAGCGGCTGCGTGCCGAACTGTCCGAGGCGCGCTCCTCGGCGCACGCCGCGCACGCCGCCCGGGACGAGGAGCTGGCCCGGCTGCGCAAGCGGGTCCGGGAGCAGGGCATGCGGGTGCGCGTCGCGGAGGACGGTACCCACGCCGCGGAGCGGGAGCTTGCACGGGTGCGGCGGTACGCGGCTCGGGAGGTCGCAGCGGCGATCACCGAACGCGACCGGGCCAGAGAGCATGCCGCGGCGGAGCGGACCAGAGCCGCCCGGGCCGGCGACGACGCCACGGACGCCCGTGAAGGAGCCCGGGAGACGCACCGCGCCGCGCAGGTGCGGTTGGAGCTGCTGGTGGACACCGCGGCAGGCGCGTTGGCCGGTTTACGCAGGGAGCTGGCGCTGGGCGGGGACGGCCCCCGGCCGGCGGACCTGGTCGGCGGAGCCCGGTTGGCGCCGCAGGCCACCTCGCCGATCACCGACCCGGCCGGCCTGGATCGTCTGCTGGTGCTGCCCTCGGCGCACCTGATCGTGGACGGCTACAACGTGAGCAAGACCGGCTACCCGGAGCTCACCCTTTTCGACCAGCGCGCCCGGCTGGTCGGGGCGCTCGGCGCGCTGGTGGCCAGGACCGGTGCCGAGGTGACCGTGGTCTTCGACGGGGCCGAGGTGCTCGCCAGTCCTGGGCACCACCCGAGAGGGGTGCGGGTGCTGTTCAGCGACCCGGGGGTGCTGGCGGACGACGTGATCAGAGCGCTGGTGGCGGCCGAGCCGTCCGGGCGCCCGGTGGTGGTGGCTACCTCGGACCGCGCGGTGGCGGGTTCGGTGCGCCGCGATGGTGCCCATTCGATGGCCTCTTCGGTGCTGTTGAACCTGCTGGCCAGGGGCTGATTCTCAGATCGGGCACGGAGTCGCCGCGGCTCCCCGGTCCGGGGATGAGTCCCGTAAGGGGCTTGCGGCGGGCGAAAACTGTCGGTGCCTCGTCCTAACGTCCTCGGTGTTGTTGACAGATCGTCCGAGGGAGAAGAAATGATCATCGACTGCGATCGCTGCGAGGTCCGAGGAGCTGCCTGCCAGGACTGTGTGGTGGGGGTTCTGCTGGGGATACCGGCGGTGCGGGGTGCCGAGTCCGAGCGCTCTGACGGACCGTCCGGCGCGCAGACAGTGCAGCTCGACGCACCGGAGTTCCGTGCGTTGTCCGTGCTCGCTGATCAGGGGCTGGTGCCTCGGTTGCGGTTGGTCGCGACCGAAGATCAAACGATATCACCCACTAAGCGGGCTGCTATCGGTTTCAGCAACACTGGGTAGTGAAATCCGGTCCTTGAGGGCGAAAGCGGCACCTCATGTGACGGTCAATGGTTTTCCCCCGGCGGCGCCCGACGCAAGGAGGGATGGTTCTGGACGCCGTGGGCAGCTGTTCGTAACCTCCTGAAGACCTTTGCGGGGCGTCTGCCTCTCGCTCCCCCGATAGGCGCCGCAAGGTCACCATCGTGTGGCCCGCGTGCGGCCTTCGGCTCTCGAGCCGGGGTGCCCCGTGCCGCCTCGACGATGGTCAGGAGGAAGGAGACCGGCGTCGTGGCGTCCAGCGGGTATTCGCGCGGCTTCCTCAGTGCGTTTTCCGCGGTCGTGCTTGCTGTCACCGCCTGCGTGGCGTTGACCAGTACGGCTCGGGCCGATCCGCCGCCGGGTGTCCCGACACCGCCGCCGAGTGCCACTGACATCGCCACGCAGCAGCTCAACCTCATCCAGCAACAGGCGGAGGCGCTCACCGAGCAGTGGCATGCCGCGCAGGACGACCTGCGGGCCAGGCAGAGTGAAGCGGCGCGAGCCTCGGCCGCCGCCGGGCCGGCGCAGGCCGCGTCGAACCAGGCACAGCAGGAGATGTCGGCTGCCCAGGCCAAGATCGACCAGCTGACCAGCGATGCTCTGGTCAGCGGTCGGCTGGACGAGCTCAACGCGGTGGTGATGAGCGACTCACCCAGCGACTACCTGGACCAGATGACCACGCTGGATACGTTCTCGGCGGACCAGCAGTCCGAGTTGGACCAGGCCGTTGCCGAGGTGGGTGAGGCACGCTACCGGAAGCAACAGTCGAACCAGACTGTCCTGTTGGCTCAACAGGCCACCATGCAGGCTCAGCAGGCCGCCTACCAGATCGGGTTGCGTAAGCAGGAAGCCGACCTGCGCATTCAGCAGGTACAGACCATGCTGGCCCAGCTGAGCCCGGCGGACAAGGCGGCGCGCACCCAGAGCGACGGCGTGCCGTTGGGTGTCATCCTCGGAAACAACAGGGGCGCACTCGCGCTGCGTGCCGCGATGACCCGGATGGAGTCGCCGTACGTCTGGGGCGCCACCGGCCCGAGCACGTTCGACTGCTCCGGGCTCGTGTACTGGGCGTTCAAGCGGGTCGGCATCACGATGCCGAGGTCGAGTGCGGAACAGGCCCAGGTGGGCAGACCGGTCGCGCGATCCGACCTGCGACCGGGTGATCTGATCTTTTTCTACCAACCGGTGAGCCACGTCGGTTTCTACGCGGGCGACGGATTGGTGCTCAACGCCGTGCAGACCGGTGACGTGGTCCGGTACACCGAGCTGTCCAGGATGGACTACACCAGCGCCCGGCGTCTCTAGGAGCCCGGCCGGAAGGGCGACGGCTCCGCTCGCCCGTCCGTGTCATAGCCTGCCCGCGATGCCCACACTGCTGGTGACCAACGACTTCCCGCCGAGGGCCGGCGGAATCCAGGGCTACCTCGCCGAGCTCGCGGGCCGGCTGCCCGCCGGTGAACTCGTCGTCTATGCCCCGGCATGGCCCGGCGCGGCAGGGTTCGACGCGGCGGTGCCCTACCCGGTGCACCGCCATCCCGGCTCCCTCATGCTGCCGGTGTCCTCGGTTGCCCGGCGGGCGGTCGCACTGGCCCGTGACTACGGCTGCGACACGGTGTGGTTCGGCGCGGCGGCCCCGCTGGCGCTGCTCGGCCCCGGCCTGCGCCGGCGCGCGGGAGTGAGCCGGGTGGTGGCCAGTACGCACGGCCACGAGGTGGGTTGGTCGATGATGCCCGCCGCGCGGCAGGCGTTGCGCCGTATCGGCGAGCGCACCGAGGTGGTCACCGTGGTCTCCCGCTACACCCGGCGCCGGTTTGCCTCCGCTTTCGGCCCGCTCGCCGCGCTGGAGCACCTGCCGCCGGGTATCGACACCAGGCGCTTCCGGCCGGACCAGGCGGCCCGGACCGAGCTGCGGCGGCGTTACCGGCTCGGCGAGCGCCCGGTCATCAGTTGCGTGTCCCGGCTGGTTGCGCGCAAGGGGCAGGACACCTTGATCGCCGCCCTGCCGATGGTGCGGCGTCAGGTCCCCGACGCCGCGCTGCTGCTGGTGGGCGATGGGCCGCACGCCGGGCGGCTGCGCGAGCTGGCCGCCGCGCACGACGTCGCGGAGCACGTCGTGTTCACCGGCCCGGTCCGCTGGGACGAGCTGCCCGGGCACCACGCCGTCGGAGACGTGTTCGCACTGCCCTGCCGGACCCGGGGCCGGGGCCTGGACGTTGAGGGCCTTGGCATCGTGCTGCTGGAGGCAGCGGCCTCCGGCCTGCCAGTACTGGCCGGCGACTCCGGCGGAGCACCCGAGACCGTGCGCCCCGGCGAAACCGGCTTCGTGGTCCCCGGCCGCGAGCCGGCCGCGGTGGCCGACCGCCTCGCCGCCCTCCTGCTCGACCCCGACCACGCAGCCGTCATGGGCGCGGCCGGCAGGCATTGGATGCGCAAGTCATGGCAATGGAAGAACTCGGCCCAGCAACTGGAGCAGTTCCTCGACCCCCGCACCCGCTGACGGCCCCACGCCGCGCCCTGGCGACGGGATCGTCGCCAGCGATCCATTGAGAGCTAGGAAGAATAGAGAGCGGCTATCTCGGCGGCGTACGTCTTGGTTACCACTGCTCGCTTGAGTTTCAGGGTGGGGGTGAGTTCGCCGCCGGACTCGGTGAAGTCGACTGGGAGCACCCGGTACTTTTTGATCCCCTCGGCGTGCGAGACGGCCTTGTTGGCCTCCTGGACGGCCAGCTCGATCTCGCCGAGCAGTTCGGGGTCCTCCAGCAGGTCGTGCGGGTCCGCCGGGTCGCCGGACGTGGTCTTGTCGTGCTGGTCCCGCCAGCCGGGTAGGGCCTCCGGGTCCAGGGTGATGAGCGCGGCGATGAACGGCTGCCCGTCACCGACCACCATGCATTGGCTGATCAGCGGATGCGCGCGCAGCCGATCCTCCAGCCCGGCGGGGGCCACATTCTTGCCACCGGCCGTCACGATCAGCTCCTTCTTGCGACCGGTGATCGTGAGGTAGCCGTCGTCGTCGAGCTCGCCGAGGTCACCGGTGTGGAACCAGCCGTCGCTGATCGCCTCGGCGGTGGCATCTTCGTTGTGCCAGTAGCCCAGGAACACCAGGTCGCCGCGTACCAGGATCTCACCGTCGCGGGCAATCCGGACGGTGGTGCCGGCAAGCGGGCGCCCGACGGTGCCGATCCGCTGCGCGCCCGGGGTGTTGACCGTCGCGCCGCCGGAGGTCTCGGTCAGCCCGTAGCCCTCGTACACCGGCAGCCCGACGCCGAGGAAGAAGTGCCCGAGACGCGCGCCCAGCGGGGCGCCACCCGAGACCGCGGCTACGCACTGACCACCCAGCGCGGCGCGCAGCTTGCCGTACACGAGCTTGTCGAACACGGCGTGTTGCAGCCGCAGCAGCGGCCCCGGCGACGGCTGGGCGCGGCTCCACCGCTCGGCGGTGGCTGCCGCGGCGTCGAAGATCGCGCCCTTGCCCTCGGCGTGCGCCTTCTGCCGCGCGCCGTTGAACACCTTCTCGAACACCCGGGGGACCGAAAGCACGAACGTCGGCCGGAAAGCGGCCAGGTCGTCGATCAGGTTCTTGGTGTCCGACACGTGGCCGATAGTGGTGCGGGTGTAGATGCCGCCACACTGGATGATCTTGGCGAGCACGTGCGCTAGCGGCAGGAACAGCAGCAGGGAGCTCTCCGCGCTCATCATCTCGCCGAACACGATCGTTGCGGTCTTGAGCTCGGTCAACAGGTTGCGGTGGGTCAGCGCGCAACCCTTCGGCCGCCCGGTGGTGCCCGATGTGTAGATCAGCGTCGCCAGGTCGTCGGCGCCGACCTCGACCCGCCGCCTGGTCACCTCGTCGGCATCCACCGAAGCGCCCAGCGAGCTCAGCAACTCGACGGCGGACTCCCCGGCGGACGGCGCGATCTGCCAGACGTGCTGGAGCACGGGCAGCTGGCCGCGCAGCTTGTCCACCTCGGCGCGGTGTGCGTCGGACTCGACAACGACGGCGACAGCTTCCGAGTCGGAAAGGATCCAGTGCACCTGCTCGGGCGAGGATGTCTCGTAGATCGGCACCGTGGTGCCCCCCACCGCGGCGACCGCGTAGTCGATCACCGTCCACTCGAACCTGGTCCGGGACAACAGGGCAACCCGGTCGCCCTTGCGCACACCGGCCGCGATGAGCCCCTTGGCCACGGATGTGACCTGGCCGGCGAACTCCCGCGCGGTCAGGTCGACCCAGTCGGTGCCCGCCTTGCGGCGGAAGCTCACCGTGTCCGGATACTGCTCAGCATTGAGATAGACAGCATCGGAAAGACTCTCGTGGTCGGCGACCTCGTCGACCGCCGCGACCTGGTACTCGCGCATGCACACCAACCCTCGCCACTGTTCGTCGCCTCGATTCACCGTATAACGGTTACCTTTCGGTAGGGAGTGGAAGGTCGATGACTGCTATCCGGTTCGTGGGTGCCGCATCGCGCGGTGTGCGGCAGTGTCTGCCCTGGAGCACAGATGAGCAGCGTTGACGTGGTCGACGAGACGTTCCTCGTCGTGCCGCCGGCCACCGTCGCCGCCGAGTTCGCCGACCCGGCGGGCTGGCGGGGATACTGGCCGGACCTGTTGCTGACGGTGGTGACCGACCGGGGCGCGCAGGGCTTCCGCTGGACCGTGCACGGCGCGCTGGTCGGAAGCATGGAGGTCTGGCTGGAAGCGGTGCTGGACGGCACGCTGATGCACTACTACCTGCGTGCCGACCCACCCGGTGCGCACGGCCGTCCGAAGCCGCTGCCGCCAAGGCGAGCGCTGGCCGAGGCTGCCCGGCGGCAGCGGGCGGCCAAGACTCTCGCGCTGCGCCTCAAGGACCGCCTGGAGCAGGGACGCGAGCCGGGGGAGCCGCCTCGGCCGGCGGGCGCGCCGCACGCCGGCCGGTGATCACGTAGTTTGGCCTCGATGCGCATTCATGTGGTCGCCGATGTGCACGGCAACAGCGAGGCGCTGGCCCGTGCCTCGGAAGGGGCGGACGCGCTGGTCGTACTGGGTGATCTGATCGACTTCGTGGACTACCGCGATCATCACCGGGGCATTCTCGGCGAGATTTTCGGCGCCGAGGTGGTGGCCACGTTCGCCCGGCTGCGCACCCAAGGGCGGCCAGGCGAGCTGACCGGCTATGCCCGCTCGCTGTGGTCGCGGTTGTCCGATCCGCGAGCGGTGCTGGAGGACGCGGTCCGGGAGCAGTACCGGCGGCTGTTCGCGGTGCTTCCCCGGCCCAGCTACCTGACCCCGGGGAATGTGGACCTGCCGCACCTGTGGCCGGAGTTCCTCGCCGACGGGCTGTACATGCTCGACGGTGCGACCACCGAGATCGGTGGGCTGCGGTTCGGGTTCGTGGGCGGCCTGCCGCTACCGCCACGCATCGAGTCGATCAGCGGCGGGCCGTGGCGTCCCTACGTGCGCCCGGCCGAGGAGTTCGACGCGGCGTGCGCACGCCTGCGTGCGGTGGACGTGCTGTGCAGCCACGTGCCGCCCTCGGTGCCCGAGCTGGCCTATGACGTGGTGTCCCGCCGTGCCGAGGTGGGCAGCCGCGCCCTGCTGGGCATCGTCGCACGGGACCGGCCGAAGGCGGCGCTGTTCGGCCACGTGCACCAACCGATGGCGTCGCGGTCCCGGGTGTACCGCACCGAGTGCGTCAACGTGGGCCATTTCCGCCGGACCGAACGTCCCTACGTACTCACCTGGTGAGGCGGCCGCCGAGTGCGCCGGTAACCTCTGCGGCCATGGCCGACTCGACCACGCAGTCCATCACCATCGATGCCGCACCCGAGCGGATCATGGGGGTGATCGCGGACTTTCCGGCCTACCCTGAGTGGGCCGGCGCGGTCAAGGCGGCCGAGGTGGTCACTGAAGGGCCGGACGGCCGTGCGAGCGACGTGAGCTTCAAGCTGGACGCGGGGGTGTTCAAGGACGCCTACACACTCGCCTACGACTGGGCACCGGACGACCTCTCGGTGAGCTGGCGGCTGACCAAAGGCCAGATCCAGAAGGCCCAGCACGGATCCTACGTGTTGGCACCGACCGGCACGGCCACCACCGTCACCTACTCACTCAGCGTGGAGCTCAACATCCCGATGATCGGGATGTTGCGGCGCAAGGCGGAGAAAATCATCATCGACACTGCCCTGCGCGAGCTGAAGCGCCGAGTCGAGGGCTGAGTCCTCCGGGGTATCCTCGCCGGACCGACCATCGGGCCGGCGGCGCATACCTGTGTGCAGGGGGCACGGTCCGATTCACATAGTTCACAGTCGAGCCGTCGAAGCGGGGTAGGACAGTTGCGGATCTTGCTGTTCACCGGCAAGGGTGGCGTGGGCAAGACCACGCTGGCCGCGGCCACGGCCGCTCGGCTGGCCCGCGCCGGCCGCAAGGCTCTGGTGATCTCCACGGATCCGGCACACTCCCTTGGCGACGCTCTTGACGCCCCGCTCAGTGGTGAGCCGGCCGAGGTGTACCCGGGCCTTTTCGCTGCCCACCTGGACAGCCGGGCGCTGCTGGAAGGCGCATGGGGAGAGCTGCGCGGCCACCTGCGCACCGTGCTGGCCGGAGCCGGGGTGGACGAGATGGTGGCCGACGAGCTCACCTGGCTGCCCGGCGTGGAGGAGCTGCTGGCACTCGGCGAGGTGCGGCGGCTGGCCCAGACCGGGCCGTGGGATGTCATCATCGTGGATTGCGGCCCGACCGCGGAGACGCTGCGCCTGCTCGGCCTGCCCGAGGCGATCGGCGGCTACCTGGAACGGCTCTACCCGGCACACCGCAGGGCGGTGCACGGCCTGCTGGCCGGCGTGGCCGGCATCGGCGGCCAGCAGGGCCGCTCCGGCACAGCCGGCCCGCGCACCGCGATCCGCAACTGGGACGCCGCCGCTGATGCCCTGAGCCGGCTCGCGGACCAGGTAGGGGCACTGCGCGCGATGCTGGCCGACCACGATACGACAAGTATCCGACTGGTGTTGACCCCGGAGCGGATGGTTGCGGCGGAGTCGCGGCGCACCATGACCGCGTTGGCCCTGCACGGCCTGCGGGTGGACGGGGTGGTGGCGAACCGGGTGGTGCCTCGGATCGCGCCTTCGGTGCGTGGCCCGGCCGCCCGCTGGGTGCGGGCCCGGCACGCCGAGCAGCAGGAGGTGCTCAGCGAGCTGGCCGCGCTGTGGGGCACCGGGCGGCATGCCAAGGCGAACGCCCGGGCGGTTCGCGCGGTGCCCTACACCGCCGCTGAGCCGATCGGGGTGCAGGCGCTGGCCGAGGTCGCCGACTTGCTATACGGCCAGGACGAGCCGCTGGCCGGGGCCTCGGTACCGCCCTTGCTCTCGGTGCGTCGCACCAAGGGGGACGGCACCTCGGTGGACTCCGAGTTCGAGCTGGCGCTGCGGTTGCCTGGGCTGGACCGCTCCGCCCCGCTCGAGCTGACCCGGATCGACGACGATCTCGCGGTGACGGTCGCCGGGGTACGTCGGCTGGTAGCGCTGCCGTCGGTGTTGTCGCGCTGTGAGGTGCTCGGCGCCCGGTTCGGCGTCGACGAGCTGGTCGTGGTGTTCCGGCCGGACTCGCGGGTCTGGATGTCGCGTTGACCGAGCGAGAGTGTCCCGCGGGCTCCGACCATGCTTCGCTGCTCGATGAGCTGCGCCAACACGCCGGCGGTGCGCTGGATCTCTTGGAACCCTTGGTGGAGCGGATCCGCGCCGCGCCCAGAGATCCGGCGCGACAGGACCCGGGTGAGCAGCCGAGCTGCACGGCCTGCCCGGTGTGCGCGGTGGTCACCACGCTGCGGGGTGGGCGTTCCGAGCTGGCCGTGCGGTTGGCCGACCAGGTGGCCGGCCTGCTGGCGGTGCTGCGCGCGGCGCTGGAGGAGGGCGCCGCGCCGCGCCGACCCCCCGCGCCGGGGGACGCCCCACCAGCCGGGGACACGACAGCGTCCGAAGTGCCGCCGCCCCCGGGCTCGGCGCGGCCGTCGGGTCTGGACGGGAACAGGTTCGTCGGCGGTTCGGGCCCGCCTCATGTACAGCGCATCGAGGTGAGCCGGGAGCGCTGCGTGCGCGGCGGTCCGCACTCGCTGCAGGACCTGTGAGAGCTGTGCACGACCCGACACCGTCCGAGGCCCGCTGGTCCGCCCGAGGAGATCGGAGCAGCGTTGACAGCACACCGCCGGTCGCGGGCTCTTGATGAATAACCCTCAGCTGACCATCGGTGTGGACGTCGGCGGCACCAGCGTGCGGGCCGCGGTGGTGGACGCCGAGGGCGCGGTGCGCGACACCGCCAGGGCGGCGACACCCGGCGAGGACGATGCCCTGGAGTCGGCGATCGTGCGGGTGGTGGAGGAGCTGGCCGCCCGGCACCCGGTGCACGCGGTGGGGCTCGCGGTGGCCGGGTTCGTCACACCGGACCGGCGGACAGTCCGGTTCGCGCCGCACCTGCCGTGGCGCGATGCTCGGGTGGCCGAGCGGCTGGCGCGGCGCCTGGCCCTTCCGGTGGTCATCGAGCACGACGCCAACGCCGCGACCCTGGCCGAGCGGCGGTTCGGCGCCGCGTCCGGCTCGCGCACCCGGTGCACATTGTTCGTGGCGCTGGGCACCGGCATCGGCGCCGGCCTGTTGGTCAACGGCGAGCTGTACCGAGGTGCCCACGGGGTGGCGCCGGAGCTGGGTCACCTGCGGGTGGTGCCGGACGGTCGGGTCTGCCCGTGCGGCAAGCGGGGCTGCTGGGAGCGTTACTGCAGCGGGACCGCGCTGGTCACCACGCTGGTGGAGCTGCTCGCCTCCGACCCGTCGTCGCCGTCCGCGCTGGCCAGGAAGGCCTCGGTGCAGGCCAGGGGCATCACCGGCCGGCACGTGGCCGCCGCGGCGCGGGATGGTGACCCGTTGGCCCTGCGGGCGGTGGCCGGCCTTGCGCGCTGGCTGGGCGAGGGGCTGTCCCTGGTCGCTGACGTGTACGACCCGGAGCTGGTGATCATCGGTGGCGGCGTGGCCGGTTCGGCGCCGCTGTTCCTCGACGAGGCCCGGGAACACTACGCGCGGGTGCTCACCGGCGCCGGACACCGGCCGATGGCCCGGATCCGGACCGCACAGCTGGGTGACCAGGCTGGCGTGATCGGAGCCGCGGAGCTGGCGAGGCAACAGCACACCGAACGCGGCGGGTAAACTCTTCGAGACAGTGGCGCCCGTAGCTGAGACCACTTCAGTGGAATCTCTCAGATCACCGCGCCGTCGTCGTACTGGTCATCCTCGTCCGGCCGCTGCCCGTGCCAGGCGCGCAGCACCAGCCAGCCCAGCCCTAGAGACACCGTGACGAGGCCGAGTGGCAGGCCGACGGAGTCGCCGAGACCGACCACCTGTGGCGCGATGAGCAACAGCAGACCGAGCACGAGCAGGACAAGACCCACCGCGACCGGCGGGCCGAGCCGGGGCAACGGTGGTGGCTCGGGCGGGACGAAATGCTCTTCGTCGACCTGATCGGCGGGTACGACCGGCACCTTCGGCCGCGGCTGCCACGTTGTCGGTTGCTCCGAGGGCCGCGCGGTGTGCTCGGCGGTGTGCTCGTCCGGCCAGCGCGGCACGGAACCTTCGGCCTGCCAGCTCGCGACGATCTCCTCGAAGGTAGCCGGGCACCGCGACGCGTCGCCAGCGTCAGCGGCCCAGTGGTCGTCGTCAGGTTCGGCCTGGCTCACCCGCCAATGGTGACACGAATCCGGCGGTCAACGGGAGAGGTCGCGTTGTCCGGCGCCAGTGTCCATCCGTACGCTGGGTCACGCGCATGTGAGGGGAGAGGCGGCGTCTACGTGCTGTACTGGTTGCTCAAATACGTGCTGCTCGGGCCTCTTATGCGGATGTGGTGCCGGCCGACGATCGAGGGTGCGGAGAACATTCCCGAGCGGGGCGGCGCCCTGGTGGCCAGCAACCACATCTCCGTCGCCGACTCGTTCTTCCTCCCGCTGTTGGCGCCGAGGCGGATTTTCTTCATGGCGAAGCGGGAGTACTTCACCCAGCCGGGCCTGGTCGGCTGGTGCAAGAAGCAGTTCTTCACCGCCGTCGGACAGGTGCCGGTGGACCGGGGCAGCGGGTCGGCCGCCCGAGCCGCGCTGGACACCTGTAACCGGCTGCTGGCCGAGCAACGGTTGGTCGGCATCTATCCGGAGGGCACCCGGTCTCCGGACGGGAGGCTGTTCAAGGGCAAGACCGGTGTCGCGCGGATGGCGCTGGAGTCCGAGGTACCGGTCATCCCGGTGGCCATGTTCGGCACCGACAAAGTCAACCCGATCGGATCCCGGATATGGCGCCCGCGCAAGGTCCGAATCAAGATCGGTGAACCAATTGACTTCTCCCGGTACTACGGCATGGCCAATGACCGCTTCATCCAGCGCTCGATGACCGACGAGATCATGTACGCACTGATGGAGCTGGCCGAGGTGGAGTACGTGGACGTGTACGCGGCCAAGGCGAAGGAAGACGCGCAGCGAACCAACGGGTCGGCGCCCGCGCGCTCCGAGGCCAGAGTGCTGCCGAGGAAGGCAAGCTGAGCGTCGTGCGGTTCTTCTACGACTGTGAGTTCATCGAGGACGGTCGCACCATCGAGCTGATCTCGATCGGGGCGGTGGACACCGACGGTCGTGAGTTCTACGCGGTCTCCACCGAGTTCGACGACCGAAGAGCCGGGCCCTGGGTCCGGGCCAACGTGTTGCCCAAGCTGCCCTCGCCGGCGGACTCGGCCTGGCGTTCCCGCGGCGCCATTCGGGACAGTCTGTTGGAGTTCCTCACCCGCCCTGGCGAGGAGATCGAGCTGTGGGCCTGGATCGCCGCCTACGACCACGTGGTGCTCTGCCAGCTGTGGGGCGCGATGCCGGCACTGCCCCGGCCACTGCCCCGCTTCACCAGGGAACTGCGCCAGCGCTGGGAGGACGTGGGGCGACCACCGCTGCCCCCGCCGCCGAAGGACGCGCACGACGCCCTCGCCGACGCCCGGCACAATCTCGCCCGGTGGCGGGTGATCGAGGAGCACCAGATACCCAGGCCCGAGTTGGTGCATCGATCAACGCCGTGAGAAAGTTCCGGCCGTGCGAATCGGAGTGCTCACCGGTGGTGGCGACTGTCCAGGTCTGAATGCGGTCATCCGGGCGGTCGTGCGCAAGGGCGTGCCGCGCTACAAGTACGAGTTCGTCGGGTTCCGGGACGGCTGGCGGGGCCCCCTGGAGGGGGTCACCATGACCCTGGACATCCCGGCGGTGCGCGGCATCCTGCCCCGGGGCGGCACGATTCTGGGCTCATCGCGCACCAACCCGTTCAAGGTTGACGGCGGGGTGCAGAAGATCCAGTCCACCTTGATGAACCTGGGTGTGGACGCGCTCATCGCGATCGGCGGGGAAGACACCCTTGGCGTCGCCTCCAAGCTGCACGAGGAGGGCGTGCACGTGATCGGCGTGCCCAAGACGATCGACAACGACCTGTCCGGCACCGACTACACGTTCGGCTTCGACACAGCGGTGGGCATCGCCACCGAAGCGATCGACCGGCTGCACACCACCGCGGAGTCGCACCACCGGGCGCTGATCGTCGAGGTGATGGGTCGGCACGCCGGGTGGATCGCGTTGCACTCAGGCATGGCCTCCGGCGCGAACGTGATCCTGATCCCGGAGATCCCGTTCGACATCGAGAAGGTGTGCGAATGGGTGGAGAGCCGGTTCCGCACCCAGTACGCCCCGATCGTCGTGGTTGCCGAGGGCGCCACCCCCAAGGATGGCACGATGATGTTCGCGGAGGGGCAGAAGGACTCGTTCGGCCACGTGCGGCTCGGCGGCATCGGCGAGCTGATCGCGCAGGAGATCGAGAAGCGCACCGGCAAGGAAGCCCGCACCACGGTGCTCGGGCACGTGCAGCGTGGCGGTACGCCCAGCAGCCGGGACCGTTGGCTGGCCACCCGCTTCGGCCTGCACGCCATCGACGCCGTTCACGACGGCGCGTGGGGCTCCATGGTGGCGCTGCACGGCACGGATATCGTCCGAGTGCCGCTTTCCGAGGCTACCCAGACCCTCAAGACGGTCAACGCGGAGCTGTACGCCGAGGCCGAGGTGTTCTTCGGTTGACGGTCGGGGGCTCCGCCCCCAACGGCCCCCGGACGGGCGTGGACCCGGCTGCGCCGGGGCTGTCTTTCCGTTCCGCTGAAACAAGTTTCGGCGGTGGGGCCTTCGGCCCCAGGGGGCCTTGTTGGGTTTCCTGGGTGGACTGGCTCGATTTGTTGTGCGGGTGGGGTGGGCCACTTCGGTGTGCGGGGGTGACGTCTCTCCTGTGGGAACGAATAGGGTGGGGAATCGTGAACTGGACCGTGGATGCGTCGGTTGACGAGTTGCCGGAGCTGCCTCCGCTGCCCTCGGAGCTTCGCGCCCGGCTGGATGGTGCGTTGCAGCGGCCGGCGGCTCAGCAGCCGGAGTGGCCCGACCAGGAGATAGTGCGGCGGGTCCGTACTGTGCTGGAGAGCGTGCCGCCGGTGACCGTGCCGGAGGAGGTCGACCGGCTGCGCGGGCGGCTGGCCGAGGTGGCGAACGGGCGGGCGTTCCTGCTGCAGGGCGGGGACTGCGCGGAGACGTTCGCGGACAACACCGAGCCGCACATCCGGGGCAACATCCGCACCCTGCTACAGATGGCGGTGGTGCTCACCTACGCAGCAAGCATGCCGGTGGTCAAGCTGGGTCGGATCGCCGGGCAGTACGCAAAGCCGCGCTCGGCGCCGACCGACGCGTTGGGTCTGCCGTCCTACCGGGGCGACATCGTCAACTCGATCAAGGCCACCCCGGAGGCACGGGTACCCGATCCCAGCAGGATGATCCGGGCGTACGCCAACGCGAGCGCGGCGATGAACATGGTCCGCGCGCTCACCGCGGCCGGCATGGCGGGGCTCAACTCGGTGCACGACTGGAACCGGGACTTCATCCGCAACTCCAACGCCGCGGAGCGGTACGAGGCGCTGGCCACCGAGATCGACCGCGGTCTGCGGTTCATGTCGGCCTGTGGGGTGGACGACCCGAGCCTGCACAGCGTGGAGTACTACGCCAGCCACGAGGCGCTGCTGCTGGACTACGAGCGCGCGATGCTGCGGCTGGACAGTCGAGACCCGGACAACCCCAAGCTGTACGACCTGTCAGGGCACTTCCTGTGGGTGGGCGAGCGGACCCGGCAGCTCGATGGTGCGCACATCGGGTTCGCCGAGCTGCTGGCCAACCCGATCGGGCTCAAGATCGGCCCGACGACTATGCCGGAGCAAGCCGTGGAGTATGTCGAGCGGCTGGATCCGCACGGCATGCCAGGCCGGTTGACGCTGATCAGCCGGATGGGCAGCACGAAGGTCCGTGACGCGCTGCCGCCAATCGTGGAGAAGGTCACCGCCTCCGGACACAAGGTCATCTGGCAGTGCGACCCGATGCACGGCAACACCGTGGAGTCCACCAGCGGCTACAAGACCCGCCATTTCGACCGGATCGTGGACGAGGTGCAGGGCTTCTTCGAGGTGCACCACGGCCAGGGCACCCACCCCGGCGGTCTGCACGTGGAGATCACCGGTGAGGGTGTCACCGAGTGTCTCGGCGGCGCGCAGGAAATCTCCGATGCCGACCTGCACGGCCGGTACGAGACCGCCTGCGACCCTCGGCTGAACACCCAGCAGGCGCTGGAGCTCGCGTTCCTGGTCGCCGAGATGCTGCGCGGCTGAGCGGGCCCTCCGCCGGTGGTCGGCGCCGTTCAGCCGCCGCCGAGCGCCTGCTGCAGCCGACGGGTGATCTCATCGGCCAGCGACCTGCCAAAGTTGTGGTCGCCGGAGTTCCGATCCGAGTTGCGGTTGATCCGCCGCGCCGGCGGGCCGGAGCTGAGCACCAGCGTCACCGGGCCACCGATAACCAGCTCGGTGTCGGCCGGGGGCATGGTGCCGATCACCGATCCGGCCGGTGCGCTCGGATGCGGGCGGCGCGGGCTGGTCGGCGCGAGCGTCAGGTCAGCCGAGGTGACCAGCTGGGTGGCCTGCGCCACCGAGGTGCCCTCGGCGATTGCCGGCACCCTTGGCCGGCCGGTGGACACCGTCAATGTCACGGTGCTGCCCTTGGTCAGCTTGGTGTTGGCGGCCGGCGCGGACACCGCGACCCGCCCCGAGGGGATGGTGTTGTGGTGGCTGTGCTGCACCACGGGTACCAGTCCGGCCTCCTTGACCAGTTGGGTGGCCCCCGCCTCGTCCATCCCGACGGTGGTGGGCGCGATGGTCCAGGTGCCGGCGCCCGCGCCCCAGGCCAGCGCCGCGATCAGGATGGCGAGCAGCAGCACCCCACCGATCCAGGCGGTCAGTAACCGCCGGGAGCGCCTGCGGCGCTGGTGGTGGTCGGCATCGCCGGACAGCAGGTCGGTCCGATCCAGCCAACCGGTGCTCGGACCGGCGGCGGACCCGATGGGCTGTGCCGTGGTCAGAGTCTGGGTCGGTCGCGGTGTCGGCCGGGCGGCGGGCCCGTCGGCCGGCTGGGCCGGGGCCGTCGTCGGGGCCGTCGTCGCCCCCGAATGCGGCACCGGAACCGCCGCCCGGGGCAGACCCAGCGCGGTCCGGACCCCGAGCAGCGCGTGCAGCATCTGCTGGGCGTCGGATGGCCGGGAGTCCGGATCCCGGCGGGTAGCGTCGAGCACCAGCCTGTCCAGTTCCGGTGCCAGGTCGGGGACCCGTTCCGACGGCGCCGGCATGTCCTTGTTCACGTGCTGGTATGCCACCGACAGTGCGTGCTCGCCCCAGTAGGGTGCGACCCCGGTGAGTAGCTCGTAGAGCACCACACCGGCGGCGTAGACGTCGCTGCGGGTATCGATGCCGCGCCCGGTGACCTGCTCGGGGGACAGGTAGGCAACCGTGCCGATGATCATGCCGGCCGTACTCGCCCTGGCCTGCGCGGCGGCGGTGACCAGCCCGAAGTCCGCGACCTTCACGGTGCCCGACGGTGAGATCAGGATGTTCTCCGGCTTCACGTCCCGGTGCGCAAGGCCTTGGGCATGCGCCGAGGCGAGCGCGGAGAGCACCGACTCCAGCACGGTAAGCGACTCCGGCACACTCAGCGAGCCACGTTCGTTGAGCACATCACGCAGCGTGCCGCCCGCCACCAGCTCCATGACAAGGAACACCACCGGTTGCGGTGAGCCGTCGTCGTGTTCGCCCTGGTCGTAGACCGCGATCACGCCGGGGTGGTCGATCCGGGCAATGGAGCGTGCCTCGCGTTCGAACCGGCTGCGGAACGCCGGGTCGGCCGCGAGCCGAGGGTCCATGACCTTGATGGCCACGCAGCGCCCCAGCCTGGTGTCGGTACCCCGGTAAACCCGCGACATTCCGCCGATCGCGAGCAGCTCACCGACCTCGTACCGCTTCTCGAGCAGCAGGCCGGTCAGTTCGGGCTCGGCAACGACCACGCCCGCGATGGTACGAAAGCCTAATTCCGGCGGTGTCGGCGGTGCGCCGCCGCGCGGCGGACTCGCATTCGGGCCAGGCTGTGGTGAGGGTTGATGTACGGCGGATGTGCGCCGAACCCCTGCCGGGAACAGGCGAGCTGTGGGAAGGTGTGGCTGTGAGCGAGAGAGCCGTCGCGCCCTGGGTGTTGGCCGACGATGTGGAAGCACTGCCCATTTCCGATGTTGCCCAGCAGTTGGGTATACCGATCAGCCGCGTGCACCAGCTGATGCGCGATGGTCACCTGCTTGCGGTGCGCAGGGATGGCGTGGCGGTCATCCCCGAGGACTTCCTCAGCGGTGCCGCGGTGGTGAAGGGTCTGCCCGGCACGGTCACCGTGCTGCGCGACGGCGGGTACGCCGACGAGGAAATCCTGCGGTGGCTGTTCGCGGACGACCCGTCACTGCCCGGCACGCCGATCGGTGCGCTGCGGTCCAACCGGGGTCGTGAGATCAAGCGCCGCGCCCAGGCGATGGCCCTGTGACCAGGTCCCTCGTCCGCGCCGCGTACGCCAGTCCCAGTGCGGGTGCCGCGATGGCGAGCCGCTCGCCGGCCGGCACCACCACGCGCCGGTGCAGCACGTCGTAGTCGCTGCGCTCGATCTGGTCCAGGATGCCGGCGTATAGCCGATGGGCGGTACGCACACACGGCCGGGAGGCGGGCATGAGCAGCCCGATCCCCGGTGTCGCGCGTCGGTACACCGCCCGGGTCCGCGCGACCAGATGAGCCAGCGCACGGCGCACCCTGGCATCGGTGCGGTTCTGCCGGCGGCACCAGACCAGCAGGTCCCTGGTCACGCCGAAGGCACCGAGCTCGTCGGCCGGCAGGTAGACCCGGCCCCGATCCAGGTCCTCACCGATGTCACGCAGGAAGTTGGTGAGCTGGAAAGCGACACCCATGGCTTCGGCCGCCGGCGCGGCCTCCTGTTGCGCACCGGCGATACCCAGCACCGGCAGCATCTGCAGCCCGATCACCCCCGCCGACCCGTACATGTACCGGTACAGCGAGTCGTAGTCCGGGTAGTCCCGGCGGTAGGTGTCCATCCGCATGGACGCCAGGAACGCGGTGAAAAGGCGCTGCTCCAGCCCCAGCCGCCGTGACGTGTCGACCACCGCCATGACCAGCGGCGCGGCGGCCGAAGGGTTGGGCGACGTACCCCGGAACGCGCTGTCGAGGGTGGCTTCCAGTGCGTCGAGCTGATTCCGCCGCACGGCGGCCGAGCGGTCGTCGCCCGGCGCGTCGACGATCTCGTCCGCCCAGCGGGCGAAACCGTAGAGCGCGTGTACCGCCGGGCGCTGTGCGGGCCGCAGCAACCGGGTCGCGAGGAAGTAGGTACGCCCGTGCGACCCGTGTAGGGCTCGACAGCGCAAGTAGGCCGACCGCAGGCCAGCGCCGGTGATGCCTGCCGCGTCGAGCTCGCGTTGGGCCGGGCGGTGTCGGGCAGGCATTCGACCTCGGGTGAGGAGGGTGGACAGCGGGCGCCTCAGGCCTCGACGGCCGTCCCGACCAGCCTGGGCTTGCGGCGAAGCCCCAGTGGGTCCGGCTTGCGCAGCGAGACAGCCGCCAGCAACGCGCCGCCCAGCACCAGGATCAGGTACCCGAAGGCGTACAGCGAGACCTCGCCGTCCGGGAACGCCACCACGATGAGGAAGATCGACGCGAACATCGCAATGGCCATGCCCCGGGCAGTCCAGGCCACCGCCGCCAGCAGCGCCATGCCCCAGGTGAAGTACCAGGGCAGTGTTGCCGGGGAGAGCAGCGCGAACAGCATCAGCACGATGCCGGCCCGGCGTACCGCGTCGGCCCCGCCTTCGCGCGCGGCGATCCACTGCTTGAACGCGACCACCAGGAAGATCAGGCCGCCGATGGCTCGGGCCGCGATGACGTACGGCGTGGACTGCACACCGCCGAACATCCAGTTCACCACGGTGGCTGCGAACTCGCCAACGCCGGTGGGCAGCGACAACCAGTTGGTGATGTTGGTCGGCGCGAACATCGCGGTCAACCAGCCGAGCCCCAGCCCGGCGACCAGTGAGCACGCGGCGAAGGTCACCAGGAACACGCCGAACCCGGCCGCGATCGCCTTCAGGATTCGGGTGCGCTGGCTGCCTTCCAGCCTGGCCGCCCACACCAGCACCAGGAACGGCAGCGCGAAGCCCGCCGTGGCCTTCACCGCCATGGCCATGGTGACCATGGCGATGCCGGGCCCGTGCTTGCGGTTGAGCACCAGCAACGTCCCGGCGCTGAGCAGGCCGACGAGCAGCAGGTCGTTGTGCGGGCCGCCGATCAGATGGATGACCATCACCGGGTTGGCCACCGCCAGCCACAGCGCGACCGGCAGGCGCCCGCCGAGGTGACGGCACAGGCCGGGCAGCGCGACCACCAGGAGCACCAGCCCGACCAGCATGGCCAGCCGCATCAGGATGACGCCGGCAATCATGTTCTGCCCGGTCACCGACGCAACCGCCTTGGCGACCGCGACGAACAGCGGGCCGTAGGGCGCCGGGGTGTCCAGCCAGAACCAGTGCACGTTGTTCGGAATCGGCCCGCTCAACACGTTGGGTCCGTGGCTGTACGGGTCGAAGCCGCGCAACGGCAGCGTGCCGTAGGCGATGTAGCTGTACGGGTCCCTGGTGAACAGCGGCGGAGAGACAAGTATCGGCAGAATCCAGGCAACCGCCGTGCTCAGCACGGCCCGGCCACCCGCGCGCCGCGACAACACATCCCTGCCGAGCAGCACCCAGGCCCAGATCTCCAACAGCAGGCCGGCGTAGGTGACCATGACGGCGAGGTCGTAACCGTGCCCGAAACGCCAGGCCGCGAGCGGCGTGTTGTTGAGGATCGGGTCGTGCACCAGCACGCCGCCCGCGCCGAGGCCGCCGATCACCAGTACCAGGCTGCCGGCCAGGCCCAGCAGCAGTGGCTTGAGCCCTGGACTGCCAAGGCGCTGCAGTACGCCACCGCGCCGTGGCTCGGCCATGGTCGGTAGCTCTGCCTCGATCAGGTCTGTCGCCAAAGCCATCTCGACCTCTTGCGTCGACATCGGGGTAGGGCTGGACGCCGCCTCTTCGACCTCGGTCGTGGCGGGCGTTAGCGACAACTGCGGCTGGGACGTCATCTCGGCACCTATGCTCGCATGGGCGTAATCGGGCGCGTGTGCCAGGTCCGCCGCCGGCTGATCTAGCCGAGGTGAGCGGCGCCGCGGCCGGCCCGGGACCCCGGCGTGCCGGTAATCCGCAGCGCGGCCAGCCGGCCGGAGATCAGCACCGGGGGCACACCGACGCCCGGTGTGGTTCCGCAGCCGGCGAGAACCACGTTCGACCACCCGGCGGGGAGGTTGCGCGGCCGGAACGGCCCGGTCTGGGCGAAGGTGTGCGCGGCGGAGAACGGGGTGCCGGCCGCCAGCCCCTGCGCGGCCCAGTCCGAGGGGGTCACCAGGTGGCTGGTCTCGATCGAGGCGCGCATCTCGGGCAGGCCGCGCCGGTCCAGCACATCGAGCAGCTCCTCGGCGTAGGCGGCCCCGAGCCTCGGCCAGTCGAGTCGCGCCGAGGCGGTGTTCGGGCAGGGCGCGAGCAGGTAGTAGAGCTGGTGGCCGGGCGGGGCCAGCGCGGGGTCGGACGCGGTCGGCCGGGTGAGCAGCAGTGAAGGGTCGCTCATCAGCTGGCCCCTGCGCAGGATCTGTTCGAAGGTCTCATCCCAGGCCGCGCCGAAGGACAGCGTGTGGTGCGCAAGGTCGCTCGGCCCGGCGGTGCTCGGGGCGCCCCCGCCGTGCAGCACCACAGCGGAAGGGCCCCATCGCAGCGGAACCGGGCGGCGTGGCTCGCGGCGCAGCAACCGGCGGGCCACCGGCAGGTCCGGCGTCAGCACCACCGCGTCGGCGGGCACCTGGCCGAGCTCGCCGGCCCCGTCGCGGACCCGAAGGCCGACCGCGCGACCGCCTCTGCTGACCAGCCCGGTCACCTCGGTGCGGTACCGGATGTCGGCACCGGCCCCGGCCGCCGCCGAGGCGAGCGCCTCGGGCAGCGCGCGCATGCCGCCCCGGGGGAACCAGACTCCGGCGACGGTATCCATGTAGGCGATCACGCCGTATGCGGCCAGCGCCCGGGACGGCGCGACCCCGGCATAGAGCGCCTGGAAGGAGAACAACCTGCGCAGCCGCTCGTCCCGGACGAACCGGCTGATCCGGCCACCCAACCGGCCGAAACCACCCAGCGCGGCCAGCCGGGCCAGGTCCGGGGTGAGCAGACTCAACGGAGAGTCCATGTTCGAGCCGATGAAACTGTCGATCTCCGCGCGGTACAGCTCGGTGAGCCAGCGCCGCAGCCGCCGGTAGCCGGCCGCGTCCGCCGGGCCGATCCGTTCGGCGATCTCCGCTTCCATCGCATCGGCGTCGGTGTGTACGTCGATCGTGGAACCGTCCGCGAACCGCGCCCGGTAGGCCGGGTCCAGCCGGACCAGCTCGCAGTAGTCCGCCAGCTTCCGCCCGACCGCGCCGAGTGTCGCGTCCACCAGATCCGGCATGGTGAGCACGGTGGGGCCGGTGTCCACTAGGTATCGCCCCGCGGGGCCGGTGAGGTCGAGCCGCCCGGCCCGGCCGCCCGGATGCGGCCCGCGCTCCAACAGGGTCACCCGGCGTCCGGCGGCCAGCAGGTGCAGCGTGGCGGCCAGCCCGGCCAGCCCGGCGCCGACCACCACGACATGCTCGGTCCGGCCGGGCACCGTTCGCATCCCCGTCATCCGCCGGCTACGCGCGTCTACGGGTGGCGGCCTGCGCGAGCTCGAGCAACCTGGTCGCCGCGACCTCGGCCACTTCGGCCTCGGCGAGAGCGGCCACCGCCGACTTGGTCAGCGTCGCGATCCGCTGCTCGATCTCGGCGGGCGCCCCCAGCTCCTCCAAGGTGGCCCGAACCCGGTCGACCCCATCCGCTGTGAGCGAGCTGTCGCCGAGCGCGGCCTGCAGCGTCCGCAGCGCCTCCTCGTCGCGGTGCTCCCGGGCACTGCGTAGGGCCAGCGCCATGAGCAGCGTGCGTTTGCCCTCCCGAATGTCGTCGCCGGCCGGCTTGCCGGTCACTTCTGGGTCGCCGAACACCCCCAACTGGTCGTCGCGCAGCTGGAACGCGACCCCGATGTCCGCGCCGAATCGGGAGTAGGCGGCGACTATCTCCTCGGACCCGCCGGCCAGCGCCGCGCCAAGCTGCAGCGGGCGCTCGACGGTGTAGGCGGCGGTCTTGTAGCGGTCGATGCGCAGCGCCGTCTCCAGACTGGCATCGGCGGTCGCCTGGCTGTGTATGTCCAGGTACTGGCCGCCGAGCATGTCGGTGCGCATCGACGCCCACACCGGGCGGGCGCGGCGCTCCATCCGCTCCGCAAGGCCGGCACCGTGGAACATGTCGTCCGCCCAGGCCAGTGCGAGATCGCCGAGCAGGATCGCGGCGGCGGCACCGAACCGCTCCGGCGGTCCCTGCCAGCCCGAGTCGCGGTGTTGCCTGGCAAAAGCCACATGCACCGAAGGGTTTCCCCTGCGAGTGTCCGAGCCGTCCATCAGGTCGTCGTGCAGCAGAGCGTTCGCCTGCACAAGCTCCAGCGCGCTGACCGCGTGCAGCACGGTCTCGGCGCGTGGTCCTTCGGCCTGACCGCCGCATCCCCGCCAACCCCACCAGGCGAAGGTCGGGCGGACCCGCTTGCCACCGTCCAGTACGAACGCGGTGAGCGCGCCGACCGCGTCGGCCACCCTCGGGTCGACCCGGGCGATGTCGTTGCGCCGCTGCCGCAGGTAGCTGCGCAGCGCGGCGTTGACCCGCTCGACCAGCTCGGTGCCCGCCGGGTTGGGCACCGCCACCGGGCGACTGTGCTGCCGGCTCACGGGCCCCGCCCCGCCGAGGTGCGGGCCGGCGGGTTGCGCTGCGACTTGGCCAGCAGCACCACGCCGACGGCGGCCGCGGCCACCACCGCGCCGACCAGCAGCGCCCACCGGCTGACCGAGGGCGCGCCGGGGTCCTGTGCGTTCACCACCGCGTTGAACTCGTTGACCTGGCCGGGGGAGAACACCCAGCTCACCGCGCCGCCGTCGAGGTCGCCGTCCGAGCTGACCACGTCACCGGGAAAGGCGATCTTGAGCTGCACGTCCGCGCGGTCGACCGGCACAGCGGTCAGGTCCACCTGGCCGGCCAGCACGATGAGGTTGCCGGTGCGTCGCAGCGCGAACCGGAACCGGCCCTGGGCCTGCGGCGCCACTGTGACCAGTGAGTTGACCTCGTCGAAGCGCAGGCCGCTGAACTGCAGCCGGGATCCTTTGTAGTCCTCGACCTGGTAGGGCGACACGGCTACCCGGCCGGCGAGCGCTTCGGGCACGGTGATCGTCGGCGGGGGCCCGCCGGCCCTGGCAATGACGATCTCGCCCGCGACGGTGTCGTCGCCCTGGATCGCAAGCGCGGTCCGCACCCGGGTGCAGCCGCCGAGCAGGACCAGCGCGGCGCAACAGAGCAGCACGGCCAACACCACTGTGCGGCGCGGCCCCAGGACCGTCCTGGCACGTGACCGCCGCCTGGCGAGGAGGGCGGGCGCGGGCGACACAACGGTTATCGTGCCAGCCCGGCGGTCAGCTTCACCGCGTGCCCGGCGGCTCCAGTGGCAACGGCCGGCCCAGCACCGCGAAGGGGCGTGGATCGCCGACGAAGCGGTGTCCGCGCAGCACGTCGGTGAAACCGAGGCGGCGATAGAGCTGCCAGGCCCGGGACGGGTTACTCGGGTCCATCTCGGGTGTCGACAACAGCACCGAGTCGCTCTGGCAGCCGGTGAGCAGCAATCGCAACAACTGCTCGCCGAGCCCGCCGCCCTGGGCGCGGGGCAGTACGTGCAGCTCGGTGAGCTCGAAGTAGTCGCTCAGCCAGGCGAGTTGTTGCGGACCGGAGTCGACAAGGCCGCGGCGAACCTCCTCGTGCCACCACTGGCCGCGGGCCCCGAGGTAGCCGTATCCGAGGCCGACCAGCGAGTCGCCCGCATCGAGTGCCCCCACGCCGCGCCAACCGGCCCGGTGGGTGTGCTCGCGCCACAGCGGCGCGCGCTGGCGGATCGCGGAGCGGGGGTAGTCCATCGCGGTCACGTACACCCGCAGTGCCTCGGTCAACCGGTTCGCCAGCTCGGTGGCGGTGAACCGGACCAGCCGTACGCGCGGTGGGGCGGCGGTCATGAAGACATGACACCACATTCGGCCCCCCTGGCGACTTGACGTGTGCCCTCGAACGCGCTGTACTAGTAGCTGTCGAACATTAGTTCGACCCCAGTGTCAGATGACATACGGGCGGTACGGTCGGAGGAGGTGGGGCGTCGATGGGAGCGCTGACTCGCCGATTCGGGTCACGGCAGCCGACGCCGGTGCAGGTGCGATGGCAGAACGGTGAACCTGTCGAGTTCCAGCGGCGACCGATTCGCCGGGGCCCCAGTTTCCTGGTCACCGACGTGCGCGAACGGTGGATCGAGGAGTCGCCGTGGCCCTTTCCGTCACCGATGCCGGTCGGCGGTGACCGATTGCGCTGCTGGCGGGTGCTGGCCCGTTCGTCCGAGGCGCCCGAGCGTCCTGCGCAGGAGTTCGTACTGCGGATGCGAGCCGGTCCAGGTGTGTGGGACCTGCTCCGGGTCGAGGGCTGAGCGGTGTGGGCGCAGTAGCCGCGGTGTGCGCGCGACCGCGGGTTCGAAGCCTGGTTTCGACGCCGGTCGAGCGGGGTGAGGACCGGGGATTTTGACGAAGAAGGAGGAGTGTGATGTCGGTTACCATGCCCGTGACGCTGCCTTTCGAGGTGCCGGCTCAGGCCGGGCCGCCTCCGCCGGCGGCCGCGCTCAGTCTGTTGCGGCAGGCCGAGGCCGGCCTGATGGAGGCGGAGCGGCTGGCTGACCCGTCCCGGCGGTACGCCGCCGCGCATCTGGCCGCACTGCGCGCGGGCGCCGCGGTCCTCGCGGTCCGGGCGCTTCCGGAGAAACGAGGCCGTGGCGGGCGCAGCGTGTGGCAGTTGCTCGTGGCGGTGGTCCCGGAGCTGAGCGAGTGGGCGGCGTTCTTCGCGGCGGGGTCGGCGACCCGCGCGGCCGCTGAAGCGGGAATCACCCGGCTGGTGAACGACCGGGCGGCCGACGACCTGGTCCGCCAGGCTGGTCAGTTCCTCTCGGTCAGCCGTGGGCTCGTTCGTTCGCGGTGAAGGTGGGCCGGCCCAGCGTGTTGAGATGGTCCTCGGTGGCGGCGCGGCCGGCGCTGCGCATCAGGCGCCCGAGCAACAGGTCGAAGATGGCTGAGGCCTCCCTGGCCCCAGGGGTGTCCCAGTGTTGGATGGGTACACACGCGCCCTGCGCCTGCTGAATCGCCGAGCGGTCCGGCAGGAACCCGGTCAGCACCAACGGTCCGAACAGCTCCCGCAGCTCGGAGATTCGGAATGCGTGCTCGGAGGAGCGTGCGCGCACCCGGTTGACCATGACACCCAGCGGCTGCAGGTGCGGGTTGTTGTGGACCCGCTCGCTCTGTACGGCTTCGAAGGCGCGCTGCACACCGGCCACAGCGAAGATGGTCGGGTCGGTCACCAGGACGGCCCGGTCGGCGGCTACCAGTGCCGAGCGGGTGAGCTGCCCCAATGACGGCGGGCAGTCGATGATCACCAGGTCGTACTCGTCGTCGGCGTCCGGGTCGTCGGAGTACTCCGGGGCCTCGAGATGCCCGAGTGCTCGGTTGAGTCGACTGAGCTGCTTGGTGCTGGGTTCTGGGTGGTTGTGGCGCTCGTTGGACTCGGAGCCGACCAGCACGTCCAGGTCTTCGCTCCATGCGCTCGCGCCGATCGCTCGACCCAGTGTGGAGTTCAGCGGCTCATCGAGGACGTCCGCAATGGTGAGGTCGGTGGTGTCGGGCCGCAGAGCCACGGTGGCATTCGCCTGCGGGTCCAGGTCGACCACCAGGGTGCGGAGCTGACGCTGCATTGCGGCGCCCGCCAAGCCGAGGACGACCGTCGTTTTGCCGACGCCTCCCTTGAGACTGAGGACAGCCACCACCTGCACGGGTGTCAACCTACCGGGCCCGGGCCGGGCGTCGGCCCGAGCACCGGTGCTTTGCGTAACGCCGGCTGGGCCGGTACGTGAGGTGCGCCGCGATCCGGCCCGACACCGTGCCGAGCGCCACCTCGCGCTCCTGCGGGTCTTCCTCGGGTGGCGGGCTGCTTGGTGCACGGCGCAGGTCCTAAGCTGCGGCGGTGCCTATGCCCACCTCGGAAGGCCGGCCAGTGAATGCGCTGGATGGCGGCCCGAGTCCACTTGTGGAGTCCGGCGCGCCCGACACGGCCGTGCATCGGGCACTGCGTGATGAGCTTGCCCAGGCGCGGCGGCGTCGGGGGCGCGAGCCGGTCCGGGTGTTGGACGTCGGCGGCGGCAGTGGCGCCTGGGCGGTGCCGCTCGCGGTTGAGGGTTACAACGTGACCGTGGTCGATACCAGTCCCGACGCACTGGCCGCGTTGAGCGGCAGGGCGCGCGAGGCGGGGGTGTCCACCCGGATCAGCGCGGTACAGGGCGATGCCCAGTCATTGACCGACTCGGTGCCCGCAGGCGGCGCCGACGTGGTGCTTGGCCACGGGCTCCTCGAGGTTGTCGACGACGTCGCGGCAACCGTCGGTCAGCTGGCCGCCGCCACCGCGCCGGGTGGAGCGGTGTCCGCCCTGGTGGCCGGCCGGCACGGCGCCGCGCTCGCCCAGGCACATGCGGGGCGGCTCGCGCAGGCGCGGGCCGTGCTGGTCGATCCGGCCGGGCGCGCCGGCCCTAATGACCCGCTGCAACGCCGGCTGAGCCTTGCCGCTGTGCGCGGGCTGCTCGAGTCGGCCGCCGGTCTGTCCATCGAACTGGTGCAGGGCGACGGTGTGTTCGAGGGATGGCTGCCGGCCGCGGTGCTGGAGGCTGACCCGGATGGCTCCGACGGCTTGGCCGAGCTCGAGTCGATCGTGGCGGCAACCCCTGAGCTCCTGGTGCTCGCCGCGCGGCTGCATGTGTTGGCGCGGCGGCCCGATCCGGATCTCGAACCGGGGGGTGAGCGGGGCGCGGCCACATCCTCAGGTGAGAGGTGGGCGCCACCCGGCGAACTTCCTCACCAGCCGTACGGATGACCGCATGCAAGGCGCTGTAGGATCTCGGATAGGTGTCCCTCGTTCGGGGGATACTTGGACGATGGGTCAGACCGGCGGGCCCGGCCACAGCGACTCCTCGCTCCGATGCCGCCGACAGCCGCGAGCACTGGTTATCGGCAGGGTGGCCCGGCGTGAGCTGCCGATCCAGGTCCAGTGCCGGTGCGGGTGCGCGAGCCGTTGAACGTGCCCATGTGACCGTTCAGCGCAGGCTTCGAAGGTCGGATCGGGCAGCTCGACCGATTTTTCCGCCTCGGAAACAACTCTTGTGCCCCTTGTTTGCCAGTCCGGCTAGTCGAGGCTTGCTCGGGCTCGTATCCTCATGTGTATCGCCCTCTCCTGGGCGCTCGTCGGATGGTGCTGGCACGGCGCGGCATCCGATGCCAGTACCTGTGCCGGAGGCGAAAGACATGCCCCTCTCCGAGCACGAGCAGCGACTGCTCGATCAGATTGAGCGCGCGCTCATTGCGGAGGACCCCAAATTCGCATCGACCGTGCGCGCGGGTCGCCTGCGGCGTCCGAGTCGTCGGCGAAGGATCCAGGGGTTCGTGCTCTTCGTGCTCGGCCTGGTGCTTCTGGTTGTCGGCGTGGCCATCCGGTCGTTGTGGCTGCAGAGCAGCATCCCGGTGGTGAGTGTGCTGGGGTTCCTGGTGATGTTGGTCGGCGCGGTGCTGGCCGTGACGTCGATCGGCGCGGGCAAGAAACCCGGCAAGAGTGCCGAGCCCGAGCAGCGCAGCCGGTTCGGCGGCAAGATGGAAGAGCGGTTCCGACGGCGCTTCGACCAGGAGTGATACCGGCGCGGCCCGGTATTGGGCGTGGCCTCGTACTGTTTCTTGGCGCGTTCTTGGCGTGGCCGTACTGTTTCGGTGAAAGAACTACTTCGGTGACCGGCCTCTGAGGACCACCCGCCACCAACCCCGCGGCGGTCGTAGCGACCTCGGCCACAGCCGCTCTGCGATGCCCTTCGGGGCACAACGGTCCAGGCCGCCGTGCACGCTGGTCACAGCGGCCACCAGTTCAACGCCCCGCCGTGTTGCCTCGCTGCTCGGTCCGGCGTACCAACCGCGCTCTACGGCCCCGACCACCGTGCGCATGTCGTCGACCGCGCGCGGGTCGAGGCCGTGTGCCAGTGCGAGGCGCTTGGCGGCGCCGCGCACCGTGTCGTTCGACCGGGAGTCGGTGCCCCGGTCCTCGAAGTCGGCGAGCATCTCCCGCCAGGCCGCCTCAGCGCCATCGGTACCGCCTCGGGCCGCGCGGCGCAGCCTGGCCCGCCGAACCTGCCGGCGAGCCAGGCTCGGCAACGCGGCCAACAGACCCAGCACCAGCAGCGCCAGCACCGACAACCCGATGGCCAACAGGGCGGAGGGGATCTCGGAGGGGTCGCCATTGCTCGATGACTGGTCGTCCTGGTGTGCCGTGTTGCCGGACCCGGCGTCGCCCGACCCCGCGCCGCCGCCGGAGTCCGCGCCGTTGTTGCCCTCCCCGTTGGGCGTGGCGGGCGACGGCTGCGCCGGCTGGCCGGCATCGTGCGAGCCCCCGGCCCCGGTGGGGTCCTGGCCCGGCGGGGGCGCGCCGCCGGCCGGGTCCGGGCCGGCCTGTGGGCCGCCGGGTGGCGCGGCGGCGGCCAATGCCGGGGGAGTTTCGCCCACCGGGATGTTCGGCGCGTCGGCCACGTAGCTGGGCACGACGGTACGCCCGTCGTCGAGCGGGGTGGGGTCGAAGGTCAGCCAGCCCTGGCCGGGGAAGAACGCCTCGACCCAGGCGTGCGCGTCGGAGGTGCCGATGGACCAGTAGTCGTCGACCTGGTCCCCGGCGGTGAACCCGACGGCGATCCGCGATGGGATGCCCAGCGTGCGGAGCATCACCGCCATCGCGGCGGAGAACTGTTCGCAGTATCCGGTCTTGCTCCTGGTGAGGAAGTCCAGCAGCGCATCGCCGGTATTGCCCGGCGTGGTCTTGACGCTGTACCGGAAGCCGCTCGACGGGTCCAGGAAGTACCGGTTCAACGTGACCACCTGGTCGAACCGGGTGTGGGCGTGTTTGGTCACCGCGGCGGCCAGCTCGGCGATCCGAGGGTCGATGCCGGTGGTCTCGAGATAGGTCGGGTTCACGTCGGTGGCGCCGGGCAGCGCCTCGAGCGTCCGCACGTCCGGGTCGGGCGGTGCTGCCCGCTCTGTCCAACTCGGCTCGTGCACCGAACCGGAGGCGAACGCGGTCCCGGTGCTCACGTCGTACTGCCACCGGTCGGGCGTTACACCGGTCACCCCCATCGGCAGGCCGTAGAGCGGCAGCCAGCGGTCCTGGTAGCCCACGTTCTCGAACCGCACCATCGCTGTCGGGCTGGATACCGGAACCGGCAGCCCGGTGGGCACGTTGCGGCCCAGCACCACGCCGTTGCGCTGGTCCGGTAGCTGCCAGCCCAGCTGTGGCACGTAGCGACTGAGGGTGAGCGACCGCACGTACTCCGGTGCCGGCAGGCCGCGGACCCGCAGCAGCTCCGTCGACTTGTCCTGCTCCAGCTGGCCACGCAGTGAGGTGAACGGGTTCAGCCCGAACTCGCCCGGCGAGCCCACCGGGTCGCCGTGTCCGCCGGGGAACCGGCCGCCGGTGCCCACCACGGTGAACATCGAGCTGAGACCGAGCGCGACCAGTACGGCGACCGCGGTGATCGCGCCGGCCAGCGACGTCCCGGCGGCACCGCGCAGGTGGGACCGCAGGCCGGTGAGCAACCGCCCCAGCCGCCCCCGCATCCCCGCCGGGGCCGGCGGCGGAGCGGGCCGGGTCGGGATGCCCCGCCGCGCCTGCCGTTCTCGCTGCACGACCATCAACAGCAGCACGTAGCCGGTGGCGCCGATCGCGAGAGTCCAGCTCGGCAGCTGCTTCGGCGCCAGCGCCGTCGGTACCGTGTAGGCCCCGAGCAGCACGAGACCGCACACCGCCGCGCCGTGCCCGGCCATTACCAGTGGGTCCACCAACACCGCGACCAGCCCGAAACCGAGGGAGACCAGCAGCACCAGTGCGTCGGTGGTCGGCACCGGCGGGATGCCGCTCTCGATCTGGTGCACCGCGGCGGCCAGCTCACCGCTCAGCTCGGTCAGCGCGGCGGGGCCCGGTATCACCCGCAGGATCCCCTGCTTGCTGAACAGCCCGGTGAGCAGCGCCACCAGCGCGGCCAGCTGTACCGGCACCACCGTGGGCCACGACAGCCGCGCCCAGCGCCGCAACAACAGCCCGACCGTCACCACGACGGCAATGCTGAGCAGCACGAACCACAGCCAGTACAGGCCGCGCAGCACACCGCTGAGCGCGGTGGAGCTCATCGACACCGCGAGTCCTGCGGTGACCGGGACCAGGTAGGCCGAGCCCCGCGCGGTCATTGGCCGCTGCCCAGCCGCAACGGCAACCGCCGGCAGAACTCGGTCCAGATCTGGTCCGGGCCACGATCCGGCTTGCCGACCAGCACCGTCCAGCCGGCCTCGGACAGCGTGCGGGCCGGTGTGCCCACCGGCACGGCGTCGCGTACCTCGCGGGGCGGGGCCCAGGCCCGCACGTCGGCCAGCACCGCGTGCGCGTGGCCGTGACCGGCCCCGTACAGCAGCGGCGCGAGCGCGGTCGCGTCCATCTCGCCGAGCACCGCGAACAGCTCGCCGTCCACCGGGGGCACCACCAGCCCCGGCTGGCTGGAAGGACGCAGCGTGGCCAGCGAGTCCAGCAGGGCCTCCGGGTCTCGACCGGTGGCCAGCAGGACACCGTTCTCCGCCACCAGGGTGATCTTGCGGCCCTGGGTGAGCAGGTGGCGACACACGCTGGCGACAAGCTCGACAGCCCACTCGAGGCTGGAGTCCGCGCCGATGCCCCGGTGTGCCGCCGCCCTGCGGTCCAGCAGCACGGTCACTCCGCCGTGCCATGGGCGTTCCTCGAGCCGGACCATGAGCTCGCCGCGCCGGGCGGTGGACCGCCAGTGCACCGTGCGCAGTGGATCACCGGGCTGGTACTCGCGCAGCAGCGCGTCATGCTCGCCGGGGCCCCGGCGCAGCCCGGTGGAGCCGGCCTCGCCCTCGCCACGGCCGAAGCCGTCGGGCAGGCCGGACAGCGGGGTGACCCGGGGGACCACGGTCAGCGCGGTGCGCCCGACCAGCTGCCGCTCGTACTCAACCAGCCCCATCGAGTCGCTGACCCGCATGGTGAGTGGTCCGATCAGGTGCACTCCGCGCACTCGCGCGGTGAGCGGGTAGCTCAGGTTGAGCGGTGGGTCGGACCGGCGGGGTGGCGGCGTCACGAACTGAGGTGAGCCACCCACCGCGTCCGGCAGCGCCTCGGTGAACACGAGGCCGCCGCCGAGCAGCCGGCTGGTGGTATGCACGGTCACGGTCGCTCGCACCGGGGTCCCGACCGAGACCCTGGTCGGCTCGATGGCCCGCTCCGCGCTCACGACCAGGCGGGTGCGCGCCGCCAGCACGGCGGACAGCAGTGGCAGGGCGACCGCGAATATCCCGATCCGCAACAGGTCGCGCTCGTTGAGCACCGCGGCGCAGATCCCCGAGGCGACACCGGCCGCGATGAGGCAACGGCCCAACGTGGTGAGGCCGGTCGGCCCGCCCGGTGAATCAGCCACGGGCGGGGCTCGCGACGCCGCCGGGCGCCTGCGGCACCGGGATCTTGCTGAGCAGCGCGCGTACCAGGTCCGGGGCGGTGCGACGGGCGGTGAGCGACTCGGGGGAGAGCATCAGCCGGTGGGCCAGCACCGGTACCGCCACCGACTGAAGGTCGTCGGGCACCACGAAGTCCCGCCCGGACAACGCGGCCTGTGCCCTGGCGGCCCGGATCAGGTGCAGCGTGGCGCGGGGGGAGGCGCCGAGCCGGACCTCGGGCATCCGGCGCGTCGTCGCGGTCAGCTCGATCGCGTAGCGGCGCAGCTCGGTGGCCATGTGCACGCCGCGCACGGCGGTCAGCACCGACCGCATCTCCTGCGCGTCGGACACCGCCGAGAGGGTGGACAGCGGGTCGGCGGCGGCATGCCCGTCGACCATGGCGAGCTCTGCCGCCGGGTCCGGGTAGCCGATGCTGATCCGCGCGGTGAACCGGTCGCGCTGCGCCTCGGGCAGGGCGTAGGTGCCCTCCATCTCCACCGGGTTCTGGGTGGCCACCACGAAGAACGGGTTGCCGAGCGGATAGGTCATGCCGTCGACGGTGACCTGGCGCTCCTCCATGCACTCCAGCAGTGCCGACTGGGTCTTGGGCGAACCCCGGTTGATCTCGTCGCCGATCACCACGTTGGCGAAGATCGGACCGGGTCGGAACTCGAACTCGGAGCTGGCCCGGTTGTAGATGGACACGCCGGTGATGTCGCTGGGCATCAGGTCAGGAGTGAACTGGATCCGGCTGACCGCGCAGTCGATCGAGCGGGCCATCGCCTTGGCCACCGAAGTCTTGCCGACACCCGGTACGTCCTCCAGGAGCAGGTGGCCCTCGGAGAGCAGCGTCACCAACGCGATTCGCACTGCGTCGGACTTGCCAGCGATGACCCGCTGGACGTTGTCCGTGATGCGCGCGGTGATTGCGGCGAGCTCGGGCAGCGACATCGGCGTGGCGGGTCGGCTGCTCGTTGTCGTCATACGGTCTCCCGGTTCTGGCCTCGGTGACAACTGGCCTGGGAGCAGTCTGTCAAACCCAATTTCGCGCGGTCACCGGGTCGGGTTCCACCGGGTTGAATGTGCACCGTCACCGCCTCCCACCAGGGCCCCCACATTTCCCCACCTGCCGCGCCGGAGGTCGCCCCCGCGCCCCCGCGAGGGGATTTGCCCAGCTGGCGACCTAGGTCGCCGGACGGTGCGCGGTGGCTGGCGGTTGCCGGGGCGCGCCGTGCCGGTCCGGACCGGAGGATCCGCCCCACATTGCCCCCACTTTGTCCCACTGCCTGTGAGCTGCGCAGATGCTGGCAAGCGTCGCCCAGGAGGGGGGAAGTCGCGTTGACTGTGGCGGAAAGTGGGGTAATGTGGTGATCGTTGGAGCCAAGGGGAGGCGATGCCGATGTTCCTCGGCACGCACACGCCTCGGCTCGATGACAAGGGCCGGTTGACGCTGCCCGCGAAGTACCGCGACGAGCTGCGAGGGGGGATGATGATCACCAAGGGACAGGACCACTGCCTGTACGTGTTCCCCCGTGAGGTCTTCGAGCAGCTGGCCCGCAAGGTCGCCGAGGCACCGTTCACCAACGAGTCGGTGCGCGCATACCAGCGTTACCTGTTCGCCGGCACCGACGAGCAGAACCCGGACTCGCAGGGCCGCATCCCGATCACCGCGGAGCTGCGCCGTTACGCCGGCCTGAACAAGGAGTGCGTGGTCATCGGCGCGGTGACCCGGTTGGAAATCTGGGACGCCCGTTCCTGGCAGGAGTACCAGGAGCAGCACGAGGACGACTACGCGCAGGCGCAGGAGGAGGTGCTTCCCGGCCTGTTCTGACCTGCGAGGCGTGGCAAGCGAAGCAACGCGAGGCAGCAGGCGCGGGTACCGCGTGGCCTCCACTCCGCTGCTGGTGGCCCTGGCGCACCTTCCCCGGTGCCAGGTCCGCCGGGAGGGGAGCGGAGACCTCGGGGCACCCGCCCTCGGTCGGAGGACGGCGAGGCGTCTCGCGTGCAGCGACGAAGGGGACATCGTGTCAGGGCCGCTATCAGACTCGGGAGAGCTGGGGGAGGCACAGCCCCCGGCGCGGCGGCACGTGCCTGTGTTCCTGGACCGGGTGCTGGAGCTGCTGGCCCCGGCCATCAGCGGACCCGACGCGGTCCTGGTGGACGCCACCCTGGGCATGGGCGGGCACACGGAGGCATTGCTGCGCGCCCACCCGCGCCTCACGGTGGTCGGGCTGGACCGTGACCCCCGGGCGCTGGAGCTGGCTGGCACACGGCTGGCGCCCTACGCGGAGCGGACCCACCTTGTGCACGCGGTCTACGACGAGCTGCCGCAGGTGCTGCGGCGCTTGGACATCGGGCGGGTGCACGGCGTGCTGCTCGACCTCGGTGTCTCGTCACTGCAGCTGGACGAGGTCAGCCGGGGTTTCTCCTACTCCCGCGACGCCGCCCTGGACATGCGGATGGACCCGAGCGGCGGCCCGACCGCCGCTGACGTGGTGAACGGCTACTCGGCCGACCAACTCGCCAGGGTGCTGCGCGACTACGGCGAGGAACGCTTCGCCCGTCGCATCGCCTCGGCCGTGGTGCGCCAACGGGAACACGCCGCACTGCGCACCAGCGAGCAGTTGGTGCGCCTGCTGTACGACGTGGTGCCGGCCGCCTCGCGGCGCACCGGCGGCCACCCCGCGAAGCGGACCTTCCAGGCGCTGCGCATCGAGGTGAACGGCGAGCTCGACGCACTGCGCGGTGTGTTGCCCTCGGCGTTGCGTGCCGTCGGAATGGGTGGCCGGCTGGTGGTGCTGGCCTACCACTCACTCGAGGACCGCCTGGTGAAGCGGGCGCTCGCGGAGGCGGCCAGCTCACGCACGCCGGCTGGGCTGCCGGTGGAGCTGCCAGGGCACGAACCCCAGTGGCGGCTGCTCACCCGGGGCGCGGAGCTCGCCGACGAGCAGGAGACCGCCGGCAACCCGCGCGCGGCCTCGGTCCGGTTGCGCGCCGGGGAACGAGTCAGCGAAGGCGACAGCCAGTGAGCCAGCCAGAGCGAGCCAGCCAGTGAGCACCGAGGTGAGCGTGACCGGGCGTGCGGCGCCGGGACCCGAGCGGTTCGCGGGCCCAGGTACCAGCACCGCGCGCGAAGCCGAGGCACGAGTGACGGAGGCGACATGAGCGCACCCACGATCGAGCGAGCCCGTGCGAGTCGGCAGCCGGCTCGCCGGCCCAACCGCGACCCGGGCGGTGCCCCGGCACCTCGGGACTCCGCCGGCGCGGTTGGCCGGGCATACGCCAAGCGCACCGGTCGCCAGCAGCGGATGGGCGGGGCACCCGCCGAGGGCGTTGCGGGCCGTTCCCAGTTCGTGCTCCTGATCATGGTGCTGCTCGGTGTCGGGTTGGTCACCTCGCTGTGGCTGTCCACCACGGCGGCGGCCGACTCCTATCGGCTGGACTCCGCGCGTTCGGCGACCCGTGACCTTTCCGAGCGCAGCGAGATGCTGCGCACCCAGATCGCGGCCATGCAGGCCCCACCGGCGTTGGCGCAGGAGGCGCAGGGGCTGGGCATGGTGCAGGTCAGCGATGCGGCCCGTCTGGTCGCGCAACCCGACGGTGCGGTGAGCGTGGTGGGCACGCCCAAGGCGGCGGTGTCGTCGCCGGCGATCACCCCACCGGCGGCGCCCGGGGTCGTCGCGGTCCCGGGAGCGGCGGTAGCGGGGGCGACACCCCGTGTGGCGGCACCCGCGCCGAGCGCGGGGGCGGTGCCTGGCGCGGCGGCGCCCGCGCCGAGTACACCGACGCCGGCCGGGCCCGCGCGGGGCACCGACCAGCTCACCTCGGAGCAGTTGGTGGACACCCAGGCCGAGCAGGAGCAGGCGTCCGCGACTCAGCCGGCCGCCGGTCAGTCGACTGCCGAGGCACATGAACTGGCCGTCGCCCACCGCCACGGCGCAGAGCGGAACGCGGGGATCAGTCCCTGATGCGCACCGCGACACCGCCGGCCCGCTCGAAACCGCCTCCGGGACCACCGCCGAGTAGGCGCCCGAGGCCAACCGGCGCACCCCGGGTCGACCCGTCGAAACGCCTGATCGCCGGCCGCATGATCATGGTCGCGATGCTCACCGTGGCCGGCCTGAAGTTGGTCACGGTGCAGACGCTGCAGGCCCCGGGGCTGCGGGCCGAGGGGGACAAACAGCGGGTGACCCCCCAGGTGATACCGGCCGAGCGTGGTTCGGTGCTGGATCGCAACGGCATGCCGATGGCGTTCAGTGTGCGGGCCAAGGCCCTGGTCGCGAACCCGTACCTGATCGCGCGTGACCAGGGGCCGAACGCGGTCGCACGCAAGACCCAGATCGCGCTGGGCATCGCCCAGCTCGCCGGCGTGGACCCGAACCAGGTTTACGCCGCGCTCAACACCGCCAAGCACTACGTGATCCTGGTGCCGCTCGTGGAGCCGTCAGTGGCCCGCGCGGTGATCCAGCGCTTCCCGGAGATCGGCCAGGAGGACCGCGAGTCGCGGCAGTATCCGGGCGGTGACCTTGCGGCCAACATCGTCGGCGCGGCGAGCTGGGACATGGACAAGCACAAGCTGCACGGTGTGGTCGGCCTGGAAGCCGCCGAGGAGAAGCTGCTCGCCGGCACCGACGGCTACCGGGTGGTGGACACCGCCGAGGGCAGTGCCACCGTCATCCCCGGCAGCGAGCGCGCCGAGCGGGCGGCGGTGCCCGGCTCGACGGTGCAGCTCACCGTCGACTCCGACCTGCAGTACACCCTGCAGCGGCAGCTGTCCGCCTACGTGGCCGAGCACGGCGCCAAGACCGGCAGCGCGGTGGTGCTGGACTCCGCCACCGGCGAGGTCCGCGCGCTGGCCAACTCGGCCACCTTCGACCCGCGCAACCTCGCCGGAGCGACCGGCGCCGAGCTGGGTGACGCCGCCGTGACCACACCGTTCGAGCCCGGCTCGGTCAACAAGATCATCACCATGGCGGCCGCGCTGGACTCCGGCCTTGTCGACCCGATGTCGGTGAAGAGCGTGCCGGACACCATCAAAATCGCGGACCGCACCATCCACGACGCCTGGGTGCACCCGACGCAGAACTTCACCCTCACCGGCATCCTGGCCCGCTCCTCCAACGTCGGCACGCTGATGACCGCCCAGCAGATCGGCCCGGACCGGTTCTGGGACATGTTGCAGAAGATGGGCATCGGCCAGCGCACCGGTGTCGGCCTGCCGGGGGAGAGCCCTGGTCGGGTGCCGGCGCGCAATACCTGGTCCGGCTCGACGTTCGGCAACCTGCCGATCGGCCAAGGCCTCTCGATGACCGTGCTGCAACTGGCGGACATGTACCAGGCCGTGGCGAACGGCGGCCTGCGCATCCCACCGAGGATCGTCTCGGCGACGGTGGGCCCGGACGGTGTCCGTCACCCCGAGGTGCCGGCCGCCCCGGTGCGGGTGGTGTCGCCGCCGATCGCCGCGCAGCTGCGCCAGATGCTTACGGCGGTCACCCAGAACGGCAAGGGTGTACAGCGCGGTACCGGGGTGAAGGCGGCCGTCGAGGGCTACCAGGTGGCCGGCAAGACCGGCACCGCGCAACAGGTCAACCCGGCGTGCGGCTGCTACTCGGCGAACACATATTGGATCACGTTCGCCGGTATGTTCCCTGCCGCCCAGCCCCGCTACGTGATGGCGATCATGCTGGACGCCCCGACGCACGGCCAGGACGCCTCGGAGCTGTTCCACCAGATCGCTTCGATGCTGGCCCAGCGGGACCGGATCCCGGTCAGTACCGCCCCGACGCCGATGGTCCCACTGGTCCTGCCCTAGGTGAGACGGACGGCCGCGCACGACGAAAAGCGTGCCGTGCGGGGCCGTCCGTCTCGCGTGAGGCACGAGCACACCGGGCGGGTTTTAGAGGCCGGAACAGGGCAGAAAGGGAGCTCGATCATGGCGCCGGTAGCCTTCCCGGACATGTTCCCGACCCCGATCGCGAGTGCCGAGCAGCTGGCTCCTCGGCCCGAGGCGACCGGCTCGACCCGACTGAGCGAGCTGGCCGTGCTGGTCGGCGCGCGCCCGGTGCACGGCACGGTCTCCGGGGTCACGCTGCGTACCCAGGACGTTCGGCCCGGAGATCTTTTCGCCGCGCTGCCCGGGGCCCGCGCGCACGGTGCCGACTTTGCGGCGCAGGCGCACCGGCGGGGAGCGGCGGCGCTGCTCACCGACCCGGCCGGCGCGGCGCGGCCGGCGGTCATCGACTCCGGGTTGCCGGTGCTGGTGACCCCGGACCCGAGGTCCGTGCTCGGTGTGCTCGCCGCACGGGTGTACGGCGATCCGACCGCCCGACTCTGCGTGCTCGGTGTGACCGGGACCAGCGGAAAGACCACGGTGACCTTCCTCATCGAGGCCGGGCTGCGCGCGGCGGGCCTTTCCAGCGGCTTGATCGGCACAGTGCGCACCACTATCGACGGCCAGCGGTGGGCCAGCTCACTGACCACGCCGGAGGCGCCGGACCTGCAGGCGCTGTTCGCGATCATGCTCGAGCGCGGGGTCGGCCACGCGGCGATGGAGGTGTCGAGCCACGCGCTGTCGCTGCACCGCGCGGACGGCACCCGGTTCGCGGTGGGCGCGTTCACCAACCTGTCCCAGGACCATCTGGACTTCCACCACGACATGGAGAGCTACTTCGCGGCCAAGTCGCTGCTGTTCGACGGGCGCGCGGTGAGTGAAGTGGTCAACACCGACGACGCCTGGGGCCGGCGACTACTGCGCGCCGGCACGGTCAGCGTCTCGGCCGCCGGCCGTGCGGACGCCGGGTGGCGGGCCGAGGACGTCGCGGCCGCGCCCGACGGTGGCCAGCGGTTCACCGCCGTCACACCGGACGGCGTGCGGGTCCCGGTCGGTCTGCCACTTCCCGGCTCCTACAACGTGGCAAACGCACTGCTTGCGCTGGCCTGCCTGGACCGGGCCGGGGTGCCGGCGTCCAGCGCCGCCCAGGGCCTCGCCGAGGTCAACGTGCCCGGCCGGCTGGAGCGGGTGGAAGTCGGGCAGCCGTACCTGGCCCTGGTGGACTACGCCCACAAGCCGGCCGCGGTGGCGGCGCTGCTGGAGACCGTGCGGCCCCGGGTGCGCCCCGGCGGCAGGTTGATCGTGGTGCTGGGCTGCGGCGGCGACCGGGACGCCGCGAAGCGACCGCTGATGGGTGCCGAGGCGGCCCGCCGGGCCGAACTGCTGGTGATCACCGACGACAACCCGCGCGGTGAGCCGCCCTCCGCGATCCGGGCCGCCATGCGGGCCGGCGCGCTGGCCGCGCCGCCGCTGGGCGAGGTACTCGAGGTGGGCGACCGCCGCGACGCCATCACCGCGGCGGTGGCCCGTGCGCGGGCGGGCGATGTGCTGGTGGTGGCCGGCAAGGGCCACGAGACGGGGCAGGAGGCGCACGGGGTGCGGAGGCCGTTCTCCGACGTCGACGAGCTGACCGGGGCGATCCACGCCGAGCTGGCCGGGTCCGGGGCCGCCCGATGATCCCCATCACCCTCGCCGAGGTGGCGGACGTGGTGGGTGGTCGGCTGCACCGGGCAACCGGTGCGGAGCTGGTCACCGGGCCGGTGGACTTCGACTCCCGCAACGTCGGGGCCGGCGGGCTGTTCGTGGCGCTACCCGGCGAGCGGGTGGACGGCCACGACTTCGCCGCCGCCGCGCACGCCGCCGGCGCGGTCGCGGTGCTGGCGGCCCGGCCAGTGGACGCGCCGGCGATACTGGTCGGCCAGCCGGGCTCGACGCCACAGACGCAGTCGCGCACCGTGCTCATGGCGATGGGCGCGCTGGCCGCCGAGGTGGTGCGTCGGCTGCCCGCGCTGGAGATCGTCGGGCTGACCGGCTCGTCGGGCAAGACCTCCACCAAGGACCTGGTCGCCGCCGTACTGGCGCCACTGGGTGAGACGGTCGCGCCGCCTGGCTCGTTCAACAACGAGCTGGGCCACCCGTGGACGGTGCTGCGAGTCGACCGGGTCACCCGGCACCTGGTGCTGGAGCTGGCCGCCCGGGGGTTGGGCCACATCGCGGCGCAGTGCGCGGTCGCGCCGCCCCGCATCGGCGTGGTGCTCAACGTGGGCAGCGCGCACCTCGGCGAGTTCGGCTCGCCGGAGGCGGTCGCGGCGGCGAAGGGCGAGCTCGTCGAATCGCTGCCGGCGGCTGCGCGCGGCGGGGTCGCGGTGCTCAACGCTGATGACCGGCGGGTCGCCGAGATGGCCTCGCGCACTTCGGCCCGGGTGCTGGCGTTCGGCGTGCACGCCTGCGAGGCCGATGTGCGCGCCGAGGAGGTGGAGCTCGACGAGCTGGGCCGGCCGCGGTTCCTGCTTGTCGGGCCCAAAGGGGAGGCCGACGTCGCGCTGCGGCTTGTCGGCGCGCATCAGGTGAGCAATGCATTGGCCGCCGCGGCGGTCGGGTTCGAGCTAGGCGCCGAGCCGGAGCAGGTCGCCGATCTGCTGTCCGAGGCAGTGCCGGCGTCCCGGTGGCGGATGGAGGTGACCGAACGGCCGGACGGCGTGACGGTGATCAACGACGCTTACAACGCGAATCCGGAGTCGATGCGCGCCGGGTTGGAGGCGTTGGCCGCGATCGCCGGGCGGGACCGCAGGGGCTGGGCGGTGCTTGGCGGCATGGGGGAGCTGGGGGAGACGAGCGCGGCGGCGCACGCCGAGGTCGGCCGGTTGGCCGCTCGGCTGGGGGTGCGCCAACTGCTCGCGGTCGGACCCGCCGGCTACCAGGCCGGCTACGGAAAGGAGTCGATGGTCGTGCCGGATGTGGCGACGGCCCTGGAGGTACTTCATGAGCGACTGCGGCCGGGCGACGTGGTGCTGGTGAAGGCCTCGCGGTCGGCCGGTCTGGAACGGATAGCGGCCGGGTTGCTGGCCGACACCGGGGGCACTGACGCTCCGGAGGGCGCCCGGTGAAGGGAATCCTGGTCGCGGGTGGCGTAGCCCTCGCGGTGTCCATCCTGCTCACCCCCTACCTGATCCGGTTCTTCGCAAGGCACGGCTTCGGCCAGGAGATCCGGGCCGAGGGCCCAGCCAGCCACCAGTCCAAACGCGGCACGCCCACCATGGGCGGGGTGGCCATCCTGATCGCCATCTGGGCCGGCTTCCTGGCCTCCCACGTGATGTCCTCGGAGAACGGCGGCCCGAGCGCGTCGGCCTGGCTGGTGCTACTGCTGACCACCGCGCTGGGCCTCGTCGGCTTCCTCGACGACTTCATCAAGCTGCGCCGCCAGCGCAACCTGGGTTTGAACAAGACCTCGAAGCTGGTCGGCCAGCTGGTCACCGCCGTGATCTTCGCGATCCTGGCGCTGCGGCTGGCCAACTCGGCGCACATCACCCCGGCCTCGGTGCGTCTCTCGTTCGTGCGCGACATCTTGGTGCTGTCCCTCGGCACCGTCGGCTTCGTGGTGTTCTGCTACCTGGTGGTCAGCGCCTGGTCTAACGCGGTCAACCTGACCGACGGGCTGGACGGGCTCGCGGCCGGCACCTCGGCGATGGTGCTGGCCACCTACGTGATCATCGGCTTCTGGCAGTTCCGCAACGTGTGCGGCCTGGTGTTGCTGAAGCCGGGTTGTTACTCGGTCCGGGACCCGCTGGACGTCGCGTTGCTGGCGGCCGCCGCGATGGGGGCCTG